>NZ_JBSFKL010000007.1:373279-373851 GCF_053598535.1 Streptomyces sp. NPDC001108
CACCGCTACGACTGTCATCACGCCGGTTGTCATCACGGCGGAACCCACCACCACGGTTGTCGTCGCGCCGGTTGTCGTCACGACGGAACCCACCACCGAAGCCGCCGCCACGGTTGTCATCCCGGCGCGGGCCACGATCGCGGTCACGGTCCCGGTCGTCACGACGGAATCCGCCACCGGAAGGCCGGCTGTCATCGCGCCGGTAGCCACCACGGTCATTGCGGTCGTTGTCCCGGCGCGGCCCGCCGGAACGGCCGTCGCGATGGCCGCCGAAGCCGCCCCGGTCACCACCGTCCCGGCGACGCGGCTCGCGCTCCGAACGATCGTCGGGAGAGTTGGTGGACATCGGCAAGACTCCTGTCATCGGGTACTACAAGACATTCTGACGCAGCCGGACACCCGACGCGCTTCGACAAAAACAAAAAGGACCCTTGGTCCCAGCGTGAACGCTGGGACCAAGGGTCCTTGAAAGATTGCTCGGCGGCGTCCTACTCTCCCACAGGGTCCCCCCTGCAGTACCATCGGCGCTGAAAGGCTTAGCTTCCGGGTTCGGAATGTAACCGGGCGTTTCC
>NZ_JBSFKL010000008.1:0-357533 GCF_053598535.1 Streptomyces sp. NPDC001108
CACCGTCAGATCATCAGCGAAACGCCGGTCACCCGTCGCATCCGGCACATACTTCACACAGACAACGATCCTCAAGCTCACGCCGGCTCTCCTACTGCATCGTCTTTTCCGGGGGCTGCCTTGTTGCTCGCAGCATAGGCGCCTGAAGGGGCGGATTCCGGTCGGGGCGACCGACGCCCCGACCGGAAATATTACTAGTCAGTACACCCAGCGGACGGCACATCGGCAAGCGCGCGTACCTGTGACATGCCCAACGTACGACGGACTCGTGCCGTCGGGGAGGAATCAGTCCCGCAGAGCGTTGAAGCGACCCTGGTGGTACAGGAGCGGACGGCCGCTCCCGGCCGGGTCGCCGACCACGGCCTGGGCGATCACGATCCGGTGGTCGCCCGCCGGAACCCGGGCCACCACGCGGCATACCAGCCATGCCAGTACGCCGTCGAGCAGCGGCACCCCCTCGGGGCCGCTGCGCCAGAAGGTGGACGGGCCGAACCGGTCGGCACCGCTGCGGGCGAACGTGGCGGCCAGCTCCCGCTGGTGCTCACCGAGTATGTGGACGCCGACGTACTCGGCCTCGGCCAGGACCGGCCAGCTGGAGGACCCGGTTCCGGCGCCGAAGGAGATCAGCGGCGGGTCGGCCGCGACGGAGTTCAGGGAGGTGGCGGTGAAGCCGACCGGCCGGTCACCGGCCGCGGTGATCACGGCCACCCCGGCGGCGTGCTGACGGAAGACGGAGCGGAGGAGTGCGGAGGAGGCCTGGACCGGAGAGCCGATTTCGGGCGAAGCCGTCATGGAGATGTCCTTCTGCGGTGGAGACGTACGGGGCCGTGGTTGCTCAGGCACCCGGACAGCGCGCGCTCGCGTTACGGGCGAGATCGACGTGGGCCCGGCCGTAGAGAAGGGGTTCCGGCGGCATAGCGTCAGACTGACGATTCGTGGCCGGTGCCGTCAAGGGCGTCCCGCGATGTGGGAGATGCGTCACGGCCCGTCACATCACCCGTCCCAGCGCGGCGACCACGTCGACGGTGCGCGGCTGGCCGACGGCACGGCGGACGATCCGGCCGTCGGCGTCGAGGACCAGCACGGTCGGCGTCCGGCTGATCCCCAGCTCCCGTACGAGTCCGAGGTGGGCCTCGGCGTCGATCTCGACATGGGCGACGCCCGCCACCATGCGCGCCACCTCGGTGAGCGTGCGGCGGGTCGCCCGGCAGGGCTGACAGAACGCGCTGGAGAACTGTACGAGCGTGGCCCGCTCGCCCAGTTCGGCGCCGAGCCGGGCCGCGTCCAGCGGTCCTACCTGCGACTGCCCGTCCACCCTCGGCCTCCCGTCAGAGTTCGTCACAAGGGCTCAGCACCGCCGGCCACCGGGGCATTCCCGGAGGCCGCACGTGACGAGAATCTCGCCTCCCGAGCCCCTTGAGACTGGCCACCGCGTCGCGCATGGGGCACGATCGGCGCCATGCCGCAAACCTACGGCTGCGTAACTTCCGCCGGGAGAATCCTCCTCAGGCGCTGAAGAAGGGTCTTCCCCAGATGGCAGAACTCGTCTATCGACCGGTCATCGGCGCCGCTCGCACGTTTTTCAAGGCGCTCGACCTGAAGATCGACACCCAGGGTTCCGAACACATCCCGAAGACCGGCGGCGCGGTACTGGTAAGCAATCACATCAGCTATCTCGACTTCATCTTCACCGGCCTCGCGGCCCTGCCCCAGAAGCGACTCGTCCGGTTCATGGCGAAGGAATCGGTCTTCCGGCACAAGGTCTCGGGACCGCTGATGCGCGGGATGAAGCACATCCCCGTCGACCGCAAGCAGGGCGAGGCCGCGTACGCGCACGCGCTGGACTCGCTGCGCTCCGGCGAGGTCATCGGAGTGTTCCCCGAGGCGACCATCTCGGAGTCGTTCACGCTGAAGAGCTTCAAGTCGGGCGCGGCACGGCTCGCGCAGGAGGCCGGTGTGCCGCTGGTCCCGGTGGCGCTGTGGGGCACGCAGCGGCTGTGGACCAAGGGGCGGCCGCGCAATTTCAAGCGCCAGCACGTACCGGTGACCATCCGCGTCGGCGAGCCGGTGGAGGCCCCCGCCGACCAGTACGCGGGTGCGATCACCCGGCGGCTGCGGGAGCGGGTCCAGGAGCTGCTGGAGGCGGCCCAGCGGGCCTATCCGGTGCGGCCGAAGGACGCGGGCGACACCTGGTGGGTGCCCGCGCACCTCGGCGGTACGGCACCGACCCCGGCCGAGGTGAAGGGGCGGAGCTGACCCGGCCGAAACGTCACTGTGGCCCGTACCTCCCGGAGATCCGGGGAGTACGGGCCACAGGCCGTACGTGCGCGGCTACTGCCTCGCCATCTCCTCCTTGAGGGCGAGGACGAAGGCGTCGACGTCGTCCTCCGTGGTGTCGAAGGCGCACATCCAGCGCACGTCCCCGGCCGCCTCGTCCCAGAAGTAGAAGCGGAAGCGCTTCTGCAGCCGTTCGCTCACCGCGTGCGGCAGCCGGGCGAAGACCGCGTTGGCCTGGACGGGGTGGAGGATCTCCACGCCGCCCACCGCACGCACGCCCTCGGCGAGCCGCTGGGCCATCTCGTTGGCGTGCCGTGCGTTGCGCAGCCAGAGGTCCCCGGCCAGCAGCGCCTCCAGTTGCACGGAGACGAAGCGCATCTTGGAGGCGAGCTGCATCGACAGCTTGCGCAGATGCTTCATCGCGCGGACCGCGTCCGGGTCGAGGACGACCACGGCCTCGCCGAAGAGCGCCCCGTTCTTCGTGCCGCCGAAGGACAGCACGTCCACCCCGACGGTGTTGGTGAACGTGCGCATCGGCACGTCCAGCGACGCCGACGCGTTGGCTATCCGGGCCCCGTCCAGGTGGACCTTCATGCCGAGTCCGTGGGCGTGGTCGCAGATGGCGCGGATCTCGTCGGGCGTGTAGACCGTGCCGAGCTCGGTGTTCTGCGCGATCGAGACGACCTGCGGCATGGCGCGGTGCTCGTCGTCCCAGCCGTACGCCTGCCGGTCGATCAGCTCGGGGGTGAGCTTGCCGTCCGGGGTGGGCACGGTGAGCAGCTTGAGGCCGCCCACCCGCTCGGGGGCGCCGCCCTCGTCCACGTGGATGTGGGCGGACTCGGCGCAGATCACCGCACCCCAGCGGTCGGTCATCGCCTGGAGGGCGACGACGTTGGCGCCGGTCCCGTTGAACACCGGAAAGGCTTCGGCGGTGGGGCCGAAGTGGCTGTGCATGACGCGCTGGAGGTGCCCGGTGTACTCGTCCTCGCCGTAGGCGATCTGGTGGCCGCCGTTGGCGAGGGCGAGCGCGGCGAGGATCTCCGGGTGGGTGCCCGCGTAGTTGTCACTGGCGAAGCCGCGGACCTGCGGGTCGTGGTGGCGCCGCGCGTCGGTCCTTACGGTTGTGGGGTCAGCCACAGGCGCTTTCCGTTCACTTCCGGGGCGGGCCGGTCCCAGACGCCGGCGATGGCCTCGGCCAGCTCCTCGACGTCGGTGAAGCCCGCGAATTTCGCAGTCGGGCGCTCGGCGCGCATCGCGTCGTGCACCAGTGCCTTGATGACCAGAATGGCAGCCGCGGTCCTCGGCCCCTCCTCGCCCCCCGCCTTGCGGAAGGCGTCCGCGAGCGCGAGGGTCCACGCCTCGGCGGCGGCCTTCGAGGCGGAGTAGGCCGCGTTTCCCGCGGTGGGCTTGGAGGCACCGGCCGCGCTGATCAGTACGTAACGGCCCCGGTCGCTTCGCTGCAGGCCCTCCTGGAAGGCCAGTGAGGTGTGCTGGACCGTGCGGATCAGCAGTTTCTCCAGCAGGTTCCAGTCGGCGAGGTCGGTCTCGGCGAAGCTCTTGCTGCCGCGCCAGCCGCCGACCAGGTGGACCAGGCCGTCGATCCGGCCGAACTCCTTCTCGGTCCGGGCCGCCCACTCCCGGGTGGCGCCGAGGTCCAGCAGATCGACCGTGTCGCCGGTGACGGTGGCGCCGCCGTGGGCGTAGCGCGCGGCGTCGACCGCCTCGGCCAGCCTCGCGGCGTCGGCGTCGGACGCGACGACGGTCGCACCTGCCTCGGCCAGCCGGAGCAGCGTGGCGCGGCCCGCCGGTCCCGCGGCTCCGGCGACCGCGATCACGGCACCTTCGAGAGTCCCGCTGCCCTTGCCGTTTCCGTTCATGGCCACCGCCTCCTCAGACCCGGCGCTCACGCGGCTGCCCGCTCGGCATCCGCGGCGGTGATCCCCTTGGTCGAGGCGATCACGTTCTTCAGCTTCTTGGAGAGCGCCTCATAGAACATGCTCAGGGGAAACTCGTCCGGAAGCACGTCGTCGACGAGCTTGCGCGGCGGCTGCGACAGGTCCAGCGCGTCCGGACCCTTGGCCCAGCGGGAGCCGGGGTGCGGGGCGAGGTAGGACGAGACCAGCTCGTAGGCGGCGAACCAGTGGACCAGCTTGGGGCGGTCGATGCCGTCGCGGTAGAGCTTCTCGATCTCGCCGCAGAGCTGGTTGGTGATCTGCGGGGCACGGTCCCAGTCGATCTTCAGCGTGTTGTCGGTCCACCGGACGACGTCGTGCTTGTGCAGGTACGCGAAGAGCAGCTGGCCGCCGAGGCCGTCGTAGTTGCGGACCCGCTCGCCGGTGACGGGGAAGCGGAACATCCGGTCGAAGAGCACGGCGTACTGGACGTCACGGCCCTGGGGGAAGCCGTCGGCCTCCAGCTTCACGGCCTCCTTGAAGGCGGTGAGGTCGCAGCGCAGCTCCTCCAGTCCGTACATCCAGAACGGCTGGCGCTGCTTGATCATGAAGGGGTCGAACGGCAGGTCGCCATGGCTGTGCGTCCGGTCGTGGACCATGTCCCAGAGCACGAACGCCTGCTCGCAGCGCTGCTGGTCGCCGACCATCTCCTGGATGTCCTCGGGCAGTTCGAGGCCGAGCAGCTCGACGGACGCCTCGGTGACCCGGCGGAAGCGGGCCGCCTCGCGGTCGCAGAAGATGCCGCCCCAGCTGAACCGCTCGGGGGCCTCGCGCACGGCGATGGTCTCCGGGAAGAGCACGGCGGAGTTGGTGTCGTACCCCGAGGTGAAGTCCTCGAAGGTGATGCCGCAGAACAGCGGGTTGTCGTAGCGGGTCGCCTCCAGCTCGGCCAGCCACTCGGGCCAGACCATCCGCAGGACGACCGCTTCGAGGTTGCGGTCCGGGTTGCCGTTCTGCGTGTACATCGCGAAGACGACCAGGTGCTGGAGTCCGTCGGCGCGGTCCTTGGCCGGCTGGAAGGCGAGCAGCGAGTCGAGGAAGTCCGGCACGCCGAAGCCGTCGGTGACCCAGCGGCGCAGGTCGGCGACCAGGGCGCGGTGGTAGGCGGCGTCGTGCGGCAGCAGCGGGGAGAGCTCCTCGACCGCGGCGATCACCCGGTCGACGGCGGAGCGCGCGGTCTCGGGGGACGGCGCCCCCTCGACCTCGAAGTCGATGGAGCCGTCCTTCGACTGCCAGGGCCGGATCTCCTCCACGGCATTCTTGAGCAGGGGCCAGGCGGAGTGGTCGACCACCCGCTGATCCGTAGCTATGCCGCCTCCGGCGGCGCCGTGCACAAGAATTTCCGTCATGTCACTTCCTCCACAGGAGAACCTCGCGTTAAGCAACCGTATCCATGTGGGGTTCTTCGAGACAAGTGGGACTCAGTAAATTATCCTGCGGACCCCCCATGGTCACCGCGATTTTTCCTGTCCAAAGCGGGACTCGTGGCGACTTCCCCGGGATTACCCGGGACCGTGGTGCCACAGGAGCGGGAGCTTGCTCCGACTGCCTCGCCGGCGTCATGCCGGAGCGTCCGGTGGGTAGGAGACCGCACCGGGAAGACGTCTCGACGGAAGCGGGTTTGCCATGTCTTTTCTCACCATCGGACATCGCGGGGTGATGGGTGTCGAGCCGGAGAACACCTTGCGCTCGTTCGTCCGGGCCGAGCGCGCCGGGATGGACGCGATCGAGCTGGATCTCCATCTGAGCAAGGACGGCGCCCTGGCCGTCATGCACGACGCCGAGGTGGACCGGACGACCGACGGTACGGGGCCGATCAGCGAGAAGACCCTGGCCGAGCTGCGCGAACTCGACGCCGGACAGGGTGAGCGGGTGCCGGTCTTCGAGGAGGTGCTCGACGCCGTGCGGTCCCCCGTGCAGGCCGAGATCAAGGACGCGGCGGCGGCCCGCGCGCTGGCCGAGGTGATGCTGCGCCGCGGCCTCGCCGACCGGGTCGAGGTGTCGTCGTTCCACGACGAGGCGGTGGCCGAGATCGCCCGCCTGGTGCCGGGGGTGCGGACCGTGCTCATCGCGAGCCGCTGGCAGGGCGACGTGGTCGACCGGGCGAAGGCGGTGGGGGCGGCGACGCTGGCGCTGAACATCCGCCGCCTCACCCTGGAGGTGACGGAGCGGGCCCACGCGGAGGGGCTGAGGGTCATCGGCTGGGTGGTGAACACCCAGGACCATCTGCGGCTGGCCCGGGCGCTGCGGCTGGACGGGGTGACGACCGACCACCCGGAGATCCGCCGCGCCGGCCGCTTCACCGCCTGACCGCCCCGGCCCGCCGCCGGTCACCGGCGGCGGGCCGCTACGCCGCTCCGGTGGCGAGGTCCTTGACGAGCAGCTCGAAGGCGAGGTCGTCGCGCTGCGGAATGCCGAAGCGCTCGTCGCCGTACGGGAACGGGCTCAGCTCGCCCGTACGGCGGTAGCCGCGCCGCTCGTACCAGGCGATCAGTTCGTCCCGGACGGAGATCACGGTCATGTGCATCTCGCGCACGCCCCAGCCCTCGCGGACGGTGCGCTCGGCCTCGGCGATGATCACCTTGCCGAGCCCCTCACCCTGGAGTTCCGGACGGACCGCGAACATGCCGAAGTAGGCGGCGGTGTCGCGGTGTTCGAGCTGGCAGCAGGCGACGAGCACGCCGTCCCGCTCCACCACCAGCAGCCGGCTGCCGGGCGACTCGACGATCCGGCGCACCCCGTCGGGGTCGGTCCGCTGCCCCTGGAGGATGTCCGCCTCGGTGGTCCATCCGGCCCGGCTGGCATCCCCCCGGTACGCCGACTCGATCAGCGCCACCAGCGCGGGCACATCGGCGTCGACCGCGTCGCGGAAGGTCGGCTGTCCGGGTTCCCGGGCGGAAACTGCGTCCATCGTGGTGGTTCTCCGTCTCTTCACTCTCACGGCCGTGCCGGAGCAGCGTAACCCCGGGAACGGGCCCCTTAGAGTCCGGGCATGGTGCACGTACTGAGCAGCCGGGTCCTGCTGCATCCGGTCGACCCCGAACGGTCACGGCGGTTCTACGGCGAGCGGCTCGGGCTGCCCGTGTACCGGGAGTTCGGCACCGGCCCCGAGCGGGGCACGGTCTACTTCCTCGGCGGGGGCTTCCTGGAGGTGTCCGGGCGGGCCGCCGGGCCACCGGTGCCCGGTCTCGAACTGTGGATGCAGGTCGCGGACGTACGGGCGGCGCACGTGGAGCTGTCCGGCCGCGGCGTCGAGGTGCTGCGGGAGCCGGTGCGCGAGCCGTGGGGGCTGGTCGAGATGTGGATCGCCGATCCGGACGGGCACCGGATCGTCGTGGTGGAGGTGCCGGCCGGCCATCCGCTGCGCTACCGCCCCTGACGCCGCCGTCAGTGCGCGGCGCGGCTGCGTTCCGCGCAGTCGACGAGTACCGGCAGGGCCCTGGCCAGGGCGCCGTCCCGGTCGGCGAACGGGAGCCGCACATGGTGCCGGAAGCCGTCCACGGCGGAGAAGGCCGGTCCGGGGACGATCAGTACGCCCGCGCGGCGGGCCAGCTGGGCGGTGGCCTCGGCGTCGGCACCGGGCAGCTCGACCCAGAGGGCGGAGCCGCCGTCGGGGCGCCGCCACCGCCAGCCGGTGTCCTGGTCCCGCAGGAGGCGTTCGGTCTCCACGAGGCGTTCCCGCAGCCGGGCGCGGCGGCGCGCCCTGGCCTCGGGGAGCTGCCGGAGCAGCGTCACCGCGAGGAGCTGGTCCACCACCGGGCAGGACAGGTCGATGGACTTCTTGATGTCGGCGAGGCGGCGGACGACCGGGGTGGAGGCGCGGATCCAGCCGATCCGCAGGCCGCCCCAGAAGAGCTTGGAGAGGGTGCCGACGGTGGCCGTGGCGGCGGGCGGCAGCAGCCCGGCCAGCGGGGCGGGCGCGGCGTCGTGGTGCAGGGCCAGTTCGGCGTAGGCGTTGTCCTCCACCGTGTACAGGCCCTGGTCGGTGAGGACGGCGGCCCAGGCGCGGCGGGCGGCCTCGTCGGCGGCGCGCCCGGTGGGGTTGTGGAGCGAGGGCTGGAGGTAGACCAGGCGCGGGCGGACGTGGCCGGTCAGCCGGGCCAGTGCGGCGGCGCCGTGCGGGCCGTCGGCGGGCAGGGGGACGAGCCGGGCGCCCCGGGCGCGCAGTGCTTCGAGGGCGCCGCGATAGGTCGGGTCCTCGACGACCACGGTGTCGCCGGGCTCGACCAGGCCCTGGGTGATCAGCCAGACGGCCTGCTGGGATCCGGCGGTCACCAGGATCTGGTCGGCGCTGGTCGGCAGCCCCGCCGACCGGTGGTAACCGGCGATCGCCTCGCGGAGCTCGGGCAGCCCGTACGGGAGGTACCCGTCCCCGGTCAGCGCGGTGGTGAGGTCGGCGGCCGAGAGCGCGTCGGCGGCCGCCGCGACGGAGGGCAGCCCGTCCAGGGCGCCGCTCGACAGGTCGATGACGCCGTCCCTGGTCCCGAAGCTGGCCAGCCGCCCCTCGGTGACGGGCCGGCCCACCGCCCCCGAGCCCCGCAGCCGGGAGCCGCTGCCCCGTCTGCTCTCCAGCTGTCCGCAGGCCTCCAGCAGACCGTACGCGGCCGTCACCGTGGAACGGCTGACGCCCAGCGCCGCGGCCAGGGCCCGCTGGGAGGGCAGCACCGTGCCCGGCGCGACGTCCCCGCGCTCGGCGAGTTCGCTCAGCGCCGCGGCGAGCAGCGCGGGCAGCGCGCCGGTGCCGTCCTTGGACCACCCGGTCAGCAGGCGGGAGAGCCGGGTGGGAGGAATCCGCTCCATGGCCCCATCATCGCCCGACGCAGGCCAATTGCCGTCAAGTGGTCTTTGCCGCCGCCGGGCGGCTCGCACATGATCGGGAGGACGCCGTTGCAAAGGAGCGAGACATGGCGACCGTGGTGCTCGTCGGGACACTGGACACCAAGGGGGCGGAGTACGCGTGGCTGTCGGAGCGGATTCGTGAGGCCGGCTGCGACGTGGTGCTCGTCGACGCCGGGGTGATGCCCTCGCCCGTCGACGGCCCGGCGGGCGACATCGACGCGGCGGCCGTCGCGCGCCGCGCCGGGCACGGGCTGGACGCGCTGCGGGCCGCCGGGGACCGGGGAGCGGCGGTCACCGCGATGGCCGAGGGCGTGGAGCGGATCGTGGGCGATCTGCACCGGGAGGGGCAGCTCCACGCGGTGCTGGCCGTGGCCGGGAGCGGTGGCTCGTTCATCGCCGCGCGCGCCATGCAGGCACTGCCGATCGGCGTCCCCAAGGTGCTGGTGTCCACCATGGCGAGCGGGGACGTGTCGCCGTACGTGGGCAGCAGCGACATCACGATGATGTACAGCGTCGTCGACGTGGCGGGCATCAACTCGGTGTCGTCGCAGATCCTGGGCAACGCGGCCGCGGCGGCGGCCGGCATGGCCGTCCACCACGAGCGGAGCCTGCGCAACCCGGGCCCCCAGGGGCGTCCGCTGGTCGGTGCCAGCCAGTTCGGCGTCACCACCGCCGCCGTCGACGCCGCCCGGCAGCGGCTGGACGAGCTGGGGTACGAGGTCCTGGTCTTCCACGCCACGGGGGCCGGCGGCCGGGCGCTGGAGAAGCTCACGGCGGGCGGGTTCCTCGCCGGTGTGCTGGACCTGACCACCACCGAACTGGCGGACGACCTGGTCGGCGGGGTGCTGAGCGCGGGGCCGGACCGGCTGACCGCGGCGGGCCTGGCCGGGGTGCCGCAGGTGGTCGCGCCCGGGGCGCTGGACATGGTGAACTTCGGCCCCGCCGACACCGTCCCGGAGCGGTTCGCCGACCGCCGTCTCCTGGTCCACAACCCCACCGTCACCCTGATGCGCACCACGCCCGGCGAGATGGCCGAGCTGGGCGCCTCGATGGGACGGAAGCTGGCCGCGGCCCACGGCCCGACGGCGGTGCTGTGGCCGTTGGGCGGTGTCTCCGCCGTGGACGCCCCGGGCGGCCCGTTCCACGATCCGGAGGCCGACGCGGCCGGGCTCGCCGCCCTGCGGGAGGCGGTGCGCGGCAGTGCCGTGGACCTGCGGGAGATCGGCGCCCACCTCAACGACCCGTCGTTCGCCGTCGCCGCCGCCGACCACCTCCACCAGCTGATCACGGCGCACGGCACGGCCCGCGCTCGGTCCTGAGCGGCGGCGCCCACCGACCACCCCATGAACACCTCTCGTCCGAACAGGAGCTCATCCGTGAACCGCACACAAGCACTGGCCCGACTGACCGAACAGGTCCGGTCCGGCCGGGCCGTCATCGGGGCGGGCGCGGGCACCGGTCTGTCCGCCAAGTGCGCGGAGGCCGGCGGCGTCGACCTGCTGATCATCTACAACTCCGGCCGCTACCGGATGGCCGGCCGCGGCTCGCTGGCGGGCCTGCTGCCCTACGGTGACGCCAACGCCATCGTGCTCGACATGGCGGGCGAGGTCCTGCCGGTGGTGCGGGACGTCCCGGTGCTCGCCGGGGTGTGCGGCACCGACCCGTTCCGGATCATGGGCAACTTCCTCGACCAGCTGAAGGCCGTGGGCTTCACCGGTGTGCAGAACTTCCCGACCGTCGGCCTGTACGACGGGAAGTTCCGGGAGAACCTGGAGGAGACCGGGATGGGCTTCGGCCTGGAGGTCGACATGATCCGCCAGGCCCATGAGCGCGATCTGCTCACCGCTCCCTATGTGTTCGACCCGGATCAGGCGGCCGCGATGGCGCGGGCCGGTGCCGATGTGCTCGTTCCGCACGTCGGGCTGACCACCAAGGGGTCGATCGGCGCCGCGACCGCGCTCACGCTCGACGAGGCCGCCACCGCCGTGCAGGAGATGCACGACGCGGCCAAGCGGGTCAATCCGGAGATCGTCGTGCTCTGCCACGGCGGGCCGATAGCCGAACCCGAGGACGCCCGTTACGTCCTGGAGCACACCTCGGGGATCGCCGGGTTCTTCGGCGCCTCGTCCATGGAACGGCTGCCCACCGAGCGGGCCATCACCGAGCAGGCGCGCGCCTTCAAGGCCCTCACGCTCGACTGACCCCGGGCCGCAACCGCACCGCGCGCGGAGGGAACGCTCCCTCCGCGCGCTCCCCCTGTACCCCAGTGCGCCGCGTACGGCAGTTCCCGTACGGGCATCGACCTTGGGGGTACCGCGTCGTACGTCCAGGGGGTGTGCCGTGCACGGACCGGTGGTTCCGGGCTGGTTGTTGATGGCCTTGTGCGCGGCGGCGGGGGCCTACTGCCTGCTGCGCACCCGGGGCGAGAGCGGGGAGGGGCGCAGGGCGGCGCGCGCGGAGGCGCTGATGGGCTTCGGCATGGCGGCGATGGCCGTGCCCGCGGCCGTCGTGCCGCCGCCCGCCTGGGGCTGGGCGGTGTACGCGGTGCTGTTCGGCGGGGCCGCCCTGCGCGCCCTCTGGTTCGCCCGGCTCGACCGGCACCATCTGCATCATCTGGTCGGTTCCGTGGCGATGGTCTACATGGCGCTGACGATGGCGCCCGGCGCGGGCGCGGGGCACGGCGTCCACGCGGGCCACGGGGCAGCGGTGGCGGGAGGCGTCCCGCTGCTGACCGGGGGGCTGCTGGCCTACTTCGCGGTGTACGTGCTGCGGTCGGGGGCGCGGCTGATACCCGTGGCCGCGGCGTCCGGCGGCGGCGCCGCGGGAGGCTGGGCCACCCGGCCCGAGCTGGCCCTCGCCTGCCGGCTGACGATGGGGATGGCGATGTTCGCGATGCTGCTCGGCCTGTGAGACGACCGCCCGGCAAACCGTGGCGTGCGTCACTTGCCGTGCACGGCCATACCCGTGGCCGCCGCGCCCCTCATAGGCTGGCTGCATGTTGGTCTCCCTCGCACTGCTGCTGCTCGGTGCACTGGCCGCCGTCCTGACCCCGCGGCTGATGGCCCGGGCACGGTGGCCGGAGCGCGAGCCCGTGGTGGCGCTCTGGGTGTGGCAGTGCGCGGTGGCCGGGGTGCTGGTCTCGTTCGCGCTCTCCATGACGTTCAGCGCCGCCGCCGCCTGGCAGGCGGTGCGCGGCCATGTGTTCGCTCCGGCGCCGCGGGCGGTGGTGGAGGCGTACGCGCTCGGCGGGCACGGCTCCTGGTCGGCGGCGATGGCGGTGCTGCTGGCGCTCGGCGGCGTCTGGTCGGCGGTGATGCTGACCCGGGAGATCCGCCGGGCCCGGGTGCGACGGCGCACACGGCGTGCCGAACTGCTGGTGCGGGCCCCGCTGATGCCCGGCGAGGAGGCCGGCAGCGCCCGTCTGGTGGTGCTGGAGGGTGACCGTCCGGATGCCTGGTGGCTGCCGGGCGCCGCCCCTCAACTGGTCATCACCACCACGGCACTCCGGCGCCTGAAAGGCCGTCAGCTCGACGCGGTACTCGCCCATGAGCAGGGGCACGCGAAGGCGCGCCACGACTGGCTGCTGCACTGCTCCGGCGCCCTGGCCTCCGGGTTCCCGCAGGTCCCGGTCTTCGCGGCGTTCCGCGACGAGATGCACCGGCTGGTCGAACTGGCCGCGGACGACGTGGCGTCCAAGCGTTTCGGGCGGCTCACGATCGCCCTGGCCCTGGTGGAACTGAACGAGGACCGCGGGGTGTTCGGCCCGTGCCCGACGCCGGGCGCACAGCTCCCGATGCGGGTGAACCGGCTGCTGACCCCGGCGGACCGGCTCACCGCCGGGCACAGGCTCCGGCTGACCGCCGCGGCCGCGCTGGTTCCGGTGGTCCCGCTGCTGATCGCGTTCCTCCCCGGGCTCAGCGCACTGCGATAGCGCACCGGCCCCGGCGTCGAAAGTGCGCCGCCACAAGGCTCTGTGGTGGCCGCGGCGGCCCGTCGTCCGCGAGGATCGCCCCATGCCGTCCACCTCGCTCGCCCCGCCGCCCCTCCGCCACCACCGGCTCACCGCGCTGCGCGCGGGCACGGTCTGCGGGCTGCTCTTCCTGGCCCTGCTGGCCCTCGTGGCCGTGCGGTGGTCACCGCTGATGGACCTGGACCGCACCGTCGCGGACACCTTGCACCGCGGAGCGGTGACCGAGCCGGGGCTGGTGCACGTCAACCGGGTCCTGACCGACTGGTTCTGGGACCCGTGGACCATGCGGGCCCTGATCGCCGTGGCGGTGGTGGCGCTGTGGTGGCGGGGGGCCCGGCCGCTCGCGGTGTGGGTGGCGGCGACGAGCCTGCTGGGCACGCTGGCGCAGCAGGGGCTGAAGTCCGCGGTCGGCCGGGAGCGGCCGCGCTGGCCCGACCCGGTGGACTCCGCGCACTACGCCGCGTTCCCCTCGGGCCACGCGCTGACGGCCGTGGTGACCTGCGGGCTGCTGCTGTGGCTGCTGCGCCGGTACGGTGCCGGGCCCCGGCTGTGGCGCGGGGCGCTGGCCGTGGCGGGCGTCTCCGTCGTCGGGGTGGGGGTGACCCGGCTCTACCTGGGGGTCCACTGGCTGAGCGACGTACTGGGCGGCTGGCTGCTGGGGGCTGCCCTGGTGGGTCTCTCGGTCGCCGGGTTCGCGTGGTACGAGCGGCGCGGCGGGGCGCGTACGCGGTGAGCCACCGGCCCGGACCGGCCCCCTTGCGGTGTGTCGCGCGCACCGGGAAGTATCGCGATCATGCAGATCAAGGGCGTGTTGTTCGACTTCTCCGGGACCCTCTTCCGTATCGAGCCGGTCCGTTCCTGGCTCCGCGCGGTCCTCACCGAGCGCGGCGTCACGGTGGACGAATCCGCCTTCGAGCGGTACGCGGCCGGCCTGGAAGCCGCCGGGGCCCTGCCGGGCGGTCCTGCTCCCCGGCACGTCCCGGCCCCGCTCGCCGCCCTGTGGGCCGGCCGGGACGAGAGCGCGCGGGCGCACCGGGAGACGTACACCGCTCTGGCCCGCCAGGTGGCGCTCCCGGACCCGGGGCTGTACGACGCGCTGTACGAGCGGCACCGGACGCCCGCCGCCTGGCAGCCCTACCCGGACGCGGCCGAGGTCCTCGGGGCGTTGCGCGGGAAGGGTGTCCGGGTCGGCGTGGTCAGCAACATCGGCTGGGACCTGCGCCCGATCTTCCGGGGGCACGGCCTCGACAACCTGATCGACACCTACGTCCTGTCGTTCGAGCACGGCATCCAGAAGCCGGACCCACGAATTTTCCACATGGCCTGCACATCTCTCGGACTGGATCCGGCCGATGTGGTGATGGTCGGGGACGACCGGGAGGCGGACGGCGGAGCAGCCGCGATCGGCTGCGACGTGCGGTTCGTGCGGCATCTGCCGGTGTCGGAGCGGCCCGACGGACTGCGGACGCTCGAACTGGTACCGGGCGTTCCCCGGTAGGCATGTGAGAGATGTCCCTGACGCGCAATGGGTCCGATTGTCACATCGTGGCCTTAGCCTGTAACCATGTCCCGTTCTTCGTGCTCCTCCGATTCCACGCGCACCGCCGCCGCGGTGAACGAAGAAATCCGTGACCTGTGGCAGCGCTCGGGCGGCTGCCTGTCCCCGGAGGACGAGGAGCAGTACCAGCGACTGCTGGTGGAGTGGGCCGCGGCGACGGGCGACTCCTCCCGGCCCGCCGCCTGACGGCTCAGCGTTCCTCGCCTATGCGCCGCGCCTGGCGGGCGGCCGCGTCCAGCACGTGGTCGAGCAGCCCCGGGAACAGCTCCTCCAGATCGTCCCGCCGCAGGCCGTTCATCTTGGCCGTGCCCCGGTAGACCTGCTGGACGATGCCGCTCTCGCGGAGCACCCGGAAGTGGTGCGTGGTCGTCGACTTGGTCACCGGGAGGTCGAAGCAGGAGCAGCTGAGTTCGGACTCGGCGGCGGCCAGCTCGCGGACGATGCACAGACGCACCGGGTCGGAGAGTGCGTGCAGCACCGCCTCGACGCGGATCTCGTCCCGTGCCGGATGGTCGAGTACCCGGCCGCCGGCCTCGGCGGCGGGGGCGCTGGCGGGGGTCACGGCGGCTCCACCTCCTGGATGTGCACGGGCCCGTGCGGGTTCCCATGATACGAGACACGTCGAAGTTGGAGGCGCCCCCGCCGCCCCGCCCGTGCCCCTTCCCGCCGGTCGCGCACCCGGACGACCGGCGGGGCGGTCAGACGACGCGGAGGTACTGGTCCGGGGTGCGCAGCTCGCCACCCAGCTCACGGGCCGCGCGCTGGGCCCATGACGGGTCGCGCAGCAGTTCGCGGCCGAGCAGGACGGCGTCCGCCCGCCCCTCGGTGATGATCTTCTCGGCCTGCTGCGGTTCGGTGATCAGACCGACCGCCGCCACCGGGAGCGAGGTCTCGGCCCTGACCCGCTCGGCGAAGGGGACCTGATAGCCCGGCCCGGTCGCGATGCGGACCCTCGGGGCGTTCCCGCCGCTGGAGACGTCCAGCAGATCGACGCCGTGGGCCTGGAGCAGCCCGGCCAGGCGCACGGTCTCGTCGACCGTCCACCCCTCGCGGTCGTCCTCCTCGTCCTCCGTGAGCCAGTCCGTGGCGGAGATCCGGAAGAGCACCGGCAGCTCCTCGGGCCAGACCTCGCGGACCGCGTCGACGATCTCCAGGGCGAGGCGGGTGCGGTTCTCGAAGCTGCCGCCGTACTCGTCGGTGCGCCGGTTGCTGTACGGGGAGAGGAACTGCCCGACGAGGTAGCCGTGGGCGCCGTGCACCTCGGCGACCTGGAACCCGGCGTCAAGGGCGCGGCGGGCGGCCTCGCGGAAGCTGTCGACGACCTCGCGGATCCCGTCCGTGGTCAGCTCGTGCGGCACGGGGTGGCCGTCGTCGAACGGCAGCGGGCTCGGGGCGACCGGCGTCCAGCCGTGCGCCTCCGGTCCGACCGGGGCGCCGCCCAGCCAGGGGGCCGCGGTGGAGGCCTTCCGTCCGGCATGGGCGAGCTGGATCCCGGGAACGGAGCCCTGGCTCTTGATGAAGTCCGTGATCCGGCGGAACGCGGCGACCTGGGTGTCGTTCCAGATGCCGAGGTCGCTGGGGCTGATCCGGCCCTCGGGGCTGACGGCCGTCGCCTCGGTGAGGATGAGCCCCGTTCCCCCGATGGCGCGCGCCGCGAGGTGCGCGAAGTGCCAGTCGGTCGCGACACCGGTCTCCGGACCCTCCGGTGCGGCGCTGTACTGGCACATGGGTGCCATCCAGACCCGGTTGGGAACAACGAGCGACCGCAGGGTGTAGGGCTCGAAGAGGGCACTCACGTCGGACTCCGTTTCGACGACTGCGAAGGATCACTACTACGGCAGTCATCGTACTACGACATTCATCAAAGTACGAAGCCCCTCGTACTAGATTCAGGATCCGTCGCCGCGCCGCCGGAGCGTGATGGCGGCCGCCGCGTCATAGCCCTGGGTCCAGCTCCGCCCGGCCCCCGACCGCCAGGTGATCTGGGCGGTGGCGCCGTCGACCCGGACCGCCTCCACGGTCATGGTGCGTTCGCCGTCCCGCACGTCCCCCCGGCGCAGCTCACACGCCTGAACGGTCACGAGCCGTACGGTGCCGGCGCGGTCGGCCTCGTCCGCCGCGCGGAGCAGCTCGGCCGCCAGCTCCCGGGCCCGCTCGGGGGTGCAGAACAGCGAGACGCCGCCTGCGGGCCCCGCCGCCCTGATCCCGACCCGCGCCCCGGCCGGGTCCACCTCCAGGACCGCTCCGCGCCCCTCGACGTCCTCGACACCGCTCACCATCGCTCCACTCCTCCGTCCCGCCGGGCCGACGCGGTCCGCCGGCCCGGTCCAGCCTGCGGTGCAGGGGGCGCCCGGCGCCACTTCCGCCGCCGGTCCCCCGGTATTGCGTTGCGGACCCCGGACGGCCGTGCGTACCGTCTGCGGCCATGACGACCCCTGTCCTGCACACCGCACGCCTGCGCCTGGAGCCGTACACCCCCGCCGACGAGGAGGACTTCGTCGGACTGTTCCAGGACGCGTCGGTCGCCCGGTGGATGGGGGAAGGACTCCAGACCGAGGCCGAGGACCGCGCCCTGTTCGGGCGGATCTTCAGCAAGGTCTACGCGCGGGAGTTGTTCGACGTCTGGGCGGTCCGGCACGACGGCCGCTTCATCGGCCACGCGGAGATCAAGCCGTCCTCGAGCGTGGACGGCCACGAGATCGTGTACGCGCTCGCCGCCCCGGCGTGGGGGCACGGTTTCGGCACCGAGACCGCGCGGGCCCTGACCCGGTACGGGTTCGACACGCTCGGCCTGTCCGAGGTGCACGCCACGGTGGCCGCCGGGAACACCGCCTCGGTGGCGCTGCTGGAGCGGATCGGCTTCCGGCACGTCCGGGACATCACGGAGGACGACGGCGGCACGACCCTGGTCCTGACCTGCTCCGAGGAGGCCGGCCGTCCCGGGTAGGGCCCGGACCGGACCAGGTGTCGGCGACGACCTGCGGGCCACTGTCAGTGGCCGGGTGCAGACTGGCCCGTATCCGGCACAACGGCGTTTCGGGAGGTTCGGTCATGACCGACGTACTGCTCACCGTGGGCACCCGCAAGGGACTCTTCATCGGCCGCAGGCACGGTGGTACGTGGGAGTTCGACGGCCCGTACTTCAATGCCCAGGCGATCTACTCGGTGGCCATCGACACCCGCGGAAAGGTCCCACGCCTCCTGGCCGGGGGTGACAGCGCGCACTGGGGCCCGTCGGTCTTCCACTCCGACGACCTGGGCCGCAGCTGGGTCGATCCGGAGAAGCCCGCCGTGAAGTTTCCCCCGTTCACCGGGGCGTCCCTGGAGCGGGTCTGGCAGCTGCACCCGGCCGGGCCGGAGGCGCCCGGCGTCGTGTACGCGGGCACCGAACCGGCCGCGCTGTTCCGGTCCGAGGACGGCGGGGAGTCGTTCGAGCTGGTCCGCCCGCTGTGGGAGCATCCGACGCGCTCGCGCTGGGTGCCGGGCGGCGGCGGTGAGGGGCTGCACACGATCCTGACGGACCGCAGGGACGCCCGCGCCGTGACCGTGGCCGTCTCCGCGGCCGGGGTGTTCCGCACCCAGGACGGCGGCGCCAGCTGGGCACCGGCCAACAAGGGGGTGTCCGCGGTCTTCCTCCCCGACCCCGACCCGGAGTTCGGCCAGTGCGTCCACAAGGTGACGAGGGACGCCGTCGACCCCGACCGGCTCTATCTCCAGAACCACTGGGGCGTCTTCCGCAGCGACGACGCGGGGGACCACTGGACCGACATCGGCCAGGGCCTCCCCTCCGACTTCGGCTTCGCCGCCGCCGCCCACCCGCACCGCGCGGACACCGTGTACGTCTTCCCGATCAACGCCGACGCCGACCGGGTGCCCGCCGAGCACCGCTGCCGGGTGTTCCGCACCGGTGACGCGGGCGCCACCTGGGAGCCGCTGTCGACGGGCCTGCCCGAGGAGACGCACTACGGCACCGTGCTGCGCGACGCCCTGTGCACGGACGACGCCGATCCGGCCGGCGTCTACTTCGGCAACCGCAACGGCGAGGTGTACGCCAGCGCGG
Source organism: Streptomyces sp. NPDC001108 (assembly GCF_053598535.1). Lineage (NCBI taxonomy): Bacteria > Bacillati > Actinomycetota > Actinomycetes > Kitasatosporales > Streptomycetaceae > Streptomyces > Streptomyces sp. NPDC001108. The sequence continues at coordinate 18,657 of NZ_JBSFKL010000008.1, forward strand.
ACGACGGCGACAGCTGGCAGCAGCTCGCCGCCCACCTGCCGGACGTGCTGTGCGTGCGGGCGGCGGTGATCGACGCCTGACGCGCCGGAGGGGCGGGGGCGGCGCGGGCCGGTCCCGCCCCCGCGCCTCGGATGGCCGGGGTAAGGGTGCCGCCTACGGCAGCCGCCAGTCGACCGGCTGGGCGCCCTGGCCGAGCAGCAGCTCGTTGGTGCGGCTGAACGGGCGCGAGCCGAAGAAGCCCCGGTCCGCGGACATGGGCGAGGGGTGGGCGGACTCGATCGCCGGGTAGTCGCCGAGGAACGGCCGGAGATTGCGGGCGTCCCGCCCCCACAGCACGGACACCAGCGGCTTGCCGCGCGCGGCCAGGGCCCGGATCGCCTGCTCGGTGACCTCCTCCCAGCCCTTGCCCCGGTGCGCCGCCGGCTTGCGGGGGGCGGTGGTGAGCGCCCTGTTCAGCAGCAGAACGCCCTGCCGCGTCCAGGGCGTCAGGTCGCCGTTGGACGGACGCGGGAGCCCGAGGTCGGTATGCATCTCCCGGAAGATGTTCTCCAGGCTTCCGGGGACCCGCGTCACCTCGGGGGCGACGGAGAAGCTCAGCCCCACCGCCATCCCCGGGGTCGGATAGGGGTCCTGACCGACGATCAGGACGCGTACCTCGTCGAAGGGCTGCTGGAACGCGCGCAGCACGTTCGCCCCGGACGGCAGATAGGTGCGCCCGGCCGCCACTTCGGCGCGCAGGAAATCACCCATCGCCGCGATGCGTCCGGCCACCGGGGCGAGTGCTTCGGCCCAGCCGGGCTCGACTACTTCGTTCAACGGTCGTGGTGCCACGAAACATCACTCTACCGGCGTACACGGACAGCCCCGCCCGCGAACGCCGCTCCCTGGGACCGCACTCCGGGACCTGGGGATAGGCTGCCGCCGTCATTCGTCTTCCCCCTCTCCCTGGAGCCGGACATGAGCGCATCGCGGCCGTCGCCCGAAGCCACCGCCGCACCGGGGTGCCGGGTGCTCGGCGTGGACTCGGGGGGCTCGGGGCTGCGCATCGCGCTGGGCGCCGCCGACGCGGCGGCCCCGGTGGCGACGACGGTGTGCGAGGCCCCGGTCCGCACCGGGCCCGCCGGGATCGACGCGGGCCATCTGCTGGAACAACTCCTGCCCGCCGTCCGGGGCCTGCTGGCGCGGAGCGGCGCCGGGGAGGACACCGGGGTGGACACCGTCGCGATCGGCGCGGCCGGTATGGCCACCCTCGGCGAGCGGCTGCGCACCGAACTGCCCGCCGCCCTGGAGCAGGCGCTCGGGGTGCGGCGGCTGGCGCTGGCCGCCGACGCGGTGACGGCGTACGCGGGCGCGGTCGGCCAGCGCCCGGGGGCGGTCGTGGCCGCCGGAACCGGCATGATCACGCTGGGCACGGATCTGGTGGGCTGGCGCCGGGCCGACGGCTGGGGCCATCTGCTGGGCGACTGCGGCGGCGGGGCCTGGATCGGCCGGGCCGGGCTGGACGCGGCGATGCGCGCCCACGACGGGCGGCGCGGCGGGTCCGCCGCGCTGCTGTCCCGGCTGGAGGCGGTGTTCGGACCCGCGCCGGGGCTGCCCGCGCTGCTCTATCCGCGGACCGACCGGCCCGCCGTGCTGGCCTCGTTCGCGCCCGAGGTCGCCGCGTGCGCCGGGCACGACCCGGTCGCCGCAGGCATCCTGCGCGAGGCCGCGGCGCACATCGCGGAGGCGGCCGCGGCGGTCTGCCCCGCGGCGGGGGCCGACGGCGAACCGTGCGAAGTGGCGCTGACGGGCGGCCTGTTCCGGATGGGCGATCCGCTCCTGGTGCCGCTGCGCGAGGAGTTGTCCCGGCAGGTCCCGCAGGCCAGGGCCGTCCCCGGATCGGGTGATCCGCTGACCGGCGCGCTGTCCATCGCGCGGGCGCTGGCGGTCGGGGATCTGCGGCTGCCGCTCCACCCGACGCTGCTGCGGGTCGCGGGTGAAGAGCCTGGACAGGGGAGCGAGTAGGCGGCGACAGAGCGGGACAGTCACCAGTTAAGCCACTCATCGGATAAAAGTGGACAGATAACGCCTGTCCGGGCCCTCCCCGAACAGAGGCATACCCAAAACCAGTAGCATGCGGCGCCATGAGCACCCCCACTGGGCCCGCTTCCGGCCTGCCTGTACGAATGCCGCGACCTCGCCAGTCCGGACGGCACCGCCGCCCGGAGCCCGTGGTCGCACCCGAGGGCGCCGCAGCGCTCGTCCTCGCTGTTCCCGGTACCCCCTCTCCGGCCACGCGCAGCCTGGCCGAAGAGGTGATCAGCATCGCCCGTTCCGAGCTGCCCGGCCTCAACGCCCGGATCGGCTACCTCGACGGCGGCGACGACGAGTACCCGGCGCTCGGCGCCGTCCTCACGCACTGCGCCGCCGAGCGCGTCGCGCGCTACGAGCAGGCACGGGCGGCGGGCCGCGAGGTGCCCGAGCCCGAGGGTCCGTCGGCGGTCGTCGTGCCGCTGCTCGCGGGGCCGGACAGCTCCCTGATCCGGCGGATACGACAGGCCGTCATGGACAGCGGTACGCAGGTCGAGCTGACCGATGTGCTCGGCCCGCACCCGCTGCTCGCGGAGGCGCTGCACGTACGGCTCTCGGAGGCCGGTCTGGCCCGCGCCGACCGGGCGCGGCTCTTCACGGTGGCGACCGCCGCCGACGGCATCGTGCTGGCCACGGTCGGGGGCGACGAGGCCGTGCAGGCGGCCGGGATCACCGGCATGCTGCTGGCCGCCCGTCTGGCGGTGCCGGTGATGGCCGCGGCGCTCGACGTCGAGGGCTCCGTCGCCTCGATCGCCGAGCAGCTCACCGGCTCCGGCTCGGTGCAGCTCGCGGTGGCCCCGTACCTGGTCGGCCCGGAGGTGGCCGAGGGGCTGCTGGACGCCGCCGCGAAGGAGGCAGGCTGCCCGGTCGCCGAGCCGCTCGGCGCGTACCCGGCCATCGGCAAGCTCGTGCTCTCGATGTACATGACGACGCTCGGCATCACGCCGACCGCGCCGCAGGGTGCTCAGGCGCACTGACCCGGTGCCGGGCAGGCACGGCCCGTCCGTCCACGATCGCCGTACGGGTCCGGAGAACCGGACCCGTACGGCGATCGTGTCGTGTGCGCGGCGCGGGTGTCAGGCGAAGATCACGCAGGACGCGGCCGGGGCGGCCAGCGAGCCCGCACGGCGCGGGACGCCGGTCTCCGGGTCGATGTCGAACCAGCTGACGTCGCCGGAGCGCTCGTTGGCCGCGTACAGGCGGCGCCCGGTGGGGTCGAGGACGAGGTCGCGCGGCCAGTGGCCCCCGCAGTCCACGGTGGTGACCAGGGTCGCCCGCTCCCCCGTGGCGTCGAGCGCGAGGACCGAAAGGGTGTCGGCGCCCCGGTTGGCGGTCCAGAGGAACCGTCCGTCGTGGGAGACGACCACCTCCGAGGGGTAGGTCGGCGCGGCGCCGTCCCCCGCCCCCTCGGGCAGCACGGAGGTCTCCCCGACCGGTTCGAGGACGCCCGCGGCGGCGTTCCACCGGCACACGGTGACGGTCGGGGCGAGTTCGTTCAGTACGTAGGCGTGGCCGCCCTCGGGGTGGAAGGCCAGATGGCGCGGGCCCGTGCCCGGCCGCAGCCGGGTCTCGTCGTGCACGCGCAGTTCCCCGGTCGCCGGGTCGAGGGCGCAGACCCGTACCGAGTCGGTGCCGAGGTCCACACCGAGCACCCAGTTGCCCGAGGGGTCGGGCAGGACCTGGTGGGCGTGCGGGGCGAGCTGCCGGTCGCGGTCGGGTCCGCTGCCCGTGTGCGGCAGTACCGAGGCCACCGGTCCGGGGGTGCCGTCCGCCCGCACCGGCAGGACGCTGACGCTGCCGGAACCGTAGTTGGCGGTGAGCAGATGGCCGGCGGCGAGCGCGAGGTGGGTCGGGCCGTCGCCGTCCACCGGGCGGAGTCCGCCGAGCGGCCGGGGGACGTCCGCGCTGATGTCCAGGGCGGCCACCGCGCCCGGTTCGGTCTCGCTGACCGCGTAGAGCGTGCGGCCATCCGGCCCCGGCCCGTGCCCCAGGGCGAGGTACGAGGGGTCGGGGACGGCGTCCGTGGCGCCGAGGACGGTCAGCGCTCCGCTCTCCGGATCCACCGCGACGGCCGTGACCCCCCGCCCGCCCGCCGAGGTGAACGACCCGATGAATGCCCGCACCACGACGTCGTCTCCGCTCACCGCAGTGTCCGTCACCGTTTCTCCCCTTTGCCGCCGGCCGGCCGCGGCGGCACGCGCCCGCCGCGGTTCTCGGGGCGACGGTAGCAGCCGGAGGAAAGGTCCGGACCAGCACCTCGGCCGGTGCGGTTCAGGCGCCGACCGGCACCCCCGCGGCCCGGCGGAGCGGAACGGCGAGTTCGAGCAGTGCCTGCTCCAGCGCGTGGAGATGGGCCAGCACGGGCCCGCCGGCCACCGGCTCCGGCACGACGGCGGACGGGCGCCGCACCGCGCCGACCGGCTGCTCCGTGAGCGCCTTGACGGCGACCTCGACCCGTCGGCAGGCGGCGGCCAGCCGCGCGTCGTGCGAGGCGTCCGGGTCGGCCGCGGCGACGGCGAGACCGCGCACCTCGCGGGCGCAGTCGTCGAGCAGGGCGAGCACCCGCCGGGCGCGGCTCTTGCGGGCCCTCATCGGGTGGAGCGGATGCACGAGCGGCGCGAGCGAGAGCCGCACCCGGCCGAGGATCGCCTCCAGTTCGGCGACGCGCGGCGCCGGGTCGGCGGTGTCGTCGCCCGCCAGCCGCGCGGCCGTCTCGGCGGTGCACGCGCGCACGCAGCGCAGCGCCCGCTCGACCCAGGCCTCGGTCACCGCGTGCGTGGTCACCGGCAGCACGAGCAGCACCGCGGCCGCGGCTCCCAGCGCGCCGACCGCCGTCTCGGCCACCCGCAGGGCGAGCAGCCCGGTGTCGAGGACGCCCAGCAGTCCGTAGAGCATGCTCGCCATCACGGTCACGGCGAGCATCATCCAGGTGTAGGAGACGGCGGCGGTGTAGAAGATCCCGAAGACGCCGGCCGCGACGACCACGGCGGCGACCACCGGCTCGTGGTGGAGCGGTACGGCGACGGCGAATCCCAGAACGATCCCGAGCGCGGTACCGAGGAACCGTCGGAACCCGCGGACCAGCGTCTCCCCGCGCGAGGTGGTGTTGACGAAGACCCACCAGGTGGCGCCGACGGCCCAGTACCACCGTTCGCCGGAGAGCGCCTGGCCGATCGCGAGGGCGAGGCCCGCGCCCACCGTCGCCTGGACGGCCTGCCGGGTCGTGGTCCGCAGCAGCCCCTTCCCGCCCGTCGGCGCGGGGACGGCGGCCGGGACCGGCAGGCTCCGCTCGTAGCACCAGGCACCGAACCGTACGGCGGCGGCCGTGGCCAGCGACAGCAGCACGGCGGCGTACAGCTCCGGGAGCTGACCAAGCACGGTGTGCAGGAACTGCGCGGAGAAGAACATCATGAAGGCGAACACGCCGAGCGCGTGCCCCCGCGGCCCCCACCGCCGCGCGTACACCCCCGCGCCCACGACGGCGAGGAACGCGAGGTCACGGGCGAGGGGCACGTCGTGCAGCGCGGCGGCCAGCGCGAGCACCGGAAGTCCGGCGACGGGCAGCAACGCGGTCGTGACCGCCTGCCCGCGCACCGTCGGGTCGGTCACCGTGAACAGGGCGAGCAGCGCGGCCAGGCCACCGGTGATCGCCGCCACCAGTGAATGCCCGGCCGCCCCGCACAGCGCGACGGCGAGCCCGATCCCGAGCACGCCCCGGCTCGCGAAGCGCAGCCGTACCCGCCCCGGGTCCGGTGCCACGAACACCCTCTTCAACAACGCGCCCCGCCCCTTTCACGCCCGTACCGGCGCAGACATGGAAAAGGCGCCGCGGGGATCCCGGGAGGGAACCCGCAGCGCCATTGATGGATCTATCCCAGCATCCAGGGGGCTAGTGGTTCAAACCAGGTCCGATCGACTGGGCCAATGGCCCAGAAAGAGGAGACTCCGCCCGGCCATGTCCGGACCAACGGACCAGCTGCGCGCGGCAGGGGCTCAGGGCGTGTTCCGAACGTCCCGTCCGCCCGTCGCGGCCGGCCAGTTCTCCAGCAGGAAGTGCAGCGCCTCGACGGACCGCTCCCAGGAGGCCCGCACCTCGCGGGCCGCGCCGAAGCCTCCGCTCGCCTCCAGGGCGCAGTAGCCGTGGAAGGCGCTGCGCAGCAGTCGTACCGCGTCCGTGAGGTCGGGCTCGGTCAGTCCGTAGGCGCGCAGCATTCCGCCGGTGATCTCGACGGTGCGGTGGTACGCGGACGACGTGGCGACGATCTCGGGGGCGACCTTCATCTGTGTCGCCGCGTACCGCCCGGGGTGCTCCAGGGCGAAGGACCGGTAGGCGTCGGCGAAGCCGGTCAGGGCGTCCCTGCCGGCCCGGCCCGCGACGGCATCGGTGATCCGGTCGACGAACTCCCCGGCGGCCAGCAGCGCGACCCGGATGCGCAGATCGTCCAGGTTCTTGACGTGCGAGTACAGGCTGGCGTCCTTGACGCCGAAGCCCCGGGCCAGCGCGGAGAGGGTGACCTTCTCGAAGCCGATGGAATCGGCCAGGTCCGCCGCCGCCACCACGACGCGTTCGGTCGTGAGACCCGCGCGTGCCATCCCCACCTCCGCCGAAGGAATCCGAATACCTCCAGGACCTGTCTGCAAACTGCCGTCCGCCGCGCGGCCCGGCCTCCGGCCGGACGACGGCACTGTGAAGACAGGTCCTAGGAATCTGCCGAATATACACAGGAAGCCCGGCCCGGACGGGTGAGGTCGAACAGGCCGTCTTGCCGCCCCCCGCCCATACTGGAGACTCCGGCCTGTCGAAGATCCAGGCACTCCCGAGACGGATTGCGGAGCACCACCATGAGCGGTACCGCGCAGATCGGCGTCACAGGACTGGCGGTCATGGGCCGCAACCTCGCGCGCAACTTCGCCCGCCACGGGTTCACCGTCGCGGTGCACAACCGGACCACGGCGAGGACCGAGTCGCTGGTCGAGGAGTTCGGCGGCGAGGGCTCCTTCGTCCCCGCGCGCACGGCGGAGGAGTTCGTCGCGGCGCTGGAGCGTCCGCGCCGGCTCGTGATCATGGTGAAGGCGGGTGGGCCGACCGACGCGGTGATCGAGGAGTTCGCCCCGCTGCTGGAGGAGGGCGACGTCATCATCGACGGCGGCAACGCGCATTTCGAGGACACCCGCCGCCGGGAGCGGGAGCTGCGCGGGCGCGGCATCCACTTCGTCGGGGTCGGCATCTCGGGAGGTGAGGAGGGCGCGCTGCACGGGCCGAGCATCATGCCGGGCGGCTCGGAGGAGTCGTACCGCTCGCTGGGACCGCTGCTGGAGCGGATCGCCGCCAAGGCCGAGGACGGCACCCCGTGCACCACCCACATCGGCCCCGACGGGGCCGGGCACTTCGTGAAGATGGTCCACAACGGCATCGAGTACGCGGACATGCAGCTGATCGCCGAGGCGTACGATCTGCTGCGCTCCGTGGCGGGCTACTCCCCGGCGAAGATCGCCGAGACCTTCCGGGGCTGGAACTCCGGCCGTCTCGACTCGTACCTGATCGAGATCACCGCCGAGGTCCTGGCGCACACCGACGCGGCCACCGGCAAGCCGTTCGTCGACATCGTGGAGGACCGGGCCGAGCAGAAGGGCACCGGCCGCTGGACGGTGCAGACGGCGCTCGATCTCGGGGTGCCGGTCTCCGGGATCGCGGAGGCCGTCTTCGCGCGGTCGCTGTCCGGGCACGCGGAGCTGCGCGCGGCCGCCCGTCATCTGACGGGGCCGACGGCGGTCCCGCTCGGCGAGGAGGCCGCCGCGGCGTTCGCCGCCCGGGTGGAGCAGGCGCTGTACGCGTCGAAGATCGTCTCGTACACGCAGGGGTTCCACCAGATCCGGGCCGGCAGCGAGACGTACGGCTGGGACATCGACCTCGGGGCGGTGGCCTCGATCTGGCGGGCCGGGTGCATCATCCGGGCGGCGTTCCTGGACCGTATCCGGGCCGCCTACGACGCCCGGCCGGACCTGCCGAGCCTGCTGTCCGACGCGCGGTTCGCCGAGGAGATCGGGGCGGCGCAGGACGACTGGCGCGCGGTGGTCGCCGAGGCGGTGCGGCAGGGGGTGCCGACGCCGGGGTTCGCCGCCGCGCTCTCGTACTACGACGGGCTGCGCGCCGACCGGCTGCCCGCCGCGCTCACCCAGGCCCAGCGCGACTTCTTCGGCGCGCACACCTACCGGCGCACCGACCGCGCGGGCTCCTTCCACACGCTCTGGGGCGGTGACCGCTCCGAGGTCTCCACGGGCTGACCGGGCTCCGCGAGTGCACCCCCTGCTGGACGTCGCGGAAGGAGCGCTTCCCTCCGGATGCCGCGTCCGGCGCGAGCTTCCCGCGCCGGATGCGCCGGTGCGGTCCCGCGGAGCCCCCCCGTGCGGCACGGGGCGGGCGGCCGGCCCGGTCGGGACAGAAGGCCCTACCGCGACTGAGCCCAGTCGTAGAGGCGGTGGGCGCTGTCACCGAAGCGCGTGGCGTAGAGCGTGGGCGCGGGTCCGCCCGCGAGTTCGTGGTCGGCAGTGGTGACCCCCACGACGGTGCCGGTGCCGGTGCGGGGATCGAAGTGGGCGAGGTGCGGGCCGCCGCTCGACCCCGCGGACATGTCGCAGGTCTCACCCCACAGCAAGGGGGCCTCGGGTCCGGGGCGGCTGCTTCCCGCGCAGTGGACCATGCGGGATCCGACGTACCTGTCCGTGGGGTCGTTGAGCCCGTAGTTCGGGTAGCCGAAGGAATGGACGAACTCGTCCTCGACGGGCTTGCCGAAATCGATTTTCTGGCTTCCGGTGACATCCTCGATGGGGCGGCCCCCGGCAGCGGGGTTCGCCACGAGAAGTCCCGTGTCGAAGCCGGCGGCAGCGACGTCCGACGATTCCGTGGTGTCCGGATCGTCGTCCCAACGGGAAGAGGTGGCCATGGTCCTGACGCTGAAGCCGCCGAGCGGCTTCGTTCCGTTGCGGTAGCCGGGCACGAAGTAGAAGTTGTGGTTCCAGGTGTCGTCGGCAGAAGGCGACCCGACGCTTCTCAGGCAGTGTGCCGCTGTGACGACGGTGCTGCGGTTGGCGCTGGTGACGACCGTCGCGGTGCAACTGCCGTCGTAGCCGTCCGAGAAGGTGAAGAACAGCCGGCCGACGTTCCTCTCCACCGCCCCGCCGTGTGTCCACACGGCCCCGGGGTCCGGGGTGTTCCCGGGGAGCGGCCGGGGGTCGTCCGGTGTTTTGTCGTTCTCGGGCACGGGGGTGATTTCGGGGACCAGAGCCCCTGCCAGCTTCATCCGCCCGGGGGTCCAGTAGGCGTTGATCCGGTTGCGTTCCTTCGTGGTCGTGGCACCGGCGTGGGTGGTGATGGTGTCCGGTCCTGCCGCACCGGCGCCGGAGGACGAGGGTCCGGGCGGCGCGGCGTGGGCGGCCGCGGTCGGTGCGAGCAGTGCGGCCATGGTGGCCGGAACGGCGAAGGCGGCGCCGATCGCGCGCCGAAGAGCCCTGCCGGTGCTGCCCTGGTGACCGTGTGAGCAGTGAGGAGTTGTACGCATGTGCGAGAAATTAGTGACGCGATGTCAGGAAGCGGTCAGAAGAGTGTGAGGGTGGTGTCCGAGCGAATGGGCCGCCTCGCCCGGTCGGCCCGTGATCAGGCCGTTGACCGTCCCGATCGCACGCAGGCCGACACCGTCACGACCGGGTCCGTCGCCCGGGCGGGCGACCCGGGGTGCGGTGGCGGCGGGGCCGTGCGTAAGTAGCAGCAGGCCCCTTCCCCGATGCCGTCACCGCCCCCGTCCCCCGCCCTCGCCGCCCAGGGAGCTCCCGCATGTCCGATGCCACCCCGGACCCGGCCGCGGCCCAGCCCGTCGTCGCACCGCTGACCACTGCCGCGCTGATCCTGGTCGCCACCATCGAGCCGGGCGGCGAGGCGGCCGTGCGCGAGGTGCTGCCGGACCTGGCGGCCTTCGCCCGATCCATCGACTTCCGCTACCCGGAGGCCGGGCTGATCTGTGTGACCGGTTTCGGCTCCGACGCCTGGGACCGGCTGTTCAGCGGGGAGCGCCCGGCCCTGCTCCACCCCTTCGAGGAGCTGCGCGGCGCCCGGCACCACGCGCCGGCCACGCCGGGAGACCTGCTGTTCCACATCCGGGCCGAGCGGATGGACGTCTGCTTCGCCTGGGCGGACCGGCTGTTCAAGCGGCTCGGCGACGCGGTGCGGGTCGTCGACGAGACGCAGGGGTTCCGCTCCTTCGACCACCGGGACCTGCTCGGTTTCGTGGACGGCACGGAGAATCCGGTGGGCGACGACGCCCGTTCGGCGGCGCTGGTCGGCGCCGAGGACCCGGCGTTCGCGGGCGGCAGCTATGTCGTCGTGCAGAAGTACCTGCACGATCTGACCGCCTGGAACGCGCTGAGCACCACGGAGCAGGAGCGGGTCATCGGCCGTACCAAGCTGGACGACGTGGAGTTCGCCGACGAGGTCAAGCCCCCGGACTCGCACGTCGCCCTGAACACCATCACCGACCCCGACGGTACGGAACGCGACATCCTGCGCGCCAACATGCCGTTCGGCAGCTTCGAACAGGGCGAGTTCGGCACGTACTTCATCGGGTACGCCGCCGATCCGGGGGTGACCGAGCAGATGCTCCGCAACATGTTCCTCGGCAGCCCGCCCGCCACCCACGACCGCATCCTCGACTTCTCGACCGCGGTCACCGGCACGCTCTTCCACGTCCCCAGCGCCGACTTCCTCGACGCTCCGCCGCCCCCGCCGTCACCGGCCCCGGCCGCCGCCGTCCTGCCGGAGCCCGCGTCCGCGCCGGTCACGGTCCCGGACCGGTCCGCCGACGGTTCGCTGCACATCGGCAGCCTGCACGAAAGCGCCCAGTGATGAACAATCTGCACCGCGAACTCGCCCCTGTCACCGATGCCGCCTGGGACCAGATCGAGGAGGAGGCCCGGCGCACGTTCAGCCGCCATGTGGCCGGCCGCCGGGTGGTGGACGTCACCGACCCGGAGGGCCCGGGGCTGGCCGCCATCGGCGACGGGCATCTGCGCGGCATCGACCCGCCCGCGCCCGACGTCATCGCGCGGGCCCGCACCTCGGTGCCGGTCATCGAGTGGCGGGTGCCGTTCACGGTGACCAGGGCGGCGGTGGACGATGTCGAGCGCGGCTCGGACGACAGCGACTGGCAGCCCGTCAAGGACGCCGCCCGGACCTGTGCGTTCGCCGAGGACATGGCGATCATCGACGGGTACGCGGCGGCCGGGATCACCGGGCTGCGGGACGGCTCCTCGCACACGCCGCTGACGCTGCCCGCCGACGCCCGCGACTATCCGGCCACCGTCAGCCAGGCGCTGACCCGGCTGCGGCTGGCCGGGGTCGACGGCCCGTACCGGCTGCTGCTCGGGGCCGACGCGTTCACCGAGGCCACCGAGACCTCGGACCACGGGTACCCGGTCGCCACCCATCTGGGCAGGCTCCTCGACGACCAGATCCTGTGGGCGCCCTCCGTCACGGGCGGGGTGCTGCTGTCCACCCGGGGCGGTGACTTCGAGCTGTGCCTCGGGCAGGACCTGTCCATCGGCTATCAGGACCACGACGCGACGAGCATCCGGCTCTACTTCCACCAGGCGTTCACCTTCCGGATGCTGACGCCGGAGGCCGTGGTCCCGATCATCGCCTGAGCGCGGGTCACTTCCTCCGGTGTCCGGACGCCTTGACGTCCCAGGTCAGGGTGGAGGTGGCGAGGGCGCGGACGGCGGGGTCGCGGATGGCGTCGGTGCGGTCGACGGCCCGTGCGGTCACCCGGTGGCCGCGGCCGTCCGGGCGGACGCCGAGCGAGTCGGGGGTGACGGCGGTGCGCCCGCGGGCGGCGGTCCGCTCGACCCCGTCCACGTACCAGCGCAGTTCGGTGCGGGCGAGACCGGCCGGGGTTCCCGGACGGTGGGCGCGGGGTGCGGTGCCGGTGGTGCGCACGGTGATGCGGTGGCCGGGGGCGAGCGCGGTGCCGGTGTCGACGGTGCTGGTCAGGGCCTTGCCGGCGCGGTAGAACCCGGCGATCATCGCCTCGCGGCCCGGCAGGTTGAACTCGGTGTTGCCGAGTTCGCGCATGATCGAGGACGCGGTGGGGCGGTAGAGGCCGGACGGGTAGTAGGCGCTGCCCTCGTACGTGCCGACGGTGCCGCCCGCCGGGTCCGCCTGGCCGAGCCAGCGGTACCACTTCGCCCGCTTCCGCGTGAGCTGGCCGGCGGTGTATGTCGTGGAGTTGATGCCTCCGGGCTCGCCGCCGGTCCAGGTCCCGTACTCGTCGTAGGTGTACTCGTCGTCGAGCAGGCCCACCGAGTGGCCGATCTCGTGGGCGGCGATCATGCCGGACGCGGGGTGGTCGGAGGAGAGGGTGGAGACCCCGTTGAAGGGGTAGCCCTCGGCCTGGAGACCGGAGTAGCCGGCGCCGCCGTACTTGGTGGAGTTGGCGATGACGACCACGAGGTCGGCGGCCGGGGCCTTCGCGGCGTACGCGGCCACCTTGTCGATGTCCGCGCAGATCAGCCGCTCGATGTCGGAGCACCAGAAGCCGCTGCCGAGCGCGGAGTTCCGGACGGTGCCGGGGTCGGGGTCGCCGCTGATCCCGGATTCGGCGGAGACCGCGTCGACGGTCCAGACGTTGAAGAGGTCCTGGTAGCTCCGGTAGGGCTCCAGGGCCGTGATGTCGGCCCACTTGGCGGCGGCGTCGGCGTGGAAGTCGTCCTGCTGGCCGGCCGTGTAGCCGTCGCCGACGATCACGACGTCCAGGCGGTCGTCGGTCGGGCCGGTCACCGCCTGTTCGCCCACCGTGCCGTCGGCGGCGGCCTCGGTGGCGCTCAGCGGGGCGGCGGTGGCGGCGGCGCGGGCCGGGGAGGTGGCCGGGACCTCGGTGGTCCGGCCGGCCCCGCCGGGGTCGGGGAAGTACTCGGCCGCCACCCGACGGCCGTCACCGGGACCGGTGGGGGCGGCCGAGGCCGGGGCGGTGACGGCGGTCGCCGCCAGGAGGGCGGCGAGGGCGAGCCCCGCCGTCACTCCTGCCGTTCGACGCGCGTGGGGGCGTATCCGCATGGACAACTCCTTCTGGTCCGGAGCGACTTCCAGGGCACGGCCAATGTGTAACCCATGGGTTAAGTCGAGTTGATGCGACGCTTAACCTAGAGGCGAACGAACCTTCGAACAAGGCCCGGTGTCCGGCGCCCGGGGGTCGTATCCGGGCATTTACGATGCGTGGACCGCGTTCCGGCGCGGCACACGCGGGCGAAGGGGGCGGCGCGATGGGCGCGAAGGGCACGGCGGGACGGGGAGCGGCGCCGGAGGAGGTCCCCGAGCCGCTCGGCCGACGCGTCCAACGTCTGCGTACGGACAGAGGGCTGACACAACGTCAGCTCGCGGAGCCGTCGTACACCCCGGCCTATGTCTCCACGGTGGAGGCGGGCCGGGTACGCCCCTCGGAGGCGGCCCTGCGCCATCTCGCGGACCGGCTCGGCGTCACGTACGAGGAGCTGGCGACGGGGCGCCCGGCCCATCTGGCGACCGCGCTGCGGCTGCGGCTGGTCGAGGCCCAGCGGACCCTGGCCACCGGCGCCGCCGAGGACGCCGCCGCCGACTACGCCGTACTGCTCGACGAGGCCGCCCGGCACGGACTCGACGAGGAACGCGCCACGGCCCTGCTCGGCCTCGGCCACTGCGCGCTGGAGACGGGCGATCTGCCCGTGGCCCGCGAACACTTCGAGGCCGCGGAGCTGCTGCTCGCCGACGCCCCGCTGCCCCGCCGCGCCCCGGCGGTCCGGGGTCGGGCCGTCGCGCATCTCCTGGCGGGCGAACTGCGTTACGCCTGCTACCTGCTGGAGAGCGCCATCGACGAGCTGAACGCCTCGGGGCTCCAGGATCCCGGCGCGCTCCTGCTCCTGTACACGGCCGCGATCGCCCCGTACATGGACATGGGCGCGCATGCCCGGGCCGCCCAGGCGGGCGAGCTGGCGCTGGCCCTCGCCCCACGGGTCGCCGATCCGGAGCTGGTCGCCGGGCTGCACCGCAGCGTCGCCCGCACCCTCATCGCGGCGGGCCGCACCGCCGAGGCCGACGCCTCACTGGCCCGGGCCGCGGAGATCTACCAGCAGCTCCAGATCCGCACCGAGCTCGCGCACTGCCACTGGATGCGCGGCTACGTCCACGCCCAGGACGGGGACCTGCCGGGTGCCGAGAGCGAGCTGCGCGCCGCCCGCGCCATGCTGGCGTCCAAGCGGGCCCGGCTGTACACGGCGCAGGTCGAGGTGGAGCTGGCCGATGTGCTGCGCCGCCGGGGCCGGGCCGGGGAGGCGCGGGAGCTGCTCCTGCGGCTCCTGGGCAAGCTGCACCCGGACCGGGGTGCGGTGCACGCGGGCGGGGCGCACCGGCTGCTCGGCCTGATCCACGAGGAGCAGGGCGACCCGGAGGCCGCCGAGGAGCACTACGTCACCGCGCTGGGCCTGCTGGAGCGGGCCGGGGCCGCCGGGGACCTCGCGGACATCTGCCGGCTCCTGGGCGACCTGCTGCGCCGTACGGGCCGGACGGAGGCGGCCATGGACGCCTACCGGACCGGGCTCGGCCACCGCTCCTCCCCCGGCACCACCACCCTGGGCCCGGCCCCCGTCCGCCCCCGGCCCTGATCCGGCACGGCCGTCCTACTGCGGGGCGGGCTCGGGGCGGGGCTCCGGGGGCTGCGGGATCGGGTCGGGCGAGGGGCCGGGCGGTACCGGACCCGGACCCGGGGGCGGTTGCGGGGGTCGCGGAGGTTCCGGCACCGGTGCGGGCGGGCTCGGCATCGGCCCGGGGGTGGGCGCCGGCGGCACCGGGTCGGGGTACGGGTTGGTCATCGGGGCCTCCGAGGGGATCACGTGGTCGCGTCGTACGTCCCGTGTCCCTCCACCGTCCCCCGGGACGGCCGGGCGCGCCCGGTGGGTCAGCCCGTGCGGGTTCGGAACACCCGGTCCCGGGCCACGGCGGCGGCCGCGGCGGCGAGTCCCGGCCGGGGGCTGGCGAGCACCGGCAGCCGGGTGGCCGTCCGGGCGGCCGCCCCGGCCATGGACGCCTGGGCGAGCACGATCACCTCGGCGTCCTCCACCGCGTCCGCCGCGCCCGCGACCAGGTCCAGGTAGCCCTCGCGGTCACCGGCCTCGAACCGCTCCCAGGCTCCGTCCACCACCTCGGCGCGTACCTCGACGGGCCGGTCCCCCGCCTCCTCGGCGAGCAGCGCGAGGGTCGGTGCCAGCGTGCTGCGCACGGCCGCGAGCACCACCACCCGGTCGCGGGTGACGGCGGCGGCCGCCATCGGCCGGTCGACGCGGAGGACGGGGACGCCGAGCGGGGGCGACCACGCCTCGGCGACGGCGCCGATCGTGGAGCAGGTGCAGAGCACGGCACGGGCCCCGTCCGCGACGGCCCCGGCGAGCAGCGCCCCGATCTCCTCCGCCACCGCACCGGGGCCGGCCTCCCGGGCCCGGTCGAGCAGTTCCTCCCGTACCAGGTGGCGCAGGACGAGCCCGGGGTGGTCGGTGTCCCGGAGGGCGTCGAAGACCGGTACGTGGACCGGGGAGGTGTGCAGCAGCGCGAGGGTCACCGGCCGCACGCTACCGCCCCGGTCCGTGCACCGGCCGGTCGGATCAGCCGTCGGCCCTCAGGGCCCGGAGCAGCATCGGCAGCGAGGAGTGCAGTTCGCGCTGCCAGTAGGGCCAGCTGTGGGTGCCCGGTCCGTAGAAGTCGGTGACGACGTGCTTGGCGCCCGCGCGCTTCAGCCGGGCCGCGAGCGCCTGGTTCTGCCGGTGGAAGTCCGCCTCCAGCTCGCTGGTGCTGCCGGGCGGGTCCAGGGGGCCTGTGGTGCCGTCGCCGGACGACAGGAAGAGGGGCGTCCGGGCCAGGCTCCTGGCCAGGTGGAACGGGTCGTGGGCCGCCCAGATGTCGCGTTGTGCGACCGGGTCGCCCCAGACCCGCAGCGGGTCGTTGCCCTGGCCGGCGAAGAATCCGAGGATGCGCTGCGTGGACTCGTCGTCGAGCAGCGGGTGCACGGAGCCGGAGTACGCCGCGGCCGCCTTGAACATCCCGGGGTGCCGGGCCGCGTACAGCAGGGCTCCCTGACCACCCATGGAGAGCCCGGCCACGGCCCGGGTGCTGCCCGCTCCCCAGTCGCGTTCCAGGAGTCGGCGCAGTTCCCCGGTGTGGAAGGTCTCCCACGCCGGGTCGCCGCCCCGCCCGTGGTTCCACCAGTCGCTGTACCAGCCGTTCCAGCCGCCCTCGGGCATGACCACGAGGACGTCGCGCAGGCTGTCGGTCCGCGCGACGTCGGTCCGGGCGGTCCACGAGGTGTAGTCCCCGCAGCAGCCGTGCAGCAGCCAGAGTGTCGGCCAGTGGCGGCTGCGGTCCGCCGGGTTCCAGCCCTCGGGGGTGAGCAGCCGGACGTTGACGGTGCGGCCGCCGAGGGCCGGTGAGCGGACCGACAGGTCCACCTGCCGGTCGGCGACCCGGGTGACCGCGACGACCTCGGCGCCCCGGGCAGGGGCCGCCGCCCCGGCCGGTGACGCCTCGGCCGCGGTGGCGAGCGTCGGCGCGGCCGACGCGAGGGCGAGCATCAGTGCGGCGAGGACGAGCCGGAGGCGGGGCCGACGCGTTCTCGGCGGAACGGCCGGACGGGCGGCGCGCGCGCCCAAAACCCCGCGCGTGCCGGTCAACTTGCTGTTCACATGACTCCTTCGGAAGATCGGCCCCGCAACGGTGCGTGCGGTGGCGGCCACCGGTCAAGACATGTGCATGCCCAAAGGGTCCACCCGAGGGCACCGGTCCACTTCGCCACCGCGCGGAGAGCGGGGGCACGGGCGGCTCGGCACGGCGGCGAAGTGGCCGGTGGTCAGGCCAGCCCGGCGCGCAGGGCGTTGACGCGGGCGGCGGCCGCGTCGAAGGCGGCACCGTCGAGCGTGCCGTCGGTCAACGCCCGGCCGAGGGCGGTCACCGCGTCGTTCCCCTGGGCGACGTCGCGGGCCGAGCACAGCAACAGGTCCATGCCCGCCCCGGCGGCCAGTACGGCGCGTTCCGCGGTGCCGCCGAAGGCGCGCAGGGCCCCGGCCTCCAGGGCGTCGGTGACGGTCACGCCGGGGAATCCGAGCCGGTCGCGCAGCTCCCCGACCACGGCCGGGGAGAGGCCCGCGGGCCGGTCGGCGTCGAGCGACCGGTAGACGGCCCAGGAGAGCATGACGAGCCCGACCCCCGCCCCGATCGCC
This sequence comes from Streptomyces sp. NPDC001108, assembly GCF_053598535.1. Taxonomy (NCBI): domain Bacteria; kingdom Bacillati; phylum Actinomycetota; class Actinomycetes; order Kitasatosporales; family Streptomycetaceae; genus Streptomyces; species Streptomyces sp. NPDC001108. The sequence goes on from NZ_JBSFKL010000008.1 coordinate 36,009, forward strand.
GCCCGGTACGGCGCCTCGTCGGTGGCGCGCAGGGTGGCCGCGGAGGTGGTGAGGGTGACCGGGCCCAGGTCGGTGTTCTGGTTGGTGGTGGCGGGGCCGAGGCCGGGGAAGTGCTTGGCGGTGGCGGCCACCCCGGCGTTCTGCTGCGCGGTGACGAAGGCCGCGCCGCAGGCGGCCACCGCCGCCGGGTCGCTGCTGTAGGACCGCTGGTACCGGTCGGTGAAGTCACCCGCCTTGCGGTACACGTCGAGCACCGGTGCCAGGTTGACGTTCATGCCGACGCCGGCGAGGTTCATGCCCGCGCCCTCGCCGGTGAACGCGGCCCGCGCCCTGGGGTCCGCGGAGGCGCCGACGGCCTTCGCGGACAGGACGGGCTCGCCGGGCAGGCGGCGCACCAGGCCGCCCTCCTGGTCGGTCATCAGGAGCAGTGGGGCCTTCACGGGGGCGGAGGCGTGCGCCTCGTTCATCGTCCGGACAACGCCCTCGATCTGGGTCAGGTTCTCGATGTTCTCGCCGAAGAAGATCACTCCGGCCGTGCGCCCCTCCCTGATGGCGTCCAGCAGGGCGGCGGGAGGCGTGAGCCCCGGGTAGGAGTGGATGACGCACTGCCCGGCGCGCTGGGCCGGGGTCAGCTCGGGCAGCCGCAGGCGGGCGCCCTCGGGCAGGCGCGGGGCGGCGCCCGCGCGGCCCGTCGCGCCCACCCCGCCGACCAGGGCCGCGGTCGTGGCGAGCAGGGCGCCGCGCCTGCTGAGGGGCCGTGGTGTCGCGGTCATGACGTGCTCCTTCGCGAACTGTCGTTGCGTCCGGCCGGAGAGGGGCCGGCGGGCCGGTCCCGGCCGTCCGCCGGCCGGTCGCGGCAGGGCTCCGGGCCGGAGCGGCTCGCACCGCCGCTCCGGCCCGGGTCGCCGGTGGTCCCAGGGTCACAGAGACCCGGGGCGGTCACCGGGTACCGACACCCGCCGTCACGGGGTGTTGTTGGCCAGGGCCAGCAGACGCGAGCGGTCGCCGCCGAAGCGGTCGCGGTCGACGTTCCCCGAGACACCGCTCACCGAGCCGGTGGAGCTGTACTGCCAGACGGTCCAGTACGGGAAGCCCGCCGGGATGGAGGGGTTGCTCGCGGTGGTCCAGTGGGCCACCCACAGCGGGCTGCGCGCGGACATGCCGCTCCAGCCGCCGGTGCAGGAGTTCCACCAGCTCGGGCTGGTGTAGATCACGACGTCGCGGCCGGTGCGGGCCTTGTACCTGTTGTAGAAGTCGAGGATCCAGGTCTGCATGGCGGCGGCCGTCTTGCCGTAGCAGCTGCCCTCGATGTCGAGCACGCCGGGGAGCGTCAGGTTGTCGCGGGACCAGGCGCCGCCGTTGCTGGCGAAGAAGTCGGCCTGCGCCGCTCCCCCGGACACGTCGGGCCGGGCGAAGTGGTACGCGCCCCGGATCACACCCGCGTTGTAGGCGCCGAGGTAGTTGGCGCTGAAGGTGGGGTCCTTGTACGTGGTGCCCTCGGTCGCCTTCATCCAGGCGAACTCGATGCCGGCGCCGCGGACCGAGCCCCAGTTGATGCCGCCCTGCCAGCTGGAGACGTCCACGCCCAGGGGGGTGGCCTGGATGTTCATGTCCGGCTTCGCGTCGAGGCGGAGCTGCCGGGTGTCCGGCTTGAAGTCCCTGCCGTCCTGGACATAGCCCACGCCCATGTACCCCTTGCCCTGCGGTACGGCGTTGTCCGACGCGTGCGGTGCGGCGGAGGCGGTGCCCGACAACAGACCGACGGCCAGGGCGAGGCTCGCACCCACGACGCCGGCCGAGGTGAGTCTTTGCTGTACGGATTTACGGGAAAGGCTCCGGGAGAACAAGGCTTCCTCCTGCTGGGTGGGGGGAGTGGGATGCAGTGGTGCCGCGTGGTCCTTCGTGCGGTGGATCCCACGGCGCCGGTGTACGGGCGGCGCCGTGATCGGCGGAGCTGCGTGCGTCCGGTCAGGAGGAGTCGGCCACGCGTTCCCGGCAGGGTCTACGCGCGTCCGATGACGCGAACATGACACAGTGAGCCACAGGAGGGCCGGTCCGGTAAACAGTTTTCCGTTCTGTTAGTGGACCAGACCAATACGCGCTCCGGTGAGCTGCGGGAACGCGCGGAGCCGGGCGGAAAATTTTTTAACCTCCGGAGGAAGTAGGGCTGTTGGTGCCTGGACCCACCGGATCGTCCGGGACCGGGACGGTCGCCCGGCCGGCGCCCGCGCCCCGTCGACGGGCCGCACCCCGGGGCCGGCCGCGCCGTGGCGCCGTCCGCGCGGCGCGGCCCGCCCCCACGGCCGTCTCCGGGCTCTTGTTATCCTCCCTCGGCCCCCGACAGGAGCACGATGAACCCTCACAGCCCTTCCACCCCGGCGACGCACCCGTCGCTGCTCGACGACTTCTCCCTCGAAATGACCGGCAAGGACGTACCGGGGCTGGAGGAGGCCGCACACCTCGTCCCGCCCGGGACCCGGATCAACGTGACCTTCCTCGGCAACGAGGACCAGGAGGCGCGGCTCGGGGCGGCCCTGGCCGCGAAGCGCCTCGGGCTCCGCCCGGTACCGCACATCTCCGCCCGCCGGCTCACCTCCCGGGCCGAGTTCGAGGCGTTCCTCGGCGGTCTGCGGTCCGGCGACGCCCACACCGACGTCTTCGCCGTGGGCGGCGACCCCGCCCGCCCGCAAGGGCCCTACCCGGACGCCCTCTCCCTGATCGAGTCCGGTCTGCCGTCCGCCTACGGGGTCCGGAACATCGGGATCGCCGGGTACCCGGAGGGCCACCCGGCCATCGCCTCCGACGTGCTGTGGGCCACCCTGCGCAAGAAGAGCGCGGCCGTCGCCGACCAGGGGCTGGGCGCCGACATCATCACCCAGTTCGGCTTCGACGCGGATCCAGTGCTGGCCTGGATCGAGCGCGTCCGGGACGAGGGCATCACCCTGCCCGTCCGGGTCGGCGTCCCGGGACCGGCCGGGGTGCGGCGGCTGCTGAACTACGCCAAGCGGTTCGGCGTGGGCACCAGCACGTCCATCGCCAGGAAGTACGGCCTCTCCCTCACCAACCTGATGGGCACCGCGGGCCCGGACCGGTTCCTGCACACCCTGGCCGAGGGGTACACCCCGGCACGGCACGGCGAGGTGAAGATCCACTTCTATACGTTCGGCGGACTCCGGGCCACCTCCGAGTGGGTCGCCGGATTCACCGGCGGAACGTGACGGCGCCCCGGGCCACTCGCGCCCGGGGCACCTCGGCGGACCCACCGCCGGGTGGACCGCTCAGGAGCCGGTGCCCGGCTTGACGCCCCAGACGTAGACGGCGTCGTCGAGCTTGAGCAGGTCCCACAGCTTGGCGGCGTCCTCGACGGTGAGGTTGACGCAGCCGGCGGAGCCGCCGCCGTCGAAGAGGTCGCCCGGATGTCCGTGCAGGGCCTGGCCGCCGTCGAAGAACTGGGAGTACGGCATGGGGGCGTCGTCGTACAGCGAGGAGACGTGGTCCTTGTCGCGCCAGTAGATGGAGTGCCAGCCGGGCCGGGTCTCCTGGGACTGGCGCCCGGTGCGTATCGGGACCGGGCGGAAGTCGATCCGCTTGTTCGTCTGCACCCACAGCAGTTGCCGGTCCATGTCCACACAGGTGACCCGGTAGGTGCGGACCGGGCAGTGCCCGGCGGCGTTCGGGTCGTCGGCCGCCTGGACCGCGAGCATGTAGCGGTACGTGGACAGATCCGCGTACCCGTCGGTGCGGGGCAGCTCCTGCTTGGCCTGGAACGTTCTGATGGCCTCACAGTCCGCCTCGGACTGGATGCCGTCGACGGGGCGGCCGAGGTACTTCTCCAGCTCCCGCTGGTAGGGGCCGGTCGGTGCGGTGCACCCGGCGGAGGGGGCGGGAGCCGCGGCGGCGGGGGCCGCGAGCGCCACGGACGCGAGGACCGCCGCGGCGGCGGCGGTCGCGAGGGCGGATATGGGGGCAGGACGCACGGGGCGAACCTCCTGGCGGACGTGGGGGGACCGTTTCCGCCAGTGAAACAGCGCACCGGTCCGGCCGCCCTGTTGTGGTGGCCGAACCGGTGACCGCCCCGGTCGCCCGGGGCGGTCGTACGCCGTATCCGTGTCAGCAGGACTTGCCCTTGCAGGGCTCACCGCGCTCGTTGGAGAGTTCGACGTGCACGCCCTCGGCGCTGTTGGCCTCGGTCACCGCGTAGGGGCCGAAGACCGGGTTCTCGGGCAGCTCATAGCCCTCGGGCACGGCGGTCTCCAGCAGGTAGTAGTCCCCGAGCGGCAGGTCCGGGAAGGTGCACAGCCCGGCCCGGTCGGTGGCGCAGCCGGGGCCGAACCGGGTGTCGGGGTCGGCGCCCGTGGTCTGGAGGCCGGCGATGCCGTTGGTCTCCTTCCAGCTCTCGAACACGGCCCCGGGCAGCGGCCTGCCGTCCTTGCGGTCGGTCTTGGTGAGGTGGATCGAGCCGTGGTTGTGCGGCTCGACGGCGCTGACGTCCCGGGCCTCGGCCTGCACGCCCCGGCTCGCGTTGTCCTCGGTGAGGACCAGCGGACCGAAGACGTCCGGGTCGGGCAGTTCGTAGCCGGGAGGGGCGGCGGTCTCACGCCAGTAGTACGTGCCGAGCGTCGTGGTGACGGAGCAGCGCCCGTCGGCCGCCGTGACGCAGGTGGTCACCCGGGTGTCGGGGGTGGTTCCACCGGTCTGGAGCCCGGGGAGGCCGTTGCTCTCCCGCCACAGCTCGAAATGGGCGCCGGGCAGGACGTCCCCGGTGTCGGCGTCGGTCTTGAGGATCCGGACCTGGCCGGTGACCATGGGCACGCCGGAGCAGTCGGGCAGGTCGCCGTCGAAGGGGTAGGCGTGGAACTCCTGGCCGCCACCGCCGCTCGCGAGGCTGGTGTGGGTGAGCGAGCCGGTGGTGAAGAAGCGGCCGTTGACCCCGGCCATGGTCACCGTCGTCATGGACGACTGGTCGCCGATGAGGAAGCTGCCCTGCATCTGGCCGATGCCCTGGAGGCGGACGGTGGTGGCGTCGGGGATGTTCCACAGCAGCCGCTCGCGCAGCGCGTTGAGCGGGTCGTCGCTGTCGTCGATGGCGCCGCTGTAGGTGTTGACGGTGCGGTTGGCGCCGACGATGTTGACGAGAACGGTGGCGTCGGCGGGGATGTTCTCGAAGACGATTCCCTGGGGGCCGCCGCCGGGTGCGGTCAGGTCGAAGTCCACGTTGAAGACCTGGAGCGCGGATCGGCCGTCGCCGTGGAAGACGGTCTGCCCGCCCTCGTTGACCGCCGTTCCGGTGGCCTCCCGGGGGCGCCCGTCGACCCGGGCGTAGCAGCGGCTGGCCGCGGTCAGGTCGTCCCGCAGCCCGGCGTACGGCACGGCGGCGTCCGGGTCGTGGACGAGCCGTCCGTCCACCGTTCCGGATTCGGTTCCGGCGTACCGTGCGACGCCGGGTTCCTCGATGACCCCGCCGGTGAGGTCGAGGCGCTGGCCCGGGGCCACCGTCAGGTTCCCGCCGGTGGTCAGGAAGTCCGCGCCGGGGGACGGGGGGACCCGGGAGCCGACCCCGGCGATCCCGAGGTTGTACAGGCTGCTGGCCCCGGCCTCCTTCTGCTGGTCGAAGTTGTCGAGCACGACCACGCGGCCCTCGGCCTCCGCGGCCCGGCCCCGTACCAGGAAGTCGTCGCCGACGAAGACGTTGACGGCGTCGTCGCGGCCGGCGAACGGACCGTTGCCGACCCCGGGGAACGGGTCCGGACAGGAACCGGGTACGCAGGGGCCGAGGCCGCCGGGGAGCGGCGCCGCCTGGGCGGGCGCGGCACCGATTCCGAGGGTGAGCACCGGCACGGTCGCCACGGCCACGGCCAGGGCCGTACCGGTGCTTCCGACTCGGACGCGCAGCGCGCCGAAGCGTTGGGAGATACGTCTCATGAGGGCATGTTCGATCTCCCACCGGCACCGGATGCCCGCGTGACACGGAGCACTGACCGGATCTCGCGATCGATCTCAGTCGAACGGCGTACGCCGGGCACGGCGGGTCGTGTCCGCCGGGGACGGGCTCATTCCCCGGACTCCGGCCCGCTCCCGGGCGGGGGCGCCAGGATTACCGGCCAGTCCTCCTCCGCCTCCCCGGCGTCCGGCGAGCCGCCCGGTTCCTCGGTGAGGAGCACGGTGGCGGGGGCCGCCCGCGCGTACAGCTCAGGGTCCGCCTGGGTCTCCGCGCGCAGGATCAGCACCGCCTCGGGGTCCACCGCCGAGCGGTCGGGGAACTCCGCCGGGTCCACGCCCGTACGCGCCAGCACGGAGGCGTACACCGCGAGGCCGACGGTCAGGCGGTGGCCGTCGAAGGCGCGCTCGGCCCAGCCGTCGGTGCGCACCAGGTAGAGCACGCCGTCACCCTCGTAGCAGTGGTCGCCGAGCCGGGCGGCGACGCGCTCGCCGGGCGTCCCGTCCGGGTCGACGTGGAGGGTCACGAAGGGCGTCGCGTGCTCGTCGGGGTCGACGCCGGTACGGACGTGGAGCCGGGCCATGAGCGGGCCTCCGGTGAGAAGTGGGGCGGGCGGTGCCCAGTACAGCACGGTCCACCGACAGCCCGGTCCGGCGTACCGCCCGGCCGACGGGGAATCCTTCAACAGGGCGGATCGCGCAGCGGGTTGACGCCCATGGGTCCGCACCGGAACCCGATCCTCCGCGACCGCCGGGCCGGAGATCGGGTGACCGGATTCCGTCCAGGGGGTAGGCCCGCACCGTCCTCTTGCTATACGTTCCGTCTAACAGCTTGCTAGACGTGACGTCTAACAAGGGAGCGAGGCGCCCGGCGAGCGCCGAGTCGATCAGTCGAATCGAGGAGCCGCACCATGGCAAGCAGCACCGTTCGGCCGCAAGACCAGGACCGGTTCGACGAGAACGACGTCGCCCGGCGCCTGCTCGCATCGTCGGCGAAGCTCTCGTACGACCCGGCCACCGAAGTGGACTGGAACACCCCGCTGGACAAGGAGTTCCACGGCGCGAGCCCGGAGTGGAGCACGCTCTACGGCACCTCGTACTGGGCCGAGATGACCGAGGAGCAGCGCAAGGAGCTGACACGCCAGGAGGCCGCCTCGGTGGCCAGCACCGGCATCTGGTTCGAGATGATCCTCCAGCAGATGGTGCTGCGCGACATCTACACCACGGATGCCACCGATCCCCGGTTCCAGTGGGCTCTCACCGAGATAGCGGACGAGTGCCGGCACTCCATCATGTTCGCCCGCGGGGCGGCGAAGCTGGGTGCTCCGGCGTACCGGCCGCGCCGCGCGGTGGTCGAACTCGGGCGGGCCTTCAAAACGCTGGCCTTCGGCGAGGCGGCGTACGCGGCGATCCTGGTCGCCGAGGAGGTCCTCGACGTCATGCAGCGCGACTGGATGCGGGACGAGCGGGTCGCTCCGTTCGTCCGCACCATCAACAACATCCATGTCGTCGAGGAGTCCCGGCACATGAAGTTCGCCCGCGACGAGACCCGCAGGCGGCTGCGGAACGCGGGTCCGGTGCGGCGGCAGATCCACGCGTTCGTGATCGCCGTGGCGTCCTACTTCATCGTCACCAGCATGGTGAACCGCGAGGTCTACGCGAACGCCGGGCTCGACGCCCGGCGCGCCCTCGCCGAGGCCTCCGCCAATGAGCACCACAAGTCCCTGATGCGGTCGAGCTGTTCGGGGCTGATGGAGTTCCTGGCCTCGGCCCGGCTCCTCACCCGGCCCGCGCTGGCCCTCTACAGGCGCGCCCACCTGATCTGACCCGTCCCGACCCCGAGAGAGCCGATCCGAGCCGAGCGACCCGAGCCGACGAGATGACCTACGCGATCACCCAGACCTGCTGCAACGACGCCACCTGTGTCGCCGTGTGCCCCGTCAACTGCATCCACCCGACCCCGCAGGAGCGTGCCTTCGGCAGCACGGAGATGCTGTACGTGGACCCGAGGGCCTGCATCGACTGCGGGGCCTGCGCCGACGCCTGCCCGGTCGACGCGGTCTTTCCGGTGGACTCGCTGCCCGAGGGGCAGCGGGAGTACGCCGCGATCAACGCCGCGTACTACGCGGGCCGGGAGCCCGAACCGGCCGACGAGGGGCCCAACTTCCATCACTGGGACGCGCCTTCGTTCGATCGGAGCCTGCCCTCGGACTTCGGGCCGATCCGGGTCGCGGTCGTCGGCACGGGACCGGCCGGCATGTACGCGGCCGAGGACCTGCTGCTGCACACCAACGCAGAAGTGACCCTGGTCGACCGGCTGCCGGTGGCCGGCGGGCTCGTCCGGTACGGCGTGGCGCCCGACCACCCCTCCACCAAGAAGGTCGGCGAGACCTTCGCCCGGTTCCACGCCCATCCCCGGGTGCGGATGCTTCTGGGCGTCGAGATCGGCAAGGACGTCACCGCCGCCGAGCTGGCCGCCCACCACGACGCGGTGGTCTACGCGGTGGGCGCCTCCACCGACCGCCGGATGAACATCCCCGGCGAGGATCTGCCGGGCAGCGTCTCGGCCACCTCGTTCGTCGCCTGGTACAACGCACACCCCGAGGCCGCGCCGGACCCGGTCGCCCTGGACACGCCCCGGGTGGTCGTGGCGGGCAACGGCAACGTCGCCCTCGACGTCGCCCGCATCCTGGTCACCGACCCGGACACGCTGGCCGCTACGGACATCGCGGACCACGCGCTCGCGGCGCTGCGGGCCTCGAAGGTGCGCGAGGTGGTGCTGCTCGGGCGGCGCGGACCGGAGCACGCGGCGTACAGCGCCTCGGAGCTGCTGGCCCTCAAGCGGCTGCCCGGGGTGGAGCTGGTGGTCGACGACCGCGACCCCCGGACCGGTGGCACGATCGACGAAGCGGCCGCGGACGACCGGGCGGCGCTGCTGCGCGGGGTGCGCCGGGAGACGGTCGACTGGTCGGCCGCGCCCGGCCCGGGGCGGCGGATCGTGCTGCGGTTCCACTCCGCCCCCGTGGAGGCGCTGGGCGACGAAGCCGTGCGGGCGGTGCGGGTGACCGATGGGCGGGAGGAGTCGGAGATCCCCGCGGGCGTCCTGCTGCGGGCGGTCGGCTACCGCGGCGTACCGGTCGCGGGCCTCCCGTTCGACGAGGGGACCGGCACCGTTCCGCACGAGCGCGGCCGGGTGGCGGGCATGCCGGGCACGTACGTGGTCGGCTGGATCAAGCGCGGGCCCTCGGGCGGGATCGGCGCCAACCGCACCTGCGCCGCCGAGACCGTGGGCACGCTGCTGGCCGACGCGGTGGCCGGCCGGCTGTCGGCGCCGACGCCCGCGCCGAAGGAGTTCCGGAAGCTGGCCAGGAGCCGTAACCGCCAGGTGGTCGACGCCCGGGGGCTGGCCGCCATCGACCGGGCCGAGCTGGCCCGGGGCCGCGCCGAGGGACGCCCCCGGGTCAAGCTCGGCACGGTGCGGGAGCTGGTCGCGGCGGCGCGGGGCGGCCGTCGGCGCACATCGGGCTGACCGGGCACGGGATGGGGCGTCGGGGCCGGAACGGGCTCGCCGCCCCACAGACGTTCATGATCGCTTCATCCAGGCGCCCACCGGGCCGCACCAGAGGCTGACCCACGGCACCTAACTTCTCTAATTCAGACCGGTTATCCACCCGTCACCCAACCGGTCCGGAAATCCGGAGCGGGCTTTCGGACCGGGGAACAGGGACCCCCGTGAGATTCATCCCCCTCGCCGTCGCCGCGACGTCCGTCGCGCTGATCGCCCCGACCGCCGCGCAGGCCGACTCCCCCGGCACGCGCACCCCGTCCGCCCCCGCCGTCACCGTCCCGGGCGGACGGTACGAGCACGCGGTCGAGGTCAGGTTCCAGGCCGAGCGCGGCACCACCGTCCGCTACACGCTCGACGGCACGACCCCGACCCGCGACAGCAGCGTCTACTCCCCCGGCCGCCCGCTGCGGATCGCCAAGGACACCAACGTCACCGCGGTCGCCTTCCACGGCAACCGGAGCAGCGTCCCGGTCTCGTACGGCTATCTGATCAAGACACGGGAGAAGCCGCTCGCCCGGCTCGTCGTCATGTCCGACGTGCACGTCGGCAGCCACAAGGACGCGGACCGGAAGTACGAGAGCTTCTTCGACACCATCGGCTCGATCTTCCCGGAGCCCGACGCGATCCTGTCCAACGGCGACATGATCAACGACAACGGCGACGGCAAGGGCCCCGACCACCGCATCGTCTCCGAGATCTTCCAGGCCAACCTGGCCCGCAAGGGCATGACCGGCACCCAGCTGCTGATCTCCAACGGCAACCACGACGCGAGCCTCGCGGCGATCCGGGCCGGCTACCCGGCCACCTGGTTCCCCGACTCGGGCGGCGGCTACTACGAGTCCGAGGTGAAGGGCGTGCACGTCCTCACCGTCAACACCGAGACGTACGACTCCGACACCGCCCAGCGCGGCTGGCTCAGGAAGCGGCTCGCCGCGATCACCTCGGCCCCCGGGGCCCGGGACAGGCCGGTCCTGGTCCAGGGCCACCGGCCCACCACGGGCACGACGATGGACGGCCAGCAGGCGGCCAACCCGCGGCTCGCCGAGGACCTGGGCGCCTTCCCGCAGGCCGTCCTCTTCTCGGGCCACTCGCATCTGAACGTCAACGACGACCGTTCGATCCACCAGCGCGACTTCACCTCGGTCAACGACGGCTCGATGTCGTACGTCGAGGTCGACCACGGCTACCAGGCGGTCACCGAGAACGGTCTGGCCGACCGCTTCGAGACGCCCACCGCGCAGGCGCTCTTCGTCGAGGTCTACCGGGACCGCACGGAGATCGCGCGGGTGAACATGGCCGCGGACAAGCACGACATCTACACCGGCGGAAAGTGGTCGGCGAACTGGCAACCGCCCTACGCCAGCGCGGGCACCCTCGCCGGGTCCACCTGGACGGTGCGACTGAAGGGCTCGACGAACAAGGAGATCAAGGAGAACTTCCGCTACACGGACACCACGCGCAACACCGTCGCGCCCGCGTTCACCACGAGCCGCCCGCTGTCCCGGGTGGACGGCGCCCAGGGGGGCACGGCCCTGCGGATCGCGCAGGTGCGGGACGACCAGATGGTGCACCACTACACCGTCGACATCACGGACGCCTCGACCGGCGCCCCGGTCGTGTCGTCCAAGGTCCTCTCGGACTACACCTTCATGCCCCGCCCGAACACCCTCGACATCCCGGTCCCGGGGGCGGTCCCCGGTGGCCGGTACGTGGCCCGGGTGGTCGCCGTCGACGCGTACGGGAACGCCTCCCCGGCCGCGTCCCTGACCTTCCGGGGATAGCCGTGCCGCCCCGGCCCTCCGGGCATGGCCGGGAGGGCCGGGGTCGGGCCGTCAGGTGGCGTCGGGATCCACCGCGGCCCGGCCCCTGGCACGCCTGCCGACCACGGCCGCGGCGGCGACCGCGCTACCCGCGAAGGCCAGGGCGACGGTCCACGGCCGGTTGAGGACATGCCCGGTGACATGGTCGAGGGAGCAGCGGCCCGGCCCGATGAGGCCGATCGCGGCGGCGGTGAAGCCGAGGAACGCCGGGTACTCGTAACCGCCGCCCTGCGCGAAAAACCCGGCGGGCGCGTGGACGGCCACGGCCCCCGCCATCGCCCCGGCCGCCGCCGCGCCGGCGGCCGGGGTGGCGAGGCCGAGGGCCAGCAGCGCGCCGCCGCCCGCCTCGCCGAGCCCGGCGGCGACCGCGCTGTGCTTCGGCGGGTGGAATCCCATCGCCTCCATCGCGGCGGTGGTCCCCTCGATGCCCCCGCCGCCGAACCAGCCGACCAGCTTCTGGGTGCCGTGCGCGGCCAGTACCGCACCGGTCCCCACGCGCAGGACGAGCAGGCCGAGGTCACGTCGGTCGAAGCAGGGCATGAGGTCTCCACGGGGGTTCGGGCCGGCGGACGCGGGCGGGCCGCGCGCCCGACCGGCCGGGACGGTCGTGGTTCCACTCTCCGTGGCGCGGGGCGCCGGCGGGCCGTGCTGCTGGGCCGTCCGGGCGACGGGCGCGTGTCCGGCGGTGAGACCCACGCCATTGTGCAACTTGTTGCACAGCGGTGTTCCGGTGGATTACAACTGGCGGAACCGACCGCGCGAGGAGCCGCCGCATGAGCCCGTACCCGAATCTGCTGAGCCCGCTCGACCTGGGGTTCACCACACTCCCCAACCGGGTCCTGATGGGCTCGATGCACATCGGCCTCGAAGAGGCGGAGAACGGCTTCGAGCGGATGGCCGCCTTCTACGCGGAGCGCGCCCGCGGCGGCGTCGGCCTGATGGTCACCGGCGGCATCGCCCCCAACGAACGGGGCTGCTCCTTCCCCGGCGGGGCCATGATGACCACCGAGGCCGAGGCCGAGCGGCACGCCCTGGTGACCTCGGCGGTCCACGCGGCGGGCGGCCGGATCGCGATGCAGATCCTGCACTTCGGCCGGTACGCGCACCACCCCGGGCTGGTGGCGCCCAGCGCGATCCAGGCCCCGATCAGCGCCTTCACCCCGCACGCCCTGACCGACGACGAGGTGGAGGAGACCGTCGAGGACTTCGTCGGGGCCGCCGTGCTCGCCCGCCGGGCCGGGTACGACGGGGTCGAGATCATGGGCTCCGAGGGCTATCTGATCAACGAGTTCATCGCGTCCGCCACCAACCACCGCACCGACCGCTGGGGCGGCTCGTACGAGAACCGCATCCGCTTCCCGATCGAGATCGTGCGGCGGGTCCGGGAGCGGGTCGGTGCGGACTTCATCCTGATCTACCGGCTGTCGATGCTGGACCTGGTGCCGGGCGGCTCGTCCCTGGAGGAGGTCGTGCACCTCGCCCGGGAGATCGAGGCGGCCGGCGCCACGATCATCAACACCGGCATCGGCTGGCACGAGGCCCGGATCCCCACCATCGCCACGTCGGTGCCGCGCGGCGCCTACACCTGGGTCACCGAGAAGGTGCGCAGCGCGGTCTCGGTGCCGGTGGTGACCAGCAACCGCATCAACACACCGGAGGTCGCCGAGGAGGTCCTCGCCTCGGGCCGGGCGGACCTGGTGTCGATGGCGCGGCCGTTCCTGGCCGATCCCGACTTCGTCGCGAAGGCGGCCGCCGGCCGCGCCGACGCGATCAACACCTGCATCGGCTGCAACCAGGCCTGCCTGGACCATGTCTTCAGTGGCAAGGTCACCTCCTGCCTGGTCAATCCGCGCGCCTGCCACGAGACCGAGCTCGTTCTCGCACCGACCCGCACGGTGAAGCGGGTGGCGGTCGTGGGCGCCGGGCCCGCCGGTCTCGCCTGCGCGGTCTCGGCGGCCGAACGCGGGCACACGGTGACGCTGTTCGACGCGGCCGAGGAGATCGGCGGCCAGCTGAACGTGGCGCGCCGGGTTCCCGGCAAGGAGGAGTTCGACGAGACGCTGCGCTACTTCACCACCCGCCTCCGCGAGGAGAAGGTGGAGCTCCGCCTCGGCGCACCGGTCACGGCCGAGGAACTGGACGGCTTCGACGAGGTGGTCCTGGCCACCGGAGTCACCCCGCGCTCCCCCGGCATCCCCGGCCAGGACCACCCCAGCGTGGTCGGCTACCTCGACGTGCTGCGCGACGGGGCGCCGGTCGGCGACCGCGTCGCGATCATCGGGGCGGGCGGGATCGGCTTCGACGTCGCCGAGTTCCTGACCGGCCCGAGCGAGGCGGCGGGCCGCGACGCGGAGGCGTTCTTCCGGCAGTGGGGCGTCGACACCGACTACCGCGAGCGGGGCGGACTCGGCATCCCGGAGCACCCGAGGAGCCCGCGCACCGTCCACCTGATCCAGCGCCGGACCGGCAAGGTCGGCGCGAACCTGGGGAAGACGACCGGCTGGATCCACCGCACCGAGCTGCGCCACCGCGGCGTCACGACGATCGCGGGGGCCGTCTACGACCGGATCGACGACGAGGGACTGCACCTCACCGTCGACGGCGAGCTGCACGTCCTGCCCGTCGACACGATCGTGCTCTGCACGGGCCAGGAACCGCGCCGCGACCTGTACGAGGAGCTGCGCGCCGCGGGCCGCACCGCCCATCTCGTCGGCGGCGTCGACGTGGCGGCCGAGCTGGACGCCAAGCGGGCGATCCACCAGGGCACGGAACTCGCGGCCGCGCTGTGACTACTCGGTCCGGTGGGGCGGGGCGCTGCCCCCGCACCACCGGATCCGGCTCGCGCACGTGGCCCCCGGCTTCCCACCGCGCCGATGCCTCCGGCAGGAACTACGTTGGAATGAGAGCCCGAAACAGTCCGTCGGAGGAGTCGCGATGGCTCACGGAAGCGGCAAGGACAAGATCAAGGGCAAAGCCAAGGAAACCCTGGGCAAGTTGACGGGAGACCGTCGAAAGGAAGCCGAGGGAAAGGCCGAACAGGCAAAGGGCGCGATAAAGAAGAAGATGAGTGGCGGCCATGACCGCACCCCGCCGACCGCTCCGTAGTCGTGCAGCACCACCATCGTTCCGCCGCGTGACCGGAGAAGTCCGACGGGCGGACATCACAGGACGGCCCGCGCGCCCCTCCGGGAAGTGCGGGCCGTTCGCGGCTCCGGCCCAGCTACTCCTCGCTGCGGGTCTCGACCCAAGGGAGTGCCCGGAAAAGCGTGGGCCCCTCTCGCATTGACCAGCGAAGGCGCGGTCGACGGCACGAGCGTGGAACAGCGGAACGGGGATCCGCGCCCACCGGCTCCCCGACGCCTTTGAGAGGGTGAAGCACCCATGACCGAAGTCAACAGGCTGTTGCTCGCTGGGGCACTGGCAGGGGGTTACGTACTGGGGCGGACCAAGAAGGGCCGCCTCGCGCTCACCGTCGCGTCCTACGCGGCCGGCCGCCACTTCGGGGTCGAGCCGGTGAAGCTCATGAGCGAGGGCGCGCGCAGGCTCGGCGAGATCCCCCAGGTCGCGGATCTAGGGGACCAGCTGCGGGGCGACCTGATGACCGCCGGCCGCGAAGCCGTTTCCGCAGCCGCCGGCCGCCGCCTCTCCTCGTTCGCGGACTCCCTCCACGAGCGGACTCTTGAGCTGGAAGGCCGCAACGAGGGGGAGGACGACGAGGAAGAAGAAGAGGACCGGGACGACGAGGACGACATCGCCCGGGACGAAGATGAGGACGAAGAGGAGGAACCGGACGAGGAACCCGCCCCCGAGGCCCGGAAGAGGAAGTCGCACACCAGCGGCACCTCGGGAAGGAAGTCGGAGGGGCGTGCGGCCGGAGCGGCCGGTCAGCGGAAGGCGGGCGGCCGCAAGCAGCGGGGCGCGGCGGAGAAGACCGCGCCGTCCAGGAAGCCCGCGGCCAAACGGAAGACTGCCGGGAGGGCCGCGCCGGGGAAGCGGGCTTCTGCGGAGAAGACCCCACCCCACGCCGAGCGCCGGAGGTGACGAGTCATGGCACAGCGGCACGAAGAAACCCTGGATTCGGGCTTCGACCGGTTCCGCGACGAACTGGCGGACTACCTGGCCGCTCGCGTCGGAGACCTGGCGGAGAAGGCGGGAGACAAGCTGTTCGACGTGACCGACCAGCTCACCGAGGTCGGCAAGCACGGCGGTTCGCTGTTCCGGGTGGGTGCCGGACTCCTGGCGGGCAAGTCCCCCGTCAAAACCGTCCTCTCCGAAACGGCGAAGAGCGTCAAGGACACGGTCATGGACAAGGCGGGCGGCCTTCTCGGCGGCAAGGGGAGTTCCTCGGGGGACGCCAAGGTCACCAACATCGTCGAGGTGATCGATGTGGGAGTCCCGCTGCGCACCGCCTACGACCACTGGACCCGTTACGAGAAGTTCAGCAGCTTCACCAAGGGCGTGCGCAGCGTCTCGGCAGCCGACGAGACCACGAGCGACTGGAAGGCGAAGGTCGGCCCCTCGACCCGCGGCTGGAAGGCGACCGTCCAGGAACAGGTACCGGACGAACGCATCGTCTGGACGTCGGACGGCGCCAAGGGCACGACGCGGGGCGCCGTGAGCTTCCACGAACTGGCTCCCGGCCTGACACGCATCGTGCTGGTCGTCGAGTACTACGCGTCGGGATTCTTCGAGAAGACGGGCAACCTCTGGCGCGCCCAGGGCCGCAGGCTGCGGCTGGACCTCAAGCACTTCCAGCGTCACGTCACTCTCACCGACGAGGAGCCCGACGGCTGGCGCGGTGAGATCCGTGACGGCGAGGTCGTACGAACCCACGAGGAAGCCGTCGAGGACGAGGAAGCCGAGCGGGACCGCGAGGCGGAGCAGGCGGACGAGCCGACGGACGAGAGCGAGGAGGACGAGCCGGACGAGGCCTGGGAGGACGACGCGGAAGAGCCTGCGGACGAGGAAGAAGAGGAAGAGGAAGAGCCTCCGGACGAGGAGGACGAGAAGGAGGACAAGGGGTCGGCCTGAGCGGCTTGACCAGCCCCTCACTCGCTGCTGGGGGGCAACAGGGTGCCCAGCGGACCGAGGTCCAGGTTGAGGTCGCTCATCGAGAGGTCGTACCGGGCACAGAGTTCGGTCATCCGGTCGTGCAGGATCATCAGCGTCGCGCCCAGTCGCTCCTCCTGTTCGGCCGTGAGGTCTCCCGCGTCGACCCTGTGCAGGGCCTGACGTTCCATGAGCTGCCGCAGCAACTCGACCACGGTGAGCACGAGTTTCATCAGATCGCGTTCGACCGTGTCGGGATCCGTGGTCACCCTGCGGGCCGGTCGGCGGCTGGCGCGGTGCGGTGGCTCCTCCCGCGGAGGCAGGGACCCGAGGGCGCGGTCGGCGGCCTCGGCGACTTCGGCGACACGGTCGTGCGGCCGCCACTCTTCACCCGTCATCGTCCACTCCCGGCGATGCGGCGGCGGATCCCCACGGTACGGGGTTCCGCTCGCTGACGGACACGATCAGTGAGCGCAGGGAGATGCGCACCAGATCGACATCGGCGATCGACAACACGATGTCCCCCGTGAGGACGGCGCCTCCGGTGAGGAGCCGGTCCAGCAAGTCGATCAGCGCCACCTGCCGGTCCGGGAGTGGTACGTCCGACGGGACGGACAGGCCGCCCATGGACGTCATGGCGCCCCTCCCGGTCCGTCCTGCGGCACGTCGGGAGCCGTCGCGAACGAGTACGGGGCCCACGGGCCCGTGATCTCGACGCGCACCCCCTCGAACCCCTCGGCCGCCCGACCCACCTGGGCCCGGAACTCGTCGGTGCATCGTGCCGGGACCAGATAGGCGTCGTTACTGACGTTCTGTCCCGTCCCCGGTGCGATCCCGCCCTGCTGCGGCCGGTGTCTGGCCCGCCCCACCGCGTAGGGCCGCGCGGCGGATTCGATGCGTTCGACGACTTGTCCGGCGCGGCGGTAGGCGCCCTCGCGGGCGTTCCGCTGGACTCTGCGACGGCTCAGGTAGGCCCGTCCGGGCCCCGTTGCCTCGGCATCGGGACGTCCTTCCGGATCCTCCGGCGCCTGGTCGTCGACGTAGACCTTGACGCCCCATTCGGCTCGGGAGGCCAGGGCGTCGAGCCGGGAGCCGAACGCGTCGCGGCCGTCCCGGAGGACGGAACGCACGCGCTCGTCGTCGCGATACAGCGTGACCAGCCGCAACGGCAGGACGGTGGTGTGTCCAGCAAGTGCCTCGACCACCCGGTGGTGGGCCCTGGCCGTGGACTCCAGCCAGTCCAGGTCCTCCAGTCGGAGCCGCAGAGCTTCCTCCCCGAACTCCTCTTCCGGCACCGGGCTGACGGCGATCACCAAGGTGTCGCGGTCCGTCGGGCGCACCAGGTGCACCGGAGCTCCGGAGACCCCGGAGAGACCGGTCAGCGCCCGCCCCAGCGCCCCGTCGTCGCGGGCGACCGCGTACGCGTAGCTGATGGCCGTGATCATGGCTCGTCCCGGTCATCGGTCCGGCGGCGCCGAGCTCGCCGTTCTGCCCGTTCCTGGCGGCGATCACCGCGGGTAACCTCCTCGGCGGACTCGTCCCGGCCGTCCTCCGTCAGCGGTTCGGCGCCCCGGCGCAGCGTCTCGATCTCGGCGCGCAGGCGTCTGTTCTCGTCGGAGAGCGAGCGGTATCCGTCATGGGCCCGGGAGGAGAGCGACGGGTCGTGCTCCCACCAGTCGATTCCCATCTCCTTCGCCTTGTCCACCGACGCGACCAGCAGACGCAGCTTGATGGTGAGGAGTTCGATGTCCAGGAGGTTGATCCGTATGTCGCCCGCGATGACGATCCCCTTGTCCAGGACCCGCTCCAGAATGTCCGCGAGGTTGGCCGAGGTTCCCTGGCCGTAGGGTCCGTACGGGGTGGACCGGGACGGCAGGTCTCCCAGGCTCCTGGCGACGGGTTCGGTCACAGCCGCTGCACCTCGTTTCCGCTGTTTCCGCTGCTGACCCGGCGCGTCGGCGGACGCGCCGGCCGTGTCGGCCCTGCGAGGGAATGCCGGTCCGGCTCAGCCGGCACTCCGCGGGGGACGGGCCGCCCTGATCTCGTCCAGTCGGTCCAGGAGTTCGTCCTCCCGCCGGTCGAAGGTCTCCTCGTCGATCTCGCCCGACAGCAGCTGCTGTTCGAGGTCGGCGAGTGCGCGTTCGACCGGCCCGGGGTCGTAGTACTCGTCCTCCGCCGCCTGGACGACGCGTTCGATCACCCATGCCGCCCCGCGCACCGGGGCCAGGGGAAGCGTGACCAGTTGCGTGAGCAGTCCCATTCCTCGCCTCCTCGGCGGACCGCGCTGCTAGACGAAGCTGTACGCGGCCAGCGGCCCGCGCAGCCGCAGGTCGTAGTCCGGGCCGAGCTCTTCCGCGAGTTCTCGCTCCGTGGCGAGGAACGGCTTCTCCTTCTCCCGCTCCACCAGGAAGGACACGTTGAGGAAGTCGTCCCCCAGGGGCTGCGAGGTGTGTTCCTCCCGCGCGAAGCCGCGCAGCGACTCCACGATCGCGGCGGCTGTCCGGCCCTCGCGGACCTGCACTTCGCCGGAGACCAACTCGCCCAGCATGACCGGAAGGTTCGGGGCGCCGTTGCCGCTCCTGATCTCGTCGTTGAGCCTGCGCGCCTCCTCGGACTCACCCAGGATCTGCCGCAGGACCGCGTCCTCGTCCTGGCTCGCCTTCAGGTTGTACTCGACGCATCCCTCCAGCGCCCGCAGACGTTCGAGGAACCACTCGGCACGCTGCTCCAGCACCGTACGCACCGCGTCGTCGTCCGTCGTGACGAACCCGAACTGCAGGGGGAGGACCGTGCCGTCCTCCATCAGGTGCTCCTGGACGGCGTGGTGGGCGGCGAGATCGCGGCGTTTGGGCCGCAGGTCCTCCGGCGCGTCACCGACGACGGCGGACAGCTTCTCCGCGTGCACGGCGCGGAGCCTGGTGGGCGGGTCACCCACGCCGGGCACGTCGTCCAGGCGCTGCGGATGCGTCCTTTCGACCACTGCGTAGACGTACACGGCCATGGTTCATTCCTTCCGGCGCCGGGCAGTGGGCCGGCGCCTCGGCCGCTCCTGCCTCTCCTCGGTCTCTTCCACGCCCTCGTCGTCCTCGTCGCTCCCCCGGCCTCCTCTGAGGGCGTCGCCGACCATCTCGGCCGCGCCGCTCAGGGCGCCCTTCGTCTTGCCGCGGGAGCCGCTCTCGGTCACCTCTCCGACGACGTCGGTGAGTTGGGCGGGCGCCTTGCGCCCCGCCTCCAGGTCGAGGCGGTTGCACGCCTCCGCGAAGCGGAGATACGTGTCCACGCTGGCCACGACGACGCGGGCGTCGATTTTCAGGATCTCGATGCCCACCAGTGAGACACGCGCGAAGACGTCGATGACCAGGCCACGGTCGAGCACCAGATCGAGGACGTCGTAGAGGCTGGCGGTGCCCCCGCCGCCCGTGGCGACGGTTCCCGCGCCTTGCGGCACCATAGTCATGGTGCCTCCCTTCAAAGGATGGCTTCGGCCCCGGGGACGTGCCGCCCGTTCCTCGGGTACGACGCGCCGCGGGCCGACATGTCAACCGCCCCGGTCCACCCGGCCCCGCGTGTAGCGGCGGGTGCGCTCGTACGCCATCAGCTCGCCCTCGCCGTCCAGCAGGACGCGGTAGCTCGCCATGACGCTGGTGGTGGCGGGGACGCGTTCCAGTTCCAGCACTTCGACGTCCGCCTGCCAACCGTCATCGGTCGGCTTGACCGCTGACACCGATTCCGGTGCCCGGCCCAGCAGATCCCTCAACTGATCGGCCGCGCGCCTCATGGCCTGCGGCGCGGACACACGGTCCCGCCGGTCACCGGCCTCTTCGGCCTCTTCGGCCGACCCGCTGTCCGAGGACCGCCGACGGCGCCGCTTCTCTTCTTCTTCGGCTGCGGCCATAGTCATCCTCCGAACGGGGAGACAACGTACTGTCCTCACCACAAAGCAGCGCTCATTTCATGATATAGGGCTTTACCTCAACATTTCGGCGGGAAACAGCTCCCGCAATTCGCTTCACGCAGGTGCGGGAAGCCTGCCGCCTGCCGGACGACGACGGCAGCGTGACGGCAGACCCTAGGATGCGCCCATGTCACTCCCCTACGCGATCCTCACCGCCCTCCTGGAGAAGCCGTCGTCGGGGCTGGAGCTGACCCGCCGGTTCGACCGTTCGATCGGCTACTTCTGGTCCGCCACGCATCAGCAGATCTACCGGGAGCTGGGAAAGCTGGAGCGGGCCGGGCAGATCCGGGAGCTGCCGGCACAGCGCCCCGCCCGGGGCCGGAAGAAGGAGTACGAGGTGCTGCCGGCGGGCCGCGCGGCCCTCACCGCCTGGGTGGCGCGCCAGGAGGACCCGAAGCAGGTCCGTGATCCGCTGCTGCTGCGCATGCGGGCGGCGGCGGTCGTCGGCGCACCCGGCCTGGACGCGGAGCTCCGCCGCCATCTCGGACTGCACCGCCGCCAACTCGCGGAGTACCTGGAGATCGAGGAGCGGGACTTCCCGCCCGAGCGGGACTCCGAGGAGGACCGGCTGCGCCACCTCGTCCTGCGCGGCGGCATCGATCTGGAGAACTTCTGGATCGGTTGGCTGACCCGGGCCCTGGGCGAGGACGGGGAGCCGGGCCCCGGCCGGCCGGACATTCCGTAGGGACGTGTCCCGCGTCCCTACGTGGCACACGGTCCCGGCCGGACGAGATCCGCGCTCAGGAGCGGGGAGAGTCGAGCGCCCCGAGGAACGTGCGCCAGGCGGGGCCGGAGACCGTGAGCGGTCGGCGGTCGGCGTCCTTGCTGTCGCGGACGAGCACCCCGCGGGTCCCTCCGTCCGCACGGGCCTCCACACACGCGTCCTCGAAGTCGCCGCTGTAGCTGCTCCTGTGCCATCCGATGGGCGGGAGCGCCATGACCATGCCTCCTGACGGTGAGGGAAACGACCGGGGCACGGCCGCGGGCAGGGAAGTCTGCGGAACATCGCACCCGATCGCACAGGTGCCGGTAGGACCGTTCCGGCCCGGCCGCCGACCTCCCGAAGACGGCACGGGAGCGCGGTGGCCGACCGTCCACCGCGCTCCCGTGCCGTGACCCGCCGGGGGCCGACGCGGCTCTGCGGACGGACCGCCGCGCACCGCGACGACACGCGCGGAGGGCGCCCCGTTCCGGGAATCCGGGTCAGGCCCCGCCCACCGGCGCCTGTTCCAGCTCCGGCAGCAGCCGGCCGTCCAGCGGCCCGGCAGATCCCGCCACCACCCGCGACGGCTGTTCGGCGTCGCGGGGCGCGTTCCGTGCCTGGGCCCGGCTGAGCAGTACGACGCCGCGCACGGCGGCCGCCGTACCGAGCAGTGCGAGGACCAGACTGACGGCCCCGCCCTGGAGGCGTTCACCGAGCAGGGCCAGGCCGATGGCGGCGGCCGCCACCGGGTTGGCGAGCGTGACGACCGCCAGCGGCGCGCCCAGCCCGCCCCGGTAGGCGGTCTGGGAGAGGAGCAGCCCGCCCATCGCGAACGCGGAGACCAGCAGCGCGACGACGAGGAGTTCCCAGCTGAAGAGCGGACCGGTGCGGTCGGTGACCGAGACGGTCAGGGTCTGGGTGAGCGCGGAGGCCACCCCGGAGGTGATGCCGGAGGCCGCCGCGTGCCTGAGGCCGGGGCGGGCGCCCGGGCGGCTCAGCCCGGCGACGACGGCCATGGTGCCGGCGCCGACGGCCAGTGCCTCGGGCAGGCTGAGGACCTCGTGCGGGGCGCTGCCGCCCGCCGTCAGCAGCAGGGCGCCGAGCCCGAGGAGGGTGAGGACGGTGCCGCGCCATTCGATCCGGCTGACCCGCCGCCCGGCGGCCCGCGCGCCGAGCGGGACGGCGGCGACGAGGGTGAGCGCGCCGAGGGGCTGCACGAGCGTGAGCGGACCGTACTTGAGCGCCGCGACGTGCAGCAGCGCCCCGCCCGCGTTCAGTGCGACCGCCGACCACCAGGCGCCCCGGCCGAGCAGGCGCAGCAGCCCGGTACCCGGCTCGGTGCGCCCGGCGAGCCGGGCCTGCGCCACCGCGGCCGAGGCGTAGGCGCCGGCGGAGACCAGGGACAGCGCGACGGCGATCAGGGTGGCGTTCATCACGGGGCTCCGGACGAGGCGTATCCGGTGGCGGGCCGCGCCCCGGTGCGGCCGACCGCCGCGGACGGCCAGGGAGGAGGGGCCGGTACCGGTTCCGCACGCGGCAGCCGCAGTGCCGCGAGGGCCAGGGCGAGCAGCGCGGTGACGACGATCGAGTCGAGCCAGTAGTGGTTGGCGGTGCCCACTATCACCAGCAGGGTGAGGAGCGGGTGCAGCAGCCACAGCCAGCGCCACCGGGTCCGGGTCGCCACGATCAGCCCGACGGCGACCATGACGGACCAGCCGAAGTGCAGCGAGGGCATCGCGGCGAACTGGTTCGCCATCGAGTCGGTCGCCGGGGTGTCCCCGTACACCGTCGGCCCGTAGACCTGGCCGGTGTCGACGAGCCCGGTGGCGGCCAGCATGCGGGGCGGGGCGAGCGGGAAGAGCAGGTGGAGGACGAGCGCGGCGCCGGTGAGGGCGGCGAGGACGCGGCGCGACCAGACGTAGTGGCGCGGGCGGCGCCAGTACAGCCAGGCCAGGAAGAGCAGCGTGGCCGGGAAGTGCACGGTCGCGTAGTAGGTGTTCGCGAGGTGGATCAGCGTCTCGTTGTGCAGCAGCAGGTTCTGCACCAGGCCCTCGCCGGGCAGGTGCGCGGCGCGTTCGAGGTCCCAGACGTTTCCGGCGTTGCGGAACGCCTCGTCCACATGTCCGTTGGCGGCCTGTCGGCCGAGCTTGTAGACGACGAAGAGTCCCACGACCAGAAGCAGCTCGCGGACGAGGGGCGGTCGGGCAGAACTGTCCGGCTCCCGATCTGCTGGTTCGCTACCGGCGTCGATCACCCGGTGCCCCTTTGCTGACGAAGCGTTGGTACGGCGGCATGGTCTGGACCACGCCATATCGATACGCCAGTGTACCGATACGTTGGCGTATCGGTACACGCGCGTATCGGTACACTGACGTATCGAAGAACCTCGCCGCAGCTTCGCCGAGAGGGAAGAGCCATGCCGCCGCAGGACGTCGCACCGGAACCGGCCCACACACCGCGCCGATCGAAGATCACCCCGGAGCGGGCGCAGGAGTTCTACACGGCGGTTCTCGACATCCTGCGGGAGTCCGGTTACGAGGCCCTCACCATGGAGGGGGTCGCCGCCCGGACGCGCTGCGGCAAGTCCACGCTCTACCGGCAGTGGGGCTCCAAGCCCGAGCTGGTGGTGGCCGCCCTGCACGGCACCCGGCAGGCGCTGCTGCCGCACATCGACACCGGCACGCTCCCGGGCGACCTGCACGAGGCAGCGCTGGCGATCGGCACGGGCTCCCGCCGCGACACCCCGCTGATGCACGCGCTCAGCCATGCCGCGCTGCACAGCCCCGAGCTGCTGTGCGCGCTGCGCGACGCGCTGATCGCGCCCGCCGTGGCGACGATCGACGCCATGGTCCGGCGGGGTGCCGAGCGGGGCGAGATTCCGGCGGGCACCCCGGCGGCGGAGTTCGTCGCCGCGCAGCTCATGGGCGTGATGCGCGCCCGACCGCTGGTGGAGGGCAAGGAGGCGGACGCGGCGTACCTCACCCGCTTCGTGGACACCGTGATCCTTCCTTCCCTCGGACTCGGCACGTCCGAGCCGTAGGGCAACGCATCACGAGGGCCGCTCCGGCGGCCCCGACCACAGACGTGGGCCGTCGTTCCGAGCGGATGACGACGACCCGCTCGCGCCGCACCGTGGGGACGGGGGCGGCGCACCACCGGGCGGCCGGTGACTCCTCGGGGAGTCACCGGCCGCCCTTTCGCGTACCGCCCGACCTCCCCTTCTCGTCCTCTTGACGATAAACACCCCCTCCCGTTATCGTCTTAATGACGAGAAAAGAGGGATCTCCATGGCCGACATCACCAGGCGCCTGGGCTGGCGCCATCTGCGTTCCGCGCCCACCGCCCACATCCGCCACCACCGGCGCGGGCGGCTCGCCCACGACGGGCCGGGGCTGAGCTTCTGGTACCGCTCGCTGAGCGCCGCGCTGTCGGAGGTGCCGGTGAACGACCGGGAGCTGGCGATGGCGTTCCACGCCCGTACGTCCGACTTCCAGGACGTCACCGTCCAGGCCACCGTGACGTACCGGATCAGCGACCCGGCCGAGGCCGCCGCCCGGCTGGACTTCTCGATCGACCCGGACACCGGGGCCTGGCGCGGCGCGCCGCTGGAGCAGATCGCCACCCTGCTGACCGAGACCGCCCAACAGCACACCCTCGACGTACTGGCCAGGACGGCGCTGGCCGAGGCACTGGTCGACGGGGTCGCCTCGGTGCGCGACCGGGTCGCCGCAGGGCTCGCCGCCGAGCCCCGGCTGCCCGCCACCGGCATCGACGTGGTCGCGGTGCGGGTGGTGGCGATCCGCCCCGAGGCGGAGGTCGAGCGCGCCCTGCGCACCCCCGCCCGCGAGCAGATCCAGCAGGAGGCCGACCGGGCCACCTACGAACGCCGCGCCGTGGCCGTCGAGCGGGAGCGGGCCATCGCCGAGAACGAGCTCGCCAGCCAGATCGAGCTGGCCCGCCGGGAGGAGCAGCTGGTCGAGCAGCGCGGCACCAACACCCGCCGGGAGGCCGAGGAGCACGCGGCGGCCGACGGCGTACGCGCCGAGGCGGAGGCGGCCCGCACCGTGCGGCTGGCCCGCGCCGAGGCCGAGGCCGCCCGTGAGGTCGGCGCCGCGCGGGCCGAGTCCCAGGCGGCCTGGCTGCGGGTGCACGGCGAGGTGGACGCCGCCACCCTGCACGCCCTGGCGGCGACCCGGCTGGCGGAGAACCTCCCGCGCATCGACAGCCTCACCCTCTCCCCCGACGTACTCACCGGGCTGCTCAGCAAGCTCGGCTCGACCGGACCGGAGCACCGGGCGTGAGCCTCGCCCCGCGCGCCGTACTGGTCCACCGCACCACCGAGTACGAGGAGCTGCTGGCCCGGCACGGCACGCATGGGCAGGCCGCCTTCTTCCTCACCAGCCGGGGCCGGTCCATCGACGAGGTGGCGCTCCGGCACCGGCGGACCGGGCAGGCGCTCGACGACGTGGCGGCGGCCGTTCCGCTCCAGTGGCGGCGGTCGAGGGTGGAGCGCGCGGACCTCGACCGGTTCCTGTTCGGGCCGGAGGACGTGGTGGTCGTCGTCGGTCAGGACGGGCTGGTCGCCAACACCGCCAAGTACCTGGCGGGCCAGCCCGTCGTGGGTATCGACACCGACCCGGGGCGCAATCCGGGCGTGCTCGTCCGCCACCGGCCCGGGGACGCGGCCGCGCTGCTCCGGGCGGCCGTGGCGCCCGGGGGCGCGGCGGAGGAACTCACCATGGTCGAGGCCGTGGCCGACGACACCCAGCGCCTGCTCGCGCTCAACGAGATCTACCTCGGCCCGCCCGGCCACCAGACCGCCCGCTACCGGATCGGTCCGGACGCCCCCGGCGCCGCCGCCGAGGCGCAGGCGTCCTCCGGGGTCCTGGTCGGCACCGGAACCGGCGCCACCGGCTGGCTGCGCTCGCTGTGGCAGGAGCGCCGCAGCGGGCTCCGCCTGCCGGCACCCACCGACGACCGGCTGCTCTGGTTCGTCCGCGAGGCCTGGCCGTCCCCGGCCACCGGCACCTCGCTGGTCGCGGGCGAACTGGGGCGCGGGCAGGGGCTGCGGCTCACCGTGGAGTCCGACCGGATGACGGTCTTCGGGGACGGGATGGAGACGGACGCGCTGGAACTGGCCTGGGGACAGACCGTGCGGCTCGGCATCTCGGCGACCTCGCTGCGGCTGACGGTCTGACCCGCCCACGGAAACCTTCATCCATTAATCATTTGCCTAGGGGTCATAGGCGCGGTTAATTTTCCTGACATGAAAGCCGTGAGCGAGCAGGACATCCGTAAATCGTTCATCAACTGCTCCAAGGGGGAGGCCAAGCGACTGCCGCTGCCCCGCGATCTCGACGAGCTGCCCTGGGACGATCTCGACTTCCTGGGCTGGCGGGACCTCTCCGCCCCCGGACGCAGCTACCTCGTCACCGAGCGCGCGGGCGAGTTCATCGGTGTGACGCTCCGCTTCCCCTCGCAGCAGCGAGGATTCCTCCACCGGAGCATGTGCTCCCTGTGCCTCACCACCCATCCGGGCAACGGGGTCTCGCTGATGACCGCCCGCAAGACGGGCACCGCCGGGCGCGAGGGCAACTCCGTCGGCCTGTACATCTGCACCGACCTCGACTGCTCGCTGTACGTACGGGGCCGGAAGGTCCCGGCGTCCGGGGGCCGTTTCAAGGAGTCCCTCACGGTGGAGGAGCAGGTGGAGCGGACGCGGTCCAACCTCGACGCCTTCCTCGACAAGCTCTACGCCTGATCCCGCTCCCCCGCCGGGGCACACCTCCCGGGGCCGCCGCTCCGCTCCACTCCCCCGGGACCTTCCGGGTGTGCGGTCAGACCGCCGGCAGGGCGCAGAGGTTCGCGGCGTGCAGGACGGCGAGTCGTTTGCCCGCGCCGGCCACGTACCAGCGCTGGATGTCGCCGGTCCCGTCGTTGTACGTCCAGCGCAGCTTGCCGGTCGCGGCGTCGAAGGCGTGGATGCCGCCCTTGTCGTCGAGCTCGCTCGCCCCGTACAGCGTGTTCCCGGCCTTGGTGAACTGCCAGGTGTAGGCGGCCTTCCCCAGCAGTTCCTGGTTGCGCCAGACGGTCTTGCCGGTTTCCGGCTCCACGGCCCACATGCCGTGCAGGCGGTCGGAGACGTACAGGACGCTGTCGAGCACCTGCGGTCCGTTGAAGGAGGTGAAGTCGCCGGTGTCGAGCGTCCAGCGCTCCGCACCGTCGGCGAGGGAGAGCGCGCGCAGCCGCCGCCCGTCCGCCACGATCACCAGGCCCTTGTGCACGGCGAACTGTTCCCAGTTGGCGTTCTTGATCTTCTTCGTCCATATCTGCCGCCCCGTGGCGGTGTCGCGGACGGTCACGTTCTTGCGGTAGTCCGTGTAGACGAGGCGTCCCTCGGCGACCTGGGCGGTGATGCCGTGCTCCTCGGTGCCCGCGTCGCGCTGCTCGCGCCAGACGACCTTGCCCGAGGTGGTGTCGATGGCCGCGATCACGTTGTCGGGCGTCGAGAAGTCCTTCTCGAGGATGCCGGCGAGGACGTAGACGTGCCGGTCGTCGGCCGCCATCGGGCGGGGCTGGGCGTACTCCTTGCCGATCCTGCTCCGCCAGGTCTCCTTGCCGGTCCGCGGGTCGAGACCGACCACGTCGCCGTCGTACTCCGCGCTGGCCAGGAACAGCGTGCCGCCGCCGACGAGGATGCGGGCGCCGGGGATGGTGACGCCCTTGCGGGACCACTTCTCCCGCCCGCTGGCGACGTCGTACGCGACGAGGGGATCGGCCGCCACCAGGGCGAGGCCGCCGCTGACCGCGAGAGCGCCCGTGCTGCTCAGGGAGTTGTTGGCGGTGGCGGCGTTCCACAGCGGCTTCGGCGCCCTGCCGGGCGGGGGCGTGGTGAAGGAGCCGCCGTCCCCCCCGGCGCCCGGCGTCGCGGTGGCGCCGCCCTGCTCCTCGTCCGGCGAGCACCCCCAGGCACCCGTCCCGAGCAGGGCCAGCCCCAGGCCGGTACCGGCCAGCCGGAGCGCCCCTCGCCGCGAGAGCACCCGTGCGTCGTGTCCACCCATGTCCGTATCCCCGTTCCTTGTCCACGTGAAAGTCGCACGCCCCCTTGGGCGTCCCGGCCCGCTCACGTTAACCAGTGCATTTCGGCCAGCCACGCGGCGGTACGCAAACATGACAAAGCCGTGAAGGACCCGCGACAACGGCTTCGGGGAAAGGCTCGTCGGGGCCGGGGGCGGGATTCCGTCGCCGTGCACGGAGAAACCCGCCCCGGCCGTTCGGCCGTCTCAGAAGGGCTCGGCGGCGTGCAGGAGGTCCACCGGGAGATGGGGGACTCG
Source organism: Streptomyces sp. NPDC001108 (assembly GCF_053598535.1). Lineage (NCBI taxonomy): Bacteria > Bacillati > Actinomycetota > Actinomycetes > Kitasatosporales > Streptomycetaceae > Streptomyces > Streptomyces sp. NPDC001108. Next base: position 64,375 of record NZ_JBSFKL010000008.1, read on the forward strand.
ACGCGGATGGCCCAGTCCCGGCGGCGGGCGTGCGCCTGGAAGCCGCAGTGCGGGCGGTAGGCGGCATACGCGGCTTGGGCGCGGGGTCCGGACAGCGGGCGGCGACCGCTGCGGCTCAACGGCCGCCCAGGAGCCCGGCGTCGTGCGCCAGGACCGCCGCCTGGACGCGGTTGGCGCTGCCCGTGCGCGTCAGGATGCGACTGATGTGCGCCTTGACGGTGCCCGTGCTGATGTACAGCTCGTCGGCGATCTCGGGGTTGGAGAGCCCCTGGCCGAGCAGGCGCAGCACATCGCTCTCGGCCGGGGTGAGTTCCTCGATCCGGCGCCGCGCGTTCTCGGTGTCACGGCCGGTCCGGACGTGGCGTTCGAGGAGTTGGCGGGTGATGCGGGGGGCCAGGACCGGTTCGCCCTTCGCCGCGAGGCGCACGGCGTGGATCAGGTCGTTGGGTCCGGTGTCCTTGAGGAGGTAGCCGCTCGCCCCGGCGCGCAGGGCGCGCGTGACGCTCGCCTCCTCGCCGAAGGCCGTCAGCATCACCACGTAGGTGCGCGGCGAGAGGCGGGTGATGTCCTGTGCGGCCGCGATCCCGTCCCTGACCGGCATCCGGAGGTCGAGGAGGGCGACGTCGACCTCCTGGGACCGGCAGGCCGCTGCCGCTTCCCCGCCGTCGGCGGCCTCGGCCACGACATCGATGTCCTCGGCGTTCTCCAGGATCAGCCGGATGCCCGTACGCATCAGCGCCTCGTCGTCGGCGACCAGAACTCGGATCACCCGGTCATCCTACGAGGTGCCCGGCGGGTGGGCGCGGGCGACCGCGCGGCCCCGTCCGTGAGCCCGTGTCAGACACCTCGCAGCACCGCCATCACCAGCAGGACGGCCAGGAAGCCCGCCGTGGGCAGGACGACGGCCACCGCCGCGCAGCCGGCCCCCAGGATCCTCGGCCAGGTCAGCACCTCGGCCCGCAGCGGGGCGTGCGCCCCTCCCCGGCTCCGTGCCCCCGCCGGCGCACCGGACGCCGGGGAGCCGTACGCGCCGGTCCGGTCGGGGAGTTGGGCGCGTGCGGACGGGAGGTCGCCGTTCACGTCACCGAGGGGCAGACGGGCCGTCAGCGCGAACCCCCCGTCCGGCCGGGGCCCCGCCGCAAAGGTTCCGCCCAGCATGGAGATCCGCTCGTGCAGACCGGCCAGGCCGCTGTGCGTGCCCCCGTACGAGCGGCCGCCCGTACGCGGGGCCCCGTTCGCCACGCCGACCCGGAGCTCCGCGGCCACGGCTCGGACCTCCACCCGCACGGGCGCGCCGGACGCGTGCTTCAGCACGTTCGTCAAGCCCTCCCGGACCACCCGGTGGACCGCCTGCCGGGTACGGGGGTCGACCTCGGCCGTGGCGGGGAGCGTCCACTCCAGCTCGACCGGTCCGTCGCCCGTCTGCCGGGACTGTGCGACCAGGGCGGAGATGTCCTCGTACGTTCCCCGCGCACCGGTGTCCGGGCCCGGCTCCTCGGCAGCGCCCTCGTACGCGTCCGCGAGGTCCGCGTGGCGCAGCACGCCGAGGATCTCGCGGAGCTCCTCCATCGCCGTACCGGCCGTCGTGCGCAGCAGCTCCACCTGTCCCGCGAGGGCGGGGGCCTGCCGTCCGGCGGCCAGCTCCAGCGCCCCGGCGTGGACCGAGATCAGGCTCAGCCGGTGGCCCAGGAGGTCGTGCATCTCACCGGCTATCCGGGTCCGTTCCTCCATCCGGGCCGCCGTGGCGGTCAGTGTGCGGGTCTGCTCCAGATAGGCGTTGCGTTCGCGGAGCAGGTCGACCAGGGGCCGCCGGGTGCCGAGCAGGGTCCCCGACAGGGCCGGGAGGACGAGCAGCAGCACCGCGGAGACCGCGTTGCCGGCCAGCTCCGTCAGCAGCGGCCCGCCGCCGGCCAGGGCGCGCACCACGGTCAGCGCTCCGGCCACCGCGCAGGCCGCCCCCACCACCCGCCACGCCCGCCGGGGCGGCGCGATCCGGCGGGTGGCGGACAGTACGATCAGCGGAATCGCCGCCAGCGTCCACACGTTGGCGCCCACCAGCAGCGGCGCGGCGCACACCACCGCCGCCACGGGCCGGCCGCGCCGCCCCACCACCAGCAGCGCCGCCCACACCGCCTCCAGCACCGCCGGTACCGGCCGCTCCGGATGCACCACCAGGAGTGGGACCAGACCGAGGGCCAGCGCGAGGAGACCCAGCAGGGCATCGGCGGTGACACCACCCCCCGCCGCCTCCCGTACGGCCGCCGGGCTCGCGGCCACCTCGGCGCGCGCCCACCGGACCACGTCGCCCGGTCGGCGCCACGCGGGCGGGCGGGCCCGGCCCGCGTGCTCGGGTACCTCACTCATGGTCGTCCCCCCTTCCGGCGCGAGGAACGCGCCGGGGTGGACGGTAGCGCCGGACGGGGACGCCGTGTCCCGGCGGCCCCCGCTCTCACGCGCCCGGCCCGAGCGGCAGGTCGGCCCGGAGCGCGGCGACGTCCACGCCCTGGGCGGCCAGGAGTCCGGCGACCGTGGTGTTCGGGGCCGGGGCGTCGGCCGCGGACTCGTCGAGGAGGGCGGCCAGCAGATGGACCGTTCCGACCGTGGCCGACCCGTGCTCGGCGGCCTTGAGCTGGGCGACCGCCGTGGCCCGCTCGGCGGCGGCGCGCCGCACCTTCCCCCCGGCCACAGCCTCCCCCACGGTGCTCGCCGCCCGGCCCAGCCGGTCCGGTCGTACGCCGTGCCGGCGCAGCAGCGCGGCGGCGGAGTTGGCGGCCGCCAACTCACCGGGCAGGGCCTTCCCGGCAACGGCCAGGGCCCGGTCCAGGGCGAGGATGCCCAGGAGGAGGTCCACGGGCCGTACCTCGCGGTGCCCGCCGCGTACCGCCTGCCGGTCCGTCTCGACCAGCACCGCGAACAGCACCGGGGAGCCGTACTGGCCGGACCCGGAGAGCCACGACGTCAGGGCACGCGTCAGGGGGTTGCCGCTCCTGCCCAGCGTGCCGGCCCGGCGGAGCAGCAGGACACCGTGCGACTCGGGCCTCCCGGACGCGTCCGGGTCGCCCGCGTCCCGGGTGTCCAGGGCGTCGAGCGCCCTCGTCGCGGCGGCCAGGTCCAGCCGCTCCACCACCAGCGCCTCGCGGGCGCGGCTGTCCGGCAGTTCCAGCAGCGCGCGGGCCACGTGCCGGCAGCGCACGGAGACGGACCCCTCGGCGCGGGCCGACTCCAACGCCAGCAGCAGGCAGCCGCGCAGAGCCCCCGTCATGCCGGGCAGTGGCCGGTCGTCCTCGGCGGCCGGGCGGCGCGCTCCGAGCCCGAACCGCCAGTGCGCCTCGCGCCAGGCGGCGGTGACCTCGTGGGCGTCGGCCGCGTCCGCGCGGGACACGGTCGTGTCCGCGTCGTCGGTACTCGCCCAGCCGCGGCCGCCCCGCCCCGCCACCAGTCCGCCGATCGCGCCGGGCTTCCGCATGCCCGGTGCGATCGCCGCGCCCGCGTCGCTGTCCCCCATCACCAGCGCGGCCAGCAGGTTCTCGGTCCCCACCGTCGTCGCCTCCAGCTTGACCGCGCCGCGCAGCGCCGCGACGAGCAGCGCCATGACGTCGGTCTCGAACTCGGCCCCCGTACCGGCCCCTGCCGTGGCGTCCTCGTGCATGGTGGTCGTACCCCGCTGGTCTTCCGTGGTCCGTCGGTCCATCGAACGTCCCCTCCTCGTTCCGGTGTCCGTTCGGGCTCGACTCTAGGAAGGGCCGCCGCGACACCGCGTCGGCCGACCGGCCATACTCCCTGGCCGACCGGCCACCGGGTTCGGGCGTTCGTCTCACCTCAGTCCCGCCGTGCTCGCGGGGCGCACCGCGTCCGGTCCGAAGCGGGCACGGGCCCGGTCGGCCGCGGCCTCGATGCGGTGCGCCCTGTCGTCCTCGGGTCCGAAGGACAACTGCCGGGAGACCGCACCCTCGTCGCACAGCTTCTCGGCCCGCAGGGTGAGGCAGCGGACCCGGGCCCGCTGGAGGCCGAGCGTCCCGTGCAGCGCGTGGGCGGCCTCGCGCAGCCGGGGGCTGTGGGCGGTGGCCTCGGGCAGGGTCCGGCTGCGGGTGGTCGTGGACCGGTCGGCGTACTGGACCGTCAGGGTCAGCGCCTGGCAGGCCCGCCGCTCGGTGCGGAGCCGGGAGCCGAGGCGTTCGGCGAGGTGGGTCAGGGCGCCGCGCTGCCGGTCGGGGTCGAGTTCGTCGCGTACGAAACGGTGTTCGGCGCTGAACGTGGGGGGCGGGGAGCCCGGCACGACCCGGGTGGGGTCGAGGCCCGCCGCCCTCCGGTGGAGCTGGCGCCCGGCCGCCGTGCCCAGGATGCGCTGGAGCGTGAGCAGCGGGGTGGCGGCGATCCGGTCGGCGGTGACCAGGCCGTAGGAGGCCAGGGTGCGTGCCGTCGCCGGGCCGACCCCGGGCAGGGCGGCGGCGGGCAGGCCGGTCAGGAACGCGGCGACGGCCCCGGGGTCGTCCGGGACGGTACGGATCGCGCCGGCGGCCCCGCGATGGGCGGCCAGTTGGGCGAGCAGGGGGTTGGGTCCGATGCCGACCGTCGTGTCGAGGTCGAACCGGGCGGCCACCCGCATCCGGATCAGTGCGGCGATCCCGGCGGCGTCCCGGTCGAAGTACCGCACGCTCCCGGACACGTCGGCGAGCGCCGCGTCCGGCGGGAGGGCCTGCCCCATGGGCGTGAACTCCCCGACTATGTCGAGCAGTTGACGGTACGTCGGCTCGGGTTGCGGGTCCCCGAAGTGGAGGTAGAGGATCATCGCCGCTCACCCCGCGCTTCCGGTGCTCGCGTGGTGGAAGACCCTTCCGTCGAGGGCGGTGTGGGCGGCCGGGGTGCCGGGCGGCTTGAGGTCGGCCCAGGGGTGGAGGGCGGAGCCGGTCGGCTGGGCGAGGGTGCGGCGCGTTCCGGACCGGCGGTCGGCGGCGGGGCGGGCGAGCCGGTCGGCGACGGCGGCCGGGCCTCCCTCGGCGTACAGCTCGATCAGCTCGGCCAGATCCCAGGCGGCCGTGCCGGTGATGCTGAAGGCGCGCGGCGGCCGCCGCGCCAGCGTCCCGCGTACGAGCAGCAGGCCGCTGTGGAAGACCGTATGGGCGCAGCGTGCGTGGCTGTCCTCGAAGAACGCCAGGTCGGACAGGCCCGTCGGGTCGTCGAGGGTGGCGAAGACGACCCGTCTGCCCGACCGGATCGGCGGGGTCTGGGTGGCGACCTTGACGCCCGCGACCAGCACGGTGGTGCCGGGCCGCAGTCCGGGCAGGGCAGCGGCGGGGGTCGCCCCGATGTCGGCGAGCAGGGACCGGTGCTCCTCCAGGACATGGCGTGAGACGTCCATGCCGAGTACGTCCAGTTCCGCGGCGAGCTGCTCGGAGCCGCTCATGGCGGGGAGCCCGGTGGCCGGGACGGTGTCGTGCGGTGCGGGCCCGGCGTCGGCCTCCGCCATGGGGAGTTGCCCCGCGGAGGCGTCGTGGCCGCGCCCGGTCCGGTGCAACTCGGATATTTTCAGCAGGAGTTCGCGTCGGACGCCGAAGGTGTCCAGCGCGCCGACCCGGGCCAGGCGCTCGGCCAGGGGGCGGCTGGGGCGGGCGCGCTGCCAGAAGTCCTCCAGCGAGGTGTACGGCTGCCCGCCCTCGATGCGCGCGTTCTCCGCCTCGGTGGCACCGCGGACCTGCGACAACCCGATGCGCACCCCCCACTTACCGGACACCAGTTCGATTGTGTGTGCGGCATGGGAGCGGTTGACGTCCGGCAGCAGCAGCGGCACCCCGTGGCGCCGGGCGTCCGCGGCCAGGACGCGCTTGTGGTACATCCCGGGGTCGTGGGTGAGCAGCCCGGCGAGCAGGGCGGCCATCCGGTGCGCCTTCAGCCAGCTCGACTGGTACGCGGGCAGCGCGAAGGCCGCGGCGTGCGCCTTGGCGAATCCGAAACTGCCGAAGCCCTCCAGGATGTCCCACACGTCCCGCACGGCCCGGACGGAATAGCCGCGGGCCCGTGACCGGTCGGCGAACCAGGCCCTGACCCGGCCCCGCCGCCCGGAGTCGGACAGGGCGCGGCGCGCCTCGTCGGCCATGCCCCGGTCGCAGCCGGTCATCGTCGCCACGATCGCGATGACCTGCTCGTGGAAGACGACCTGCCCCTCGGTCTCCCGCAGGATCGGCTCCAGATCCGGGTGCGGGCAGCGGGTCCGCCTCCGGCCGTCCCGGGATTCGATCAGCGGTGTCACCATGTCGGCGGCCACCGGGCCGGGCCGGAACAGGCTGATGTCCAGGGCCAGATCGCCGAAGGAGCGGGGCCGCAGATTCCGTACGAGCTCGCGCTGGCCGGGGCTCTCCAGCTGGAAGGTCCCCAGGGTGTCCCCGGACACGATCATGTCGTACGTGGCCGGGTCGTCCGGCGGCACCTGCGCCGGGTCGTCCAGGTCGAGGCGCTCGCCGGTGGCCCGCTCGATCTCGGCGACCGCGTGGGAGATCGCGGACAGCATGCGCACCCCGATGACGTCGATCTTCGGGTGCCCGGTGTCCTCGATGTCCTCCTTGTCGAACTGGGACATGGCGATGTTCTCGACGGTGGTCGGCGCCACCGGGGTGCGTTCGAGCAGCCCGGCGTTGGAGACGAGCAGACCGCAGGGGTGCATCGCCGCCTCGTGCGGCAGCCCGTCGAGGGACTCCACCAGCTCCCACAGCCGGCCGTGGTCCTCGGCCGCGACCCCGCGCAGCTCCGGCAGTTCGGCGAGCGCCGCCCGGACGTCCTTCGCCCGGATCTGCGGGAACTCCTTCGCGAGACGCGCCGCGTCCTCGGGGGCCATGCCCCGGGCCCGCGCCACGTCCTCGATCGCGCCGCGCGCGCGGTACGTCTTGTACACCGCGAGCGTCGCCACCCGGCCGGCCCCGAACCGCTCCCGTACGGCCCGGTAGACCTCCAGGCGGCGTGCCGACTCGACGTCCAGGTCGATGTCGGGCAGCGCCGAGCGCCGCGGGGAGAGGAACCGCTCCATCAGCAGGCCGTGCGCCACCGGGTCGACCGGGCTGATCCCCAGCAGGTGCGTGACCAGCGAACCCACGCCCGAACCGCGCGCCGCGACCCGGATGCCGAGCCGCCGGGCCTGCTCCGCCACCTCGGCGACGGTCAGGAAGTACCCCGCGAAACCGTGCCCGGCGATGATCCGCAGCTCGTCCTCGACCCGGTCCCACCGCGCCGCCTCACGGTGGTAGCCGCGGTTCATCATGCCCGCCGCGCACCGGTCGGCCAGCACCTTGTCCGCGGACTCGGCCGACGCGCCCACCAGCCCGGGTTCCGGAAGGTTCAACCGTCCCAGCCCGAACGCCTCGCCCGGATCGACCACGCAGGCCGCCGCCGTCTCCTCGGTCGCCGCGAGCAGCCGCCGCACGTCCGTTTCCCGGCCGCCCGCCGACTCGGCGATCCGCCCGGCGATCCGCTCCATCCCGCCCGCGTCCTTCAGCCACCGCTGCCCGCCGTCGAGCCGGGACGCGTCCCGGGTGTCGACGGGCACCAGGAGCCTCGCGGAGTCCAGGATGTCGGCGACCTCGCCCTGATGCGGATCGGCGTAGCGTACAGCGTTGCTCACCACGGCTTCCACCCGCTGTTCGGCGGCGAAGCCCGCCATCCGTGCGGCGAGCCGCAGCGAACCGGGCCCGGTGCCGGACCGCCCGTGCCACGACACCTCCATGCGCAACGACCGGCCGAACCGCTCGCGCCACGGTCCGACCAGCACCGCGGCCCGGTCCGGCCGTCCCGCCGCCAGTGCCCGTCCGACCTCGGAGTCCGCCCCGAGCAGCACGAACACGTCGTCCTCCGGGCAGGCCAGGTCCTCCCAGCCGATGCCCTGGTCCGACGCCGCCGACACGAGCCGGCACAGTTCGGCCCAGCCGCGCGGGTTCCGGGCGAGGAACACCGCGCGCAGCGGAGCCTCCGCCACGAACGCGCCGCCCCGGGCCGGGGTCCGCCGCTTGACCGGCGCCTCCCCCGACGCCCCGGGGCTGCCGGGTACCGCCAGATCCACCCCGAACAGCGGCCTGACCCCGAACCGGGCACACGCCTTGGCGAAGCGCACCGAGCCCGCGAGCGAGTCCCGGTCGGTCAGCGCCAGGGCGTCCAGGCCCCGCTCGGCGGCCCGCTCCGCCAGGTCCTGCGGGTGGCTGGCCCCGTACCGCAGCGAGTAACCGCTCGCCACATGGAGATGCGTGAAAGACATACACACCTCCTGGTTCCCGATAGCCCCCTTTGTGTCGTCCGTACCGTCTCGACCGTCCAAGCACCCTAACTCAATATTCGCACACTCATTCGAATATCGAACGGACGCCGCTTCCACCACCCTGCCGTCGGCACCGCACTCCGGCGGCTGACGGGCTCCGGCGCCGCTCTCCCCGGATGCCGGGAGTCCGGCGGCCGTAGGGTGGCGGAACAGAAGGAAGGGGGCGGACGGTGCGTGGTGTGGGGCCGCTGGTGCAGGTGTCCGACGGGCCGGGTGGGCTCGCGGTGTGGGGGGTGGCGGAGCCCGAGCGGTGGGCGGGGGTGGATGTGAACGTGATGGTGGAGGCGGGCGAGGACCTCGGGGCGGTGGATCTGCGGCTGCTCGGGGAGGTGCTGGAGCATCTGGACGACGTGGTGGCGGAGGCACGGCGGTTCGTCTGCGCGCGGCTGGACGTGCCGGAGGAGCGGGCGGCGTTGGACACTCCGGAGGTGAACGTCTACACCGACGGGTGGATGCTGCGGTTCGCGGAGGGAGACCTGCCGATCTGCGAGCCGTACGGGGTCGGGGTGGTGTTCGAGGGGCTGCGGCCGGTGCGGCTGGAGGACCTGAGCGAGGCCGAGCCGATCGAGGACTGACCGGCCGTCACCACGCGTCGCCCCGACGCCGGAGCACCGCCGGGGCGGTGGGGCGACGGGGCGACGGACCGGGACGGTCGGCGTGGCCGTGAGGACGGCCGGGCCTGCCGCGCCCGGATACGCAGGCGCCGGCCTTCATCGGGGAACTGCCGTGGCCGCCGTCCTCGACGACCACGGAGCCGCTCCCGGGTACACCTCAACTGCTGGCGGTTTCCGTTGCTTTCGCGTCGGCCGCGGGCGGAATCGGGCCCCCGGCATCCGTCTGCCGCGCCAGTCGGCCTGGCCACCACACCGCGGGACCGATGTCCCTCACGAGCGCGGGCACCAGGAGCGAGCGCACCACGATGGTGTCCAGCAGCACACCGAAGGCGACGATGAAGGCGATCTGCGCCAGAAAGGCGAGGGGGATGACGACGAGGGCCGCGAAGGTGGCGGCCAGGACCACTCCCGCGGATGTGATCACGCCGCCGGTGGCGACGAGCCCGCGGAGCATTCCCTGCCTGGTTCCGAGCCGCAGCGTTTCCTCGCGGACGCGGGACATGAGGAAGATGTTGTAGTCGACGCCCAGGGCGACGAGGAAGACGAATCCGTACAGGGGCACGGAGGCGTCCGTGCCCGAGAACCCGAATCCGTGCTCGAAGACCAGTCCGGCGACGCCCAGCGTCGCCAGGTAGTTCAGGCCCACGGTGGCGACCAGCAGGACGGGCAGGAGCAACGAGCGGAGCAGAACGACGAGGATGGCGAGGATGATCGCGAGGACGACGGGGATGATGAGGTTCTTGTCGTGCTCGGCGGTGCGCTGCGTGTCGTACTGCTGGGCCGTGTAGCCGCCCACGAGAGCGTGCGCGTCCACGGCGTGGACCCGGCCGCGGAGTTCTCGGACCGCCTTCTTGGCTGCGTCGCTGTCCGGGGCGTCGGTCAGCGTCGCGTTGATGCGGACCAGGCCGTCGACGACCAGAGGATTCCCGCCGGGTGCGTCGGTGACCACCTGCGCGTCGGCCACTCCCGGTGTCCGGCGGGCGGCTTCCCGTACTGCGGCCCGGCTGTCCGCGTCGGCGACGATGACCGCCGGCTGACCGGAGCCGCCGGGGAAGTGCTTGCCCAGGGTCCGCTGCGCCGCGACGGACGGCGCGTCGTTGACGAAGAGCTCGTCGAACGGGACCCCCTTCGACTGGAGCGCGGGGAAGAACGCGGCGCCGGCCAGCAGCAGGCCGGTGGTGATGATCCACAGCTGCCGGGGACGGCGGTCCACCCGGCGGGCGACATGGCGCCAGATCCCGTGGCCCCCGGTCCCGGCGTCGGCCGGCTTCGGCCTGGCGGGCCAGAAGGCGGCCCTGCCCATCAGGGCCAGGACCGCGGGCAGGAAGGTGAGGGTCGTGAGGACGGCGCAGACCACCCCGATCGCCCCGACCGGCCCGAGCGCCCTGTTGTTGGTCAGGTCGCTCAGGAGAAGGGCGAGCAGGCCGAGTGCGACGGTGGCGGCGCTGGCGGTGATGGCTCCGAACGAGCCACGGGTGGCGGCCAGGGCGGCTGCGGCGCGGTCGCCGGTGGCGGCCAGTTCCTCACGGAAGCGGGCCGTGAGCAGGAGGGCGTAGTCGGTGGCCGCGCCGATCACGAGGATGGAGAGGATGCCCTGCACCTGGCCGTCGACGCGGACGATGTCGTTGTCGGCGAGCACGTAGACGATCGCGCAGGCGACCCCGAGGGCGAAGACGGAGCTGATGATGATGAGGAACGGGAGGAGGACGCTGCGGTAGACGAACAGGAGGATGAGCAGGACCGCGGCGAGGGCCACGCCGAGCAGCACCCCGTCGATCCCGGCGAACGCCTCCTTCAGATCTCCCTGGTTGGCCGCGGGCCCGGCGAGTTGGGCCCGGCTGTCCGGTACGGCGTCCGCTGCGGCCCGGATCATGTCCAGCGTCTCGCCGAGCCCGTCCCCGAGGTCCGGAGACAGTGGCACGACGCCCTGGAGTGCCTCGCCGTCCTCCGAGGGGAAGGCCGGGGAGGGAGTGCCCTCCACGCCCCGGGCACCCTTCAGCGATTGCAGCGCGGCGGTCGCCGCCTCCTGCTGGGACTGCGACATGTCGCCGCCCTCGGCGGATGTCCAGACGAGGATCGCGGGCAGGGCCTCCCGCTGGTCGAAGGTCTTCAGCCGCTCGATCACCTTCGTGGACTCGGCGTTCTGGGGCAGGAAGGCGGCCTGGTCGTTGGTGGACACCTCGCCGAGCTTGCCGGCGTAGGAGCCGAAGGCTCCTCCCAGGCCGATCCAGACCACGACGAGGACGAGGGGGACCAGCCAGCGGACTGGTCGGCGCACGCGGTTCATCGATTCCCCAGGGGACGAGAGGTAAAGGTAACTCAACGATAAACTATCTCAATGGTTGAGTGATACTAGGATTGACGCATGCCGTCACGCTCACCGGACACGACCGACCAGGCCAGCGACCTGTTCGCCTACGCAACCCTGCTGCGAACGCTGAACCGCGAGCTGAACCGGACCACCCTGGACTTCGCCCATCAGCACGGCCTGCACACGACGGACATCCACGCCCTCGCCGTGATCATGGATTCCTCGGCGTCCTCCGGCGGCCCGGTGACCCCCTCGCACCTCCGGGAGGAGCTGGGGCTGACCTCCGGAGCGATCACCGCCTGCCTCGACCGGCTGGAGCGTTCGGGGCACGTCAGCCGCGTCCGCGACACCGCGGACCGCAGGGTCGTCCACCTCGTCTACAACCCCGACGCCCGTGCGCTCGCGCGCGAGTACTTCAGCCCTCTCGCGCGGGCCACCGAGACCGCGCGCAGCCGGTTCGCCCCGGAACAGCTGACCACGATCGCGGACTTCCTCCGGGCGCTCAACGCCGAGCTGGCCGCGGCGCACGAGCCGCAGGCGTGAGGGGCCCGTTTCCGCGTCACGCACGAGGAGGGGGCGCCCGGCTCACTGCCGGACGCCCCCTCCTCAGGTGCTCTCGCCGCTACGGGTCACTTCTTGCCGCTGGTCAGCCACACTCCCAGCGCCGATCCGACCCAGACGACGCCGGTACCGACTCCGGCCAGGACCCTCGTGGTGCCGGTGTAGTGGGCGAAGGTGCTGACGTAGACCGCCGCCGCCGTGGAGACGATGAGCAGCAGCCAGAGCACGGGCTTCATCAGGGGTTCCTCCTGTTGTGCTCCCCCGGCGGTCCGATGGGCGGCCGGGAGGTGGGATCTCTTACGTCGTCCACCTTCTTCCTCCGCCCCCGGTCGGCACATCGGACCGTTCCCCCGAACCGGAGGTGTAGCCCGCTACACCTCCGGGACGCGGGTCAGGCGTTCAGGTAGGCGAGCACCGCGAGGACCCGGCGGTGACCGCTGTCGCTCGGCGGCAGGTTCAGCTTGGCGAGGATGCTGCCGATGTGCTTGCTGACCGAGCGTTCGGTGATGAACAGGGTCGTGGCGATCGTGGGATTGTCCAGGCCCTGCGCCATCAGCCCGAGGACCTCCCGCTCCCGGGGGGACAGCGCGTCCAGCGGGTCCCGGCGGCTCATCAACTGGGAGACGACCTCGGGGTCCAGCGCCGTTCCGCCCGCGGCGACCCGCTCCAGCGCGTCCTGGAACTCCTCGATGTGTCCCACCCGGTCCTTGAGCAGGTAGCCGATCCCCGAGGCGCCCTGTCCGAGCAGTTCGGCGGCGTAGCTCTCCTCGACGTACTGGGAGAGCACCAGGAGCGGCAGGCCGGGGATGAGCTTCCGGGCCTCTATGGCGGCACGCAGCCCCTCGTCGCGGAATCCGGGCGGCAGCCGGACGTCCAGGACGGCGACGTCCGGCCGGTGTTCGAGCAGGGTGGGGACGATCTCGGGCCCGCTCCCCACGACGGCCACGATCTCGTGCCCGACATCCTCCAGGAGCAGAATCAGACCCTCGCGGAGAAGGACGTTGTCCTCCGCGATCACAATCCGCACGGCAGCACCACCTCAATCGTCGTTCCGGAACCGACAGGGCTGTCGATCCTCGTCGTACCGTCCAGGGCGGCGACCCGTCGCCGTACCCCGGCGAGTCCGCTGCCCGAGGCGGAGCCGGGCTCGGCCCCTCCGCGCCCGTCGTCCCGTACCAGGATGCGCAGCGTGGGACCGTCGTACCGGAGCGACACCTGCGCACGGTCCGCGTGGCTGTGCCGGGCGATGTTGGTCAGCGCCTCGGCGACGACGAAGTAGGCGGCCGCCTCGACGGCGGCCGGGGGGCGGCGGTCGGTCTCGGGCAGATCCAGGGTGGTGGGGATCGGCCGGCCCGCGGCCAGGGAGCGGATGGCCCCGTTCAGTCCCCGGTCGGAGAGGATAGGCGGGTGGATGCCGCGGATGACGGTGCGCAGTTGGACGAGTGCCTCGTCCACCGTGTCCCTGGCTTCGAGCACCATTCTCCGGGAACTCTGGGGGTCCTTGTCGAACCGGCGGTCGGCCAGGGCCAGGCGCATGGCCACCGCCACGAGTTGGGCCTGGGTGCCGTCGTGGAGGTCGCGTTCGATCCGTCGGAGTTCCGCCTCGTGGGCCTGGAGGGCTCCGGCGCGCGAGGTGGTCAGTTCCTCGATCCGTCGGCCGGCGCCGGTCCACGTACCGAGCATGACCTCCGCGATCCAGGTCTCCAGCCTCATCGTGGCGGGGGCCAGCCAGAAGAAGAGGGCGGCGAAGAGCCAGACACACACGGCGGACAGGACGATCGCCTGCATCCAGGTGGTGAGGGGGGCCGCGAGGAGGGTGAGGGTCCCGCCGGGGAGGGTCCACCACCACAGCGGGATGGAGATCGTCAGCAGCAGACTGAGCAGCACACCCAGGACGAGGACGGGAAGGACCAGCCCCACGATGCCGTGCACCAGCATCCACGCCACGTCCTTGCGAGTCCCCGGGGACCGCAGGAGTTGGCGCGTCCGCTGGTAGGCGTTGCCCTCGGGCGTCGCGTAGGGCCGGCGCACGGGGCGGCCGAGAACGCGTTCGGCGCGTCGGCGTTCGGCGTCGGCCAAGGCGCGCAACGGCCGCACCGCCCAGGGCAGGACCGGTGCGAAGAGCAGTGAGAAGCAGACGAGCGGCAACAGAACGTAACCGACGAGCGAAAGCAGAGCGGTAGCGAGCCCACCCAGGAGATACCTCGTGGATCGTAGGCTGTGGAGTGCTCTTGCCTTCAGGTCCATGGAGCAAGACCGTACTTGACGGGCGTTCCCTTGTCATAAGTGCGCGCTCCACCTGGCAGGTGGAGCGCGCTACACCCGCGGTTCGGGTGCGGGACCGCTGCCGTCCGCCCGGCTTGCCCGATTACGTTCGGTACTCGTTCTGACCGATCGAGGAACCGAAGGACCCACCATGCAACCGATGACGACGACCCGGGCCACACCGTTCGCCGTGTCCCTGGAGGAGGTCTCCCAGTCCTACGGCGAGGTGACCGCGCTGGACCGGGTCAACTGGGGGTTCCGCAAGGGCAGTCTCACCGCGATCATGGGCCCGTCCGGATCGGGCAAGAGCACCTTCCTGCACTGCGCCTCGGGACTCGACCGTCCCAGCAGCGGAACGGTACGGCTCGGTGATCTGGACATGGGAGGGCTCCGCGAGACGGAGTTGACCCGGCTGCGCCGTGAACGGATCGGGTTCGTCTTCCAGGGCTACAACCTCATGCCCTCGATGGACGTCGAGCGCAACATCACCCTCCCGCTGTCCCTCGGCGGCCGCCGGGCGGACAGGCACTGGCTGGACGAAGTGGTCCACCGCGTGGGGATGGCCGGCCACCTGGACCGGCTTCCGGCACGCCTGTCCGGCGGCCAGCAGCAGCGGGTGGCGGTCGCCCGGGCGCTCGTCACCCGCCCGGAGATCGTCTTCGCCGACGAGCCGACGGCCGCGCTCGATCCGAGGTCGGCCGAACACGTCCTGAAACTGCTGCGCGACGCGGTCGACGAGATGGAGCAGACGGTCGTGCTGGTCACCCACGACCCGGTGGCGGCGGCCTGGGCCGACAGTGTCGTCTTCCTGAGCGAGGGCAGGATCGTCGACGAGCTCACGGCTCCCTCCGCCGCGACCGTCCTGGCCCACTGGGGGACGCTGTGAGGCGCGGGATCGCCGCCGGAGTGGCGGCGGCACTGCTGTGCGCGGCAGTACTGACGGGCGCGTTCGGGGTTCTGCTGGAGTCCGCGCTGCGGGCGCACGGATCGGCCGACCGCTATGGGAACGCTGTGGCCGTCGTCGCCGCGAGCCAGCGCGTGGAGACCGTCCGGGACGACCAGACCGATGTCAGGCCGCTGGTGGAACGGGCCCGGGTACCGGTATCGGTGGCGGACCGGGTCCGCACGGTACCGGGGGTCACGGAGGTGGTCGCGGACGTCTCCCTGCCGGTGGTCACCGCCGACGGGACCGTGCGGACCGGCCGCGGCTGGGACGCGACCGCGCTCACCGCCGTCGAACTGCGCGCCGGCCGGGCTCCGCGGGCGGACCACGAGGTCGCGGTGGACTCCCGCGGCGGCCGGGCCGTCGGGGACACCGTCCGCCTCCAGGCGGGCGGCGGGGCGCCGGAGCCCTACCGGGTCAGCGGCCTGGTGGCCGGCCGGTCCACCGCGGGCGACGACGTCTGGTTCGCCCAGCGTACGGCACAGGCCCTCAGCGGCCGCCCCGGGCACGCGGACGCGCTGGTCGTGCTCGGCACGAAGGAGACGTCCGCCCCGTCGCTGCGGGCAGCCGCCCCCGGTCTCGTCGTCGCGGCCGGTGCGGACCGCGGTGACGTCGAGAACCCGGAGGTGGCCGCGGCACGACTCGACCTGATCGGCGTGTGCGCGTCGATCGGCGGTGTCGCCCTCCTCGTCGTGCTGCTGATCGTGACCGGTCTGCTGGACGTGTCCGTACGGGACCGGGCCCGCGAACTCGCCGTCCTGCGCGCCATCGGCGCCACCCCCCGGCAGGTCCGCCGGGTGATCGTCCGCGAGACGCTCAAGGTCGCGGTGCCGGCGTCGCTCCTGGGCGGTCTGCTGTCCCTGGGGCTCGGCGCTCTGCTGCACCGCTTCATGGCCGAGCGGGGTGTCCTGCCGCAGGGGCTCGGGCTCGTACTGGGGCCTTTGCCCGTCGCCGGTGCCCTGGCGCTCACGGTCCTCATCGCGGTCGGTTCCGCCTGGCTCGCGGCACGGCGCGTCTCCCTGATCCAGCCGGCCAAGGCCGTGAGCGAGACCTCCGCCGAACCGACCCGGCTACCGCGCTGGCGCATGGTCACCGGACTGGTGTTCCTGTTCGTCGGCCTCGGTTCGGCCACCACCGCGTTCGCGTTCGGCGGGCAGGTGGCGAGCGCGGCCATGGGCGGACTCGTCCTCTCCCTCATCTGGGCCGCGGCGCTGCTGGGCCCGTCGATCGCCCGAGGGGGAATCACTGTCCTCAGCCCGGTCGCACGTCTGCTGTTCCCGGTCCCGGGGCGGCTCGCCACCGACACGGCCACCGCCGCGGCCGTGCGACTCGCATCGGTGATCACACCGATCGCACTCGCGCTCTCCTTCGGCGCCAGCCAGCTGTTCGTGCAGACCACCGCGGTCAACGCCACCCGGACCCAGGCGGCTGCCGGGCTGCGCGCGGACCACGTCCTCGTCTCGGACGGGCCGGGCGTGCCCCGGGCCATGCACCGGGCGGTGGAGAAGACGGCCGGGCCCGGGGCCGTGACCGCGGTGAAACGCACCACCGTGGTGATGCAGGTGGCGGACCAGCTCCAGTCCCTGCCCGCCCAAGGGGTGACGGGCGCACTGTCGAACCTGGACCCGGGGGTGGAGGCGGGCGCGCTGAAGGGCCTGCGCGGCAGGAACACGGTCGCGCTCAGTTCGAACGTCGGCAGCAAGGCCGACGTCGGTTCGACCGTGTCCCTCTGGCTCGGCGACGGCACCGTGATCCGCCCCGAGGTGGTGGCCGTCTACGACCGGGGCCAGGGCTTCGGGGACGTCCTGCTGCCTCACGAGGTGGTCACCGCCCATGTCACCGACTCGGGCCACGACGACTACCTCCTGGTGAAGGGAGAGGCCGACCTGCGACCGGTGCTCGACCGCTTCCCCGGGACCCGCGCCGCGTCCGCCGGACAGTACAGTGCGGCCCTCACCGAGAAGGCCCGCCAGGAGGCCCTGCCCGGGCTGTTCGCCGTCGCGGCGATCTCCTTGTTCACCCTGATCGGTGTGGTGACCACCCTGGCCGTCGCCACCGCGTCCCGCCGTCGTGAACTGGCCCTGCTCCGGCTCATCGGCGCGACCCGCGGCCAGGTTCTGGCGATGCTGCGGCTGGAGACCTGCCTCGTACTCGGCACGGGGACCGCCGTCGGCTCCCTGGTCGCGGCGGTGACGCTGCTGACCTTCGGCGGCGCGGTGACCGGTCTGTCCGCGCTGTCGGTGTCACCCTCGGTCTGCGCGGCCGTACTCGGCACGGTGTTCCTGTCGGGCACGGCGGCCGTCATGCTGCCCGCCCGCCGGCTGCTGCGCCGCCGCGGGTCTCCTCGGATCGCGTAGCGGAACCGGGTCCGGCCCCTCTCGTGCTCCCCGTCCTCGGACGGGGCACGGGAGGGGCCGTTCCCGCATGTGCCGCGTACGGCTCAGGACCAGCCGGCGCACCCCGGGCGCTCCGACCGCGATGGCTCACTCGTAGAAGCAGGCAGCCCTCAACATGTCGGCGATCAAACTCCAGTCGGGCTGGTCGGGAACGGGTTTTCCTCGGTTGCCGATGCAGCCCCCGTGCGGGAGACCATGTGGTTCCGAATCAGCGGAAGGAAACCCTCCGTCGCAATCAGTGGCTACCGTCAGCCATATGACGCATATAAGGAAGATCCAGACGCGACGTATGGCAGTAACGCTGGCCGCTGTGGCAGCCGCGGTGGTACTGGGCGTGGGCGGGGCGATTGCGGCGGTCGGCCAGGACGACGGGTCGTCCGGCCCGACTCCGGTGCCCACAGGGACGTCCGACACGGGAAGCGGCGTGGACAACGGCGGTGTGGACAACGGCGGCGTCGACACCGGTGGCGGAGACAGCGGATCCGTCAGCGGTTCGGGCGGCACCGACGGCGGCAGCTCCAGTGGTACGGCTGCGGGAGGCTCGGGAGGTACCGAGTCCCCGTCTCCTACGGCCGAACCCACATCCCACCCCACGGATCCGACAAACCTGGACGACCTGGCGGAACGCATCGACGGCCTGGAGAAGAAGGTGGACGAGTTGCCCACCAAGAAGGAACTGGCCGATGCCCTCCGGGCCTTCGCGGACAAGTTGGACCAGCAGGACTGAGATCAACGGATCCACCGCGAACGGCGGCTCCCGGGTCCGTGCGGATCGCCCGTCCGCACGGACCCGTTCCACCGTTCCCCGAGGCCCCGTCGCCGAGCTGCACGAGAACGCCTCTGCCGACGGCTGGGATGCCCACCCCTTCGTTTGCGTCTGAAGGACTGCCGGGCTTTCGCCTGTGACGAGCGCCACATGGAGCGCATGCCGCACGGAGCAGCGTTTTGCAGCAGGGGTGCTGTCTGAGGGGTGGATGGGACAGAGAGCCTGTCTGCTCCGGCCCTTGTGGCTGGAGGCCGATGCTGTTTGATCTACAGGAGTTGTTGATGACCTCCATCGGTTCGCACAGGCGGAAGCGCGGATGGCTGGCTGTTGTCGCGAGTGCCGCGGTACTCGCAACGGGCACGGGGGCGGCAGTCGCCTCGTCCGTCAGTGCGTCGCCCGTGTCGGCAGCGCCCGCCGTCGCGCCCCTCCAGGCCGCCTCTACGGACAGCGCCGTGACGGTGGTTGCGCCGGGTGAACGGATCGCGGTCGCCGGCGACGCGTTGTGGCTGACGGCGAAGGGCCTGTACATCGGCGCCCCGGAGCCGTCGGGAGCCGACAGCCCCCACGTCATGCGGGTCGCAGACGTTCTCCCCGGCAAGGTGTCCACCATCGCCCGCGGCAACGCCTCCGGAACGCTCTGGGCAGGCATCTACCGCGGTCCGGTGACAGCGGCAACCACGGTCACCGTCAAGCTCGGAGCCCGAACCCTCCAGGCCAAGGTCATCACCCTCGCCGACAAGCCCGGCTGGGCCGCCTACTACGTCTCCGACGCGAAGGGCAGCGCGGACGTGAAGCCGTCGATCACCGTCCAGGATGCCGACGGCACGGTCGTGGCGTCGCCGGCCAAGTCCGGCAAGGGCTGAACCGGCTCGCAATCTCCAACGACGAGCTCGGGCTCGGCGCGGCCTCCATCATGTTGATTGCCGCGTCGAGCCCGAACGGTTCGCGCCTGTCGTGCCGCCCATCATTGCTACGACGGCCAGTTGACGACGCCGTCACGCACGACCAGCGGCTCTGTCTGGCGCGACTCGTGAAACCGGGTCCACCCCAGATCCACACTGCCGTCGAAGCGTCGATGACAGTCGCCGGCCTTGGTCGCAAGCCAACCGAGCAGCTCACCTGTGAGATCGAACTGGTCGGGGTGGATCTCCTGCCGACTGGTCAGAGCCCATGCACCGTACAGGGGGGCTTTTCTGCGCAGAAGGACGGAGACGAGTGCGCCATCCACCTTGAACGCCTCGCCGTGGCAAGCCAGAAGAGGCTGGGGATGGTCCTCGACGACGAGTACGCCGTCATCGTCCTCGTTCCAAGAAGGAAACTCGGTCACGATGTGAAGGGTCTCCGGTTCGGGGCCGAGCCCGAGGTGCCATCGGAGCTCGACGAGCTCGTCCTCGGACAGCTCGTCGCGCAGATCCAGCGTGAGCATGAGCTCAAAGATGTCAGCCATGGCCGTACACGGTAGTGCCCACTTCCGACAGCTCCGCCCCTCGTCGTTGCGGATCCCTCCCCCGGGCCGGAGATGACGGCAGACCAACAGCCGGGCAGGAGGGCCGCGGTGGGCCGCGTGGCGCGGATAGCCTGCGCGGATGAATCGGATGCAGTGGGCCGCCGGCGTCATCGTCGGCTCGGCGGTGGGTGACGCGCTGGGCGGCCCCTTCGAGTTCGGGCCCCAGGGTGCCTTCTCCGCGCGGTTCCCCGCCCCTGGCTCGGGTGGCGAGATGTGCGGAGGCGGCGGTTGGGACCCCGGCGAGGCGACCGACGACACGCAGATGGCCATCCTGGTCGCGGATTCCCTGCTCGAACGGGGCGGGCTGGATCTGCCGGACGTCTTCGCCCGCTTCCTGCGGTGGGCGGCTTCGGGCCCCAAGGACATCGGCCTGCAGACCGAAGACGTCCTGACCAGCGGCATGCCCTGGGATCTCGCCGCGGCGATCCATTTCCAGGTCAACCGACGAGCGGCCGGGAACGGCTCCCTGATGCGAGCATCGACCGCCGCGGTCCACTTCGCGCCCGCCGGCCGGGAAGCCACCATGGACGCGGCCCGGCGCATCGCCGCCCTCACCCACGGCGACCGCGCGGCCTGGGAAGGCACCGCCATCTTCCACGAACTCATCCGCGTCATAGGGGAAGGCGTCGACCCCCTCGACGCACTCCCGGACATCCTGGCTCATGTCCACCCCGACCACCGCGGCCGCTACGCCACCGTCCTGGCACCCGACTGGCATCCCGATCGGGCGACCGAGTTCAACGGTGCCGTCTGGCCCTGCCTGGGCTCCGCCGTCTGGGCGCTACGGACCACCGCCGACTTCGAGGACGCGATACGCGCGGCGATCGACCTCGGCGGTGACACGGACACCGTCGCCGCGGTGACCGGGGGGCTCGCAGGGCGTACTACGGCCTGGACGCAATCCCCGCCCGCTGGACCGAGCCCCTCCACGTCCCCCTCCCCGGATTCGACGGACGGGTGCTACGCCCGGCAGACCTGCTCGACCTCGCACACCGGCTCACCGTCGTCGCGTAGGCAGAACGCTGGCTCTCCTTGGGGCCGGAAGCGTACGGACCCGTTTCTCGAACGGCGTCGCACGGTAGTGGTCAATGGAGTTGGCACTCCCAGGGCTCGATGTCCGGCTCCCCCGGGGGCAGTTCGCCGGTGCAGTATCGGTAGATCCAGGCCGCGGCCCGGCGTTCCGCGTACTTCTCATTGAGCGGTTCGCCCTGCTCGTCCAGTTTGAGGACGTTGGCGAAGATCGCGACGCAGATCTCCATCTGAGAGGGCGACTCGCGCAGCTCCTCCCAGTAATCGATTCCTTTCAGCATCGGATGGCCCAGCGATCCTTGAGCGAGCCATCCGGCGAAGCGTCGCAGGGCTCCCGACGCGCCATGACTGAGATGCGAAGACATGCGAAGAATCTAGCCTCGGCGTTCCCGGGCCGGGGACAGCTGGTCACCTCCTGGCGGCGCGTGCGGTCGGGTCGTAGTCGGGGCCGACGCCCTCGACCAGAACCACGTCACCGGTGACATGGTCGGTGCGCAACCGCAGGATGTCCTGGTAGGCGGGAGAGTCGTACCAGGCGCGGGCCTCGGCCAGGTTGGGGAACTCGATGAGCACCATCGCGCCCGGCCAGGCGCCCTCCAGCACCTCCGCCGGAAGGCCGTGGATCACGAAGCGGCCCGCGAACGGGTCGAGGGTGGCCTGGATGCGCTCCAGGTACGTACGGATGTCGGGGTGGGTGCTGGTGCTGTGGAGGTGGGCGAAACCGTAGGCGGTCATGGGCGGGCTCCTTCGCGACGAGGCGGGATGGGGCGCGTCATCAGGATGCGGGGCGGGGGTGGTGGCGGGCCATTACCTCCGAGGTAGTCGCCCTTCCCCGGGCCGGACGCGCGCGGCAGGTGCTCGCCGGGAAGTTCACAGCGTGCGAGGACGTCCGGGGCGGTGTCGGGCACGGGGGCCGCCGCCGGTGTCCAGGACGATGTCGACCGACCCACCGGCCGTCCCGGGCAGCGCAGCCCATGACGCCCCGGCCGGTGTCCGGCCAACGGCTCCGGTGAAGCGGTACGCCGCGCCGCCGTCCGGGTATCCGGTCGTGGTCGCGGTCGGGTTTCCCCGGTTCGGCGGTTTCAGAGGGGGAGGGTGATCCAGACGCTCTTTCCCGTACCGTCGGTGTCGGGCCGGGTGACCGCGGTGCCGCCGAGTCCCAGGGTGAGTTCCATGACGGTGCCCAGCCCGCCCGTGCCCGGGTCGTGCAACGGGGGCCGGTAGGGGTGGTGGTCGTGGACGGCGAAGGCGAGCGTGTCCTTGCTTCCCGCGTAGACCACCGTGATGTTCGGTGAGCGGTCGGCGGCGTGCCGGACGCTGTTGGTGACGAGTTCGCTCAGGATCAGGAGCGCCGGGCCGACGGTGGGGTGGTGCAGGCTCACCCCCCATTCGGTGAGGGCGAGCTCGGCGGTTTCTCGGGCCATGCGGACGGCCGGGCCCGTGGCGGGCACCGTCAGCACATGCCGCCAGGGGAGTTTCTCGATCCGCGGAACCATCACATCCCCTGGTGGGCGAGGCGGAACCCGGCGACCGTCTGCGGCTGGATGCGCAGGAGCGTGTCGTGCGGGCCGTGGGTCCAGCCGAGGAGCGTCCTGCGGTAGTGGGCGGCCTCGTCCGGGTCGGTGACGACGTCGGCGGGACCGGTGACGGTGACCGTCCAGCCGGTGCCGCCGTCCTCCTTGATCCGGTCGGCCTGGTAGGTGAGGACGGTGCGTCCGGACAGGGCGGCGGCCTGGACCGGGGCCCGGACGATCAGACGGCCGTGGTCGAGGCGGTGCACCGCCGGACGGACGACCGGGATCTCCCGCCGGACGTACACCAGGCGTCCCTGGTCGGCGCCTTCGAGCAGCCACAGGGCCTCGGCGCCGGAGATCTCCCTCAGGTGGCGGGGAACGGGGCTGGTCATCAGGTGGGCTCCTGAACGGTGGTACGCGAAGAATGCTGGGAAGGAAGGGACGGCAGGAGCCCGTCGCCCTCCAGGCGGGCGCGGGCCCCGGCGATCGCTTCCGGCGTGGTGGCGTACTCACGGCCCTCCGGGCACAGCAGCGCGAGGGTGCCGGTCGAGTCGAGGACCTGCCGGTGCTCGGGCCGTATCCCGGAGGCCAGTACGGTGATGCCGCACCGGTCCAGTTTCTGGACGGCGTCCTTGAGGACGAGGGCGCCGGTGGCGTCGATGGTCGATACCCGCGACATGCGCAGGATGACGACGCGGACGTCGGCGACCTCGGAGAGCTCCAGCAGGAAGCGGTGGGCCGCGGCGAAGAACAGCGGGCCGTCGAGGCGGTAGGCGACGATGTGCTCGGCGAGCAGCGCGTGTTCCTCGCCGTTGTGGTCGTCGTGGTCCAGTGGGATCTCGTCCATGCGGGCCTGTCGTGCGACGGACCGGAGCGCCAGTGCCCCGGCTGCGGCCAGGCCGATGATCACCGCGTACACGAGGTCGAGGGCGAGGGTCGCGAAGGCGGTCAGGACGAGGATCAGCGCGTCCGGGCGGGTGGCCCTGGCCATCGCCCGCAGCGAGCCGACCTCGACCATGCGGACCGCGGTGGCCAGCAGCACGCCCGCGAGGGCGGCGAGGGGAATCCTGGAGACCAGCGGGGCGGCCGCGAAGACGATGACGGCGAGGACGGCGGCGTGGGTGAGCGCGGCGAGCCGGGAGGATGCGCCGGTACGGACGTTGGCCGCGGTGCGGGCGATGGCGCCGGTCGCGGGGACACCGCCGAACAGCGGGGCGGCGATGTTCGCCAGGCCCTGCCCGAACAGCTCCTTGTCCGGGTCGTGCTTCTGCCCCACCGTCATGCCGTCCGCGACCTGGGCCGAGAGGAGCGATTCCAGGGCGGCGAGGGCGGCCACCGCGACCGCCGGGGCCAGCAGTGGGCCGAGGGCTCCGGGGTGCAGGAAGGCGATGGAGGGGGCGGGCAGGCCGGAGGGCAGGGTGCCGATCGATGCGGCCGCGAGGTGCAGGAGCTGCACGACGGCCGTGGCGGCGATCACCGCGACGATCGAGAACGGGACCGTCGGCCGCCACCGCGCGCCGAGCAGCATCACCAGCATCACCCCGAGAGCGAGGGCGGGGGCGGTCCAGTCGGGGGCACGGACGAACTCCTCGACCGCGCGCCAGGTGACCACCAGGACCTTGTCGCCGTCCGGCTTGGCGACCCCGAGCGCGTTCGGGACCTGCTGGAGCCCGATGACACAGGCGATGCCGAGGGTGAAACCCTCCACCACCGGGGCCGGGATGTAGGCCATGTACCGCCCGGCCCGCAGCAGCGCGAGCGCGATCAGCATGGCCCCGGCGATCAGCCCGACGGTGAGCACACCACCGGGGCCGTACTGAGCGACGATCGGGACCAGGACCACGGTCATCGCGCCGGTCGGCCCGGACACCTGAAGGTTGGATCCGCCGAAGACCGCCGCCAGCGCACCGGCCACCACCGCGGTCGCGAGTCCGGCCTCGGCGCCGAGGCCGGACGAGACGCCGAAACCGAGCGCGAGCGGCAGCGCGACGATAGCCACGGTCAGTCCGGCCAGCAGATCCCTGCGCGGGTCGCGGCCCATCGCCACCAGGTCCGCACGGCTGGGCAGCAGGGAGAGTGCCGAGCCCAGGGCCCGGCCGATCGAGGTGCTCACTTGACGGTGGCCTCGGCTTCCCGCAGCTCCTCCAGCAGTTGGTGCCGACCCGCCAGCATCTCGGTCAGGATGCGGCGCGCGGCCCGCAGCAGCTCCGCGACGTCCCCGCCGGCGAGTCCGTACACCACCGTCGCCCCCTCCCGCCGGGAGGCCACGATGCCGGAGCGGCGCAACACCGCGAGCTGCTGCGACAGGGCCGAGGGCTCCACCTCGATCCGCGCCAGCAGTTCCCGTACCGGCATCGGCCCGTCCTGGAGCAGTTCCAGTACCCGGATCCGCACCGGATGCCCCAGCATCCGGAAGAACTCGGCCTTGGCCTGGTACAGCGGAACCGACACGACCTCTGGGACCTCTCCTCGACACACGTGTGCGCTGTGCCCGCGGCTACCTACGGGCACAGCCACCACAGCATGTGATGAATTGCAAATTTTCGCAATTCCGCTAGTCAGAAATATACTGCGCCGGTGACCGAGAACCTTCCCGCATGCCCCCAGTGCTCCAGCGCCTACACCTATGAGATGGGCGCGCTCCTGGTCTGCCCGGAATGCGGGCACGAGTGGCCGCCCGCGTCCGGGGAACCGGAGGACGCCACCGAGGGGCGGGTCGTCAAGGACGCCGTCGGCAACGTGCTGAACGACGGTGACGCCGTGATCGTCGTCAAGGCCCTCAAGGTCAAGGGCAGCCCGTCGGGCATCAAGGCCGGTACCAAGGTGCGCGGCATCCGCCTGATCGACGGCGTCGACGGCCACGACATCGACTGCCGGATCGACGGCTTCGGGGCCATGCAGCTCAAGTCCGCAGTCGTCAGGAAAGCCTGATCCCGAGTCCGGCACGGGTGCTGGCCCCCACGCGCGTCCGCGATTCGCGGCAGTGCCGGGTGCGGTTCGTCCTTCGCGGTGGTTCGGGCGGACGGCCCGGGGCGCTGTGCATGTCAGTGGCCTTTGGCAGGGTGGCCGCATGAGCAAAGTAGTCAACTACTCCATGGCGAACCGCGGGGAAGTCATGCGGTTCCTGCCCGCCCTTGACCTGAGCGACGAGGAATCGCGGCTCCTGGGCAGGATGCGAGAGCGGGCGCGGGCACGCCAGGAAAGTCTCGATGCCCAGGAGGTGGACTGGGGGCTGTCGGTTCCGGACGCGCTGGACGAGCTGATCACCGGTCGGGCCGATTCCACCGCGGAGTACGCCGGCAGCGCCTACTACGCGGCCCTCCAGATCATCATCGACCACAACGCGTCCGACTCCACCACCCTGGCGAGTTACCGAAGCCCCTCCACTCTCTTCTCCGCTCTGGACGACGCGTTGGGCGCGGTCGGCGTCCAGCCGGACCTGCTGCCCTACCAGTACGTCTACAGCGGTCCGCCCTCGGAGATCGGGTTCCACGTGCCCAGCCCCCTGGAAGGTTCTCCGGAGATCGGGTACTGGCCGCTGGCGAAGGCCGGACCGGCGGTGGAGGCGTACCGGGCGGTGCTGGACCGGATCGACGCCGACCTGCGGTACGACCTGGAAGAGCTGATCAAGGCCCTCGACAGCTGGTACTCGGAATGGGCCGAGGGCCAGGGCGCCTGGTGGTGGGCCGAAGACGGATCGGTCTTCTTCTCCATCACCGGCTGAACCGACCCCGGGCTGCCCCTGCCCCGTCGGCCGCGCACGGGCCGGTGGGGCAGGGGCCCGCACCTGCCGCTCCCGGTGCCCCCCTCCCGGGACCACGGGGCACGAGCGGAAACCCCTGCTCACCAGGTGTTTCACCGATGTGTCCGTGGAGGCCGCCGGGCGGGGCCCGTGAAGGGTTCGCCGGCTCGGAGCTGCGAGAATCGCGTGCATGGAGCAACAGAGTGGGACGGAGGCCGGTCCGGTCCTCCCCCAGGAGGAACCCCTGATCGTCGTGGCTGCGGCCGTTGTGGAGCAGGGACGGCTGCTGGTCGTGAGCAAGAAGGCGGCACCCGAGGTGTTCTACCTTCCGGGCGGGAAGCCCGACCCGGGTGAGACGGCGGCCGAAGCGCTGGCGCGGGAACTCGACGAGGAACTCGGAGTCCGCCCTGTCGCGCCGCGGTTCCTGGCCGACGTCGAAGCCGTGGCCGCGCTGGAGAAGGTGCCCATGCGGCTGACGGTCTTCATGGCGGGGCTCAGCGGGGCACCGCGACCGGCGGCCGAACTGGCCGACATGCGGTGGATCGACGGCGGCGAACCGGATGTCCGACTCGCTCCAGCAGTGCGGGACCAGGTCCTCCCGCTCCTCAGGCGCGACGGCCTGCCGGCCGCGTAAGGACCGGCTCCGCTGCCGATGGGGGCCCCGAGCATGCCGCGGGGTCCGCTCCTGCGTGCCGCGCGTCCGCCTCGCAGTACCTCTCCCACGGGCTGGTGAGCATGCGGGCGCGGTATGGCGGTCAGCTCCACGGCTCTCCATTCGTCCGTGTTCCTCTTCTCGGTTCTTCTTCCTTGCGGTTCCTCTTCCTTGCGGCGGGCGACGGATTCGGTCAAACGCTCGCTTCGGCATCCGTTCGGGGCCGACTCTGTGGTTATGCGGCAGCACGACGGCCCTGGGCGTGATGATCGTCTGCGGCGCGGGGTGGCTCGGCCGACGAACCGGTGAATCCGGCTCGCGCCGCTGGCTCATGTTCGTTCCCGGAAACGGGAGATCCCGTAGGCGCGGTCCACGTCCGCAGGCGCACCCGCTCGTCCATGTGACAACTGCCGGGCACGCGACGGCGCTCGGGACTCGCGGGCCCTTGTCGAAGGGGGCCACCTGCCTGCGGGCGATTCGCCGACCGGACGCACCTGCCGAGCCCGGCGGACGCGCCGTCCGGACGGTCGGGCACGGGCCGGGACCGCGTGGCGCCGCTGTCCCTCCCGGGGCCGGGGCGTCCTCATCACCGCAGAGGAGCACGGATGCACCTGATTCCCTCAGAGCAGGAGAAGCTGCTGCTGAGCGTGGCCGGGATGCTGGCCAGCTACCGCAAGGAGCGCGGCATCAAGCTGAACTACCCCGAGGCGGTGGCCTACATCAGTTGCTGGGTCATCGAGGAGGCGCGGGCGGGCAACTACACCGTCGACCAGATGATGAGCGACCCCGACGTTCCGCTGGAGCAGCGGAAGGGCGACACCCAGGGCCGGGGCGAGAGCGTCCTGACGACCGACGACGTCATGGAGGGCGTGCCCGAGATGCTCGACATCCTCCAGGTCGAGGCGACCTTCCCCGACGGGCGCAAGCTCGTCACCCTCTACGACCCGATCCGTCCGCCGAAGACCGCCCCGCTGCCCGCTCCCCTCCGCTGAGGTCGAACATGCCCTACTTCCAGCCGCTGGCCCCGAAGCCTCCGGTGACCACGCCGGTCGCGTGTCCGGGTACGTGCCCCTGCCACTCGGCCCATACCTGTCACGAGCCGGACCCCGTACCGCCCTCGTCCCTGGACCCGGGCCGGTCCCACGACTTCTCCCGGTACAAGGTGGGAGGAGTGTGGGTCAGGGACCCGGACGCGGTGCATGTGCTCAACGCGCGGAGCGAGAAGGCCCTTGTCTACGTGGTCAACGTCGGTGACCGCGACATCCAGATCGGTTCGCACTTCCATCTGGCCGATGTCAACGAGGACCTGCTGTTCTTCACCGACCTGGACACCGCCACCGCGGCCGAGGCCGCTCTGACCGATCCCCGGCTCCTGCGGTCCGAGCAGATCCTGGCGGCCCGCGAGCTGGCGTACGACCGGTCGAAGACGCCGGGGCAGGCGCCTTGGGGACACCGCCTCGACATCGCTCCCGGGGACTCCATGCGGTTCAGCCCCGAGAACGCGCCGAGCGAGGCGATCGAGGTCGTGCCCATCGGCGGGAGACGACAAGTGCCGGGCCTGCGCAAGGACAAGCCGGCCGACGACGTCGCTCTCGACTGACCGGGCCCTCGTACACCAGCTGAAGGAACGCAATGGCGAACATCACCCGTGAGCAGTACGCGAAGTCCTACGGCCCGACCGTGGGCGACCAGGTCCGCCTGGGCGACACCAACCTCTGGATCGAGGTCACCGAGGACCTGACGTTCGGTGGGGACGAGGCGATCTTCGGCGGCGGCAAGACCATCCGCGAGTCGATGCTGCAGGGGACGGCCACCAGTGCGCAGGGCGCCCCCGACACCGTGATCACCAACGTGGTCATTCTGGATGTCGCCCCCGCTCTGGAGCGGGGCGACGGCGACTCCATCGTGCGTGCCGACGTCGGGATCAAGGGCGGCAAGATCGTCGCGGTCGGCAAGGCCGGCAACAGCGACGTCATGGACGGGGTCACCCCGGGCCTGGAGATCGGCCCTTCCACGGACGTGATCTCCGGCGAGGGCAAGATCCTCACCGCGGGTGCCGTCGACACTCATGTGCACTACATCTCCCCCTCGGCCGTCATGGAGGCCCTGTCCACCGGGACCACCACAGTGATCGGCGGCGGCGTGGGCCCCTCCGAGGGATCCAAGGCGACCACCGTGACCCCCGGCCCGCAGCACCTGGTGAACCTGCACCGCAGCTTCGACGACCTGCCGGTCAACGTGATGCTGCTGGCCAAGGGCAACACCGTCGGCGAACAGGGTCTGGACGAGCAGGCGCTCGCGGGCGCCGGCGGCTACAAGATCCACGAGGACTGGGGAGCCACTCCGGCAGCGCTGGACGCCGCGCTGAAGGCCGGGGAGAAGTGGGGGCTGCAAGTCACCCTGCACGCCGACTCCCTCAACGAGTCGGGCTTCGTCGAGACCACCCTCGCCGCCATCGACGGGCGCGGGGTCCACGTCTTCCACGCCGAGGGCGCCGGGGGCGGACACGCTCCGGACATCCTCAGGGTCGCCGCCGTGGAGAACGTCCTGCCCGCCTCGACGAACCCGACGCTCCCCTACACCGCGAACACGGTGGCCGAGCACATCGACATGCTGGCCTCCGCCCACCACCTCGACCTCAGGAACAAGAACGACCAGGCTTTCGCCGACTCCCGCATCCGCTCCACGACGATGTTCGCCGAGGACGTGCTGCACGACATGGGCGCGATCTCCATCACCTCCTCCGACGCCCAGGCCATGGGCCGGATCGGCGAGGTCGTGACCCGCACCTGGCAGGTCGCCCACGTCATGAAGGAGTGGAGCCACACGACCTTCAAGGACGCGAACTTCTTCTACGGGTCCACCCGGGGGAAGGGCG
The DNA here is from genome assembly GCF_053598535.1 of Streptomyces sp. NPDC001108. NCBI lineage: Bacteria > Bacillati > Actinomycetota > Actinomycetes > Kitasatosporales > Streptomycetaceae > Streptomyces > Streptomyces sp. NPDC001108. Next base: position 93,849 of record NZ_JBSFKL010000008.1, read on the forward strand.
ACAACGCGCGGGCGCTGCGCTACGTGGCCAAGTACACCATCAACCCCGCCCTCGCCCACGGCATCGACGAGCACGTGGGTTCCGTGGCGGTGGGCAAGCTCGCTGACCTGGTGCTGTGGGACCCTCGGTTCTTCGCCGTACGGCCCGAGTTGGTCATCAAGGCCGGTGCCATGGTGATCGGCAACCTGGGTGATCCCAACGGTTCGGTGTCGACCCCGCAGCCGACCTTCCTGCGCCCCGCGATGGCTGCCGCGATCGCCTGCCGGCTGTCCTACTCGTTCGTCTCCGAGAAGGTTCTCACCTCCGGCCCCGACCTGTACGACACGGTGAGCGGCAAGGGCGTGTTCAAGGACTCGTTGAAGGAGACTCTCGGCCTCCGGCGCGAACTGAGGGGCGCGAAGCCCGTCCAGGGGGTCCGGAAGGCGGACATGGTCTTCAACGGTGAGTGCTTCGGCATCGACATCGATCCGGGCACCTTCAAGATCGCGGTGGAGATCCCGGAAGCCGACCCGTCGGAGGGACACGCCCTCACCAGGCACAAGAGCCTGAACGGCTACTGGGAACTCGACCAGCCGAAACCGCCGAGGAGCCTGCCGCTCACCCAGCGGTACCTGCTGTTCTGAGGTCCCCGGTGAGCACCTCCTCGCTCCTGCTCGCCCTGCTGGGCGATGCCCGGCTCCCCTCCGGCGGGCACACGCAGTCCGCCGGGCTGGAACCGGCGCTGCGGGCCGGCACGGCGCCGGCCCAGGTACCCGCGTATCTGCGCACCAGGCTGCGCACCGTCACCCGTGTGGAGGCGGGGACCGCCGTCGTCGCCCGCGCGGTCGCGGAGAGCGGCGGCGACCTGGCCGATGTCGAGGCCGCCTGGGCGGCGCGGACCCCCAGCCAGGCGCTGAGGGCCAACGGCCGACGTCTGGGACGCGGCTACCTCCGCGTCCTGCAGACGCTCTGGCCCGGCCCCGTCGACGCCCGCGCGCGCACCTGGTCGCGCCCCGTCGTGCTCGGTCTGCTCACCCACCGCGCCGGGATGGACCCGGCCGACCTGGCCCGCCTGGTCGGGTACGACGACGCCCAGACCGTGACGGCGGCCCTGCTCAAACTCGAACCGCAGGACCCGCTGCTGATCACCGCGTGGGTGAGCCAACTCCTCCCCGAGATCGACGAGATGGCCGCCGAGGTCGCCCCTCTCCGCCTCCCCGAACAGATCCCCGCCCAGGGCGCTCCCCTCATCGAGCGCTGGGCCGAGACCCACGACACCACCACAGAGAGGCTCTTCAGTGCCTGAGAACACCACTGCCCCCACCCGTGCCATGCGCCTGGGCGTCGCCGGTCCCGTCGGCACCGGTAAGAGCTCGCTCATCGCGACGTTGTGCCGGGCGCTCTCCGACGAACTGCGCCTGGGCGTCATCACGAACGACATCTACACCGACGAGGACGCGCGCTTCCTCAGGAGCGCCGGGGTTCTGGACCCCGAACGGATCCGCCCGGTGGAGACGGGCGCGTGTCCCCACACGGCGATCCGCGACGACGTGACGGCCAACCTGCTGGCGGCCGAGGACCTGGAGGCCGACTTCGGCCCGCTGGACCTGGTCGTCATCGAGTCCGGCGGCGACAACCTCACCGCGACCTTCTCCCCGGCCCTGGTGGACGCCCAGTTGTTCGTCCTGGACGTCGCGGGCGGCGGTGACGTCGTCCGCAAGGGCGGTCCCGGCATCGCCCGCGCCGACCTGCTCGTGATCAACAAGACCGACCTGGGCGAACACGTCGGCGTGGACGTCGAACGCATGACGCGCGAAGGGCGCGAGGCCCGGCGGGGTTCCCCTGTGGTCGCACTGTCCCGGCACGACGAATCGTCCGTCCGGCTACTGACCGACTGGGTCCGCGACGCCCTCGCGCGCTACCGCACCGGCGAGCACACCCCGGTCGACCCGGGCCCCATGGCCACGCACTTCCACGCCGGGCAGGAGGGCGTGGAACCCCGCCCGCACACCCACGTGCACGGCCAGGATCCGGCGCATGCGGGACAGAACGCGTGACCGGACCGACCCGTCTGAGCGTCGTCCGCACGGGGAGTCGCAGCCGCGTCCACCGCACGACCGGGCATCTGACGGCGCGCATCATGGATCAGGACGCCCATGGTGCCCGGGTGGGCCTGCTCGCCACGCAGGCGCTGCTGCTGTCCGGCGACGACGTCCGCATCGAGGTGGACGTCGCCCCCGGCGCCTGGCTCGACGTGGTGGAGACAACCGGCACGGTCGCGTACGAGGGCGACGCACCGTCGTCGTGGACGATCGACGCCACCGTGGGCGACGGAGCGGTCCTGACCTGGGCGGGAAAGCCGTTCGTGGTCTCGGACGGGATCGCCACCCACCGCGACGCCCGGATCCGGCTGCACGGAACCGGCAGGGTCCTGATGCAGGAGAAGATCGTCCTGGGCCGCGCCGGGCAGACCGGCGGTGACCTCACCACATCCCTGAACGCGACGGACGACACCGGACCGGTGCAGGTGGAGCACCTCGATCTGACCAGGCGGGCCCGCGGCATGCCGGGCGTCCTCGGAAGCCTTCGTTCCATCGACACCGTCACCGCTCTGGGCTGGTCGCCCGAACCGCCCGGCGAACCGGAAGCCGGCACCACCGGGCCGGGCGAGACCTATTTCCGACTGGACCGGGCCGGGGCCGTACTGCGCTGGATCGGAATCGGCCGGTTCCGGGACCGGTTGTGCGATCCCGCCTTCGCCGCCTGGTGCGAGGAAGCCATGCGCGGCCACCGGGACCGGCTCGCCGCCCGAAGCCCGAGCCACGCGGAAGCAGTCGGGTGAAGGGTCAGTGTCGACGTGCCCCGCACCCGATCGTCGAAAGCCGTCCGTGCCACCTCCCGGGACATCCCCGGGGTGCCGCAGCCGAGAGATGCGGCTCCGATGGGGTGTCCCCGCCTTCCGCGGGCACGCGGGACCGCCCCCGTGCGTGACATGGGGGTGCTGGGCACCGGACACCCTCGCGGTCACTCCTCGGGAGTTCCAGCATGACCTCATCAGGGTGGTGTCGTTTGCCTGATGTGAGGTGAGCCCGGCTGTTCCGGGCCGTCGTTGCAGCAGGAACCAGGAGAAACACCGTGCCCGTTCCCCGTACCGTCCCCCTGCATCGGGTGGAATTCCCGACGCCCGGGCCGCCCCGGCTCGTCGAACTGCCGAACGGCGCGCCCGTCTGGCTCGTCACCCGGTACGACGACGTGCACCAGGTACTCACCGATCCCCGTTTCGGGCGCTCACCGGTCCATGAGCCCGGCACGCCGTCCGTCGTGGACAGCCCCAGCCTGCTGGACAGCCGCGAAGCCATCGGCCAGCAGGACGGCGACGCGCACCTGCGCCTGCGGCGCGCGGTGGGCCGGGCCTTCACTCCGCGCTCGGTCGAGCACATGCGACCGTGGGTGGCGGAGGTCGTCGACCATCTGCTCGACGGCCTCACCAAGCAGGGGCCGCCCGCCGATCTCGTCACCGATTTCGCACTGCCCCTGCCCTGCATGGTGATCCACCGGCTGCTGGCCGTGGAAGGCGTCCCCACCGAGCGCCTGCTCATCTGGGCCGAACACGCCTTCGCCGGCCCCTCCGTGACGAAGGAAGCGGGCGACCGTTCCCGGGACGAACTGACGGCGTTCGCCGCCTCGCTGATCACCGAACGGCGCGACGCGCCCGGCGACGACGTGGTCAGCTGCGTCGTCCGGGCGGCCGACGGCGAGGGCGGCATCCCCGAGGCCGCGCTGGTCAATCTGATCGCCACCATGGTGGTCGGCGGTCATGACACCACCATGACCATGCTCAGCAACGCCCTGCTCTATCTGCTGACCGAACAGCCCGCGGCCTGGGCCCGGCTGGCCGCCGACGAGCGGTCCGCCGAGGTCCTGACCGAGCGCCTGCTCCACCTGATTCCCCTCAACGACCACGAGGAAGGCTCCGGCCGCCTCCTCGCCGCCACCGCCGACGTCCGGCTCGGCGGTGCGACGATCCGCGCCGGTGACCTCGTCACGACCGACCGGATCGCCGCCAACCGCGACCCGGCGGCCTTTCCGGGCAGCCCCCACGACAATCTGTTCACCCCCTTGCCGAAGCCCTCGCTCGTCTTCGGCGCGGGTCGGCACTACTGCCTGGGGACCTGGCTCGCCCGCGCCGAACTCCAGCTCGCCCTCCACCGCCTCGCCCGCCGGCTGCCCGCCCTGCGCCTCGCCGTCACCACCGACTCCGTCGTGTGGCGGCGCGGCACCATCAGCCGCAGCCCGCTTCATCTGCCCGCGGTCTGGTGAGGACGGCCGCTCCCGGAGAACCCCGGGCCGGGCGGTGACCCCGGTGCGGACGAGGGCCGCCAGGATCAGGGGCGCCGATCGGTGCTTCTAGACTCCGACGATGATCGAGATCCTCGAAGACCTGGACCTGCTGTCCTGGCCCAGCCTCGACCTCTCCGGCATCGAGGTGAACGGCATTGCCCTCGGGGCTCCGGCCTCCGTCGTTCCACGGCGGCGCCTTGTGGGCGGCATGTCCTCCGTCGTCGTCCGGTATCGCGGGGGGACCGACGCCGAAGGCGAGTACTACGCCGCCGATGGGCGGAGACTGACCCTGGACGAGGTCGTCGACGACGTCGTCCGGTCGGACGGATTCCTCTACGGCACCGACCAGATCAACTACAAGGTGCGCGCCGGATCGGTGGTCGGCATCGCGATCAGCGGCCCGCATCTGGCCCACTTCGCGCACCTGACCTCGTACGAGGAGTTCCTGACGGTGTTCGGCCGACCGGATCGAATGCACGAGAAGGAGGCGTACGGCGACCTCATGAGCTACGAGACGTACTACTGGGGCGCCCGGAAGCATGTGACATGGGACGTCTGGGAGAACCGGGTGAGCTTTGTCAACCTGGGCGACTTCGAGGGGAACAGCGGGGATGTGGGGCACGATCTGACGCCCCGCCTTCTCGCCCGTACGCACCGACGGAAGCGGTCCGGCAGCCGCACCGTCCCCTCGTGCTACGCGTCCGCGAACCAGGGTGCCCTGGGCCCGGTGGGTCGCCGTGCCCGCCCGGTGGGACCGGGTGGGCACGGCGACGGTCAGGTGCCCGTACGTGCCGCAGCCGCCCGTGCCGCCTCCCGGGCCGGTTTCCGTGGGCTGTCCGGAGCAATCCGGCCCGCACCCGCTCGTGCCTGCTGCGACGGCACCACCACCCCGCTCGACCATGGGCCCGGTCGACACGTAGTGACGTGTCCGAGCGACACCGAGGAGAACCGGCCGATGGACAGAACCGGACGCCCGGAACGCAGATCGCTGCTCGCCGGCGGACTCGCGGGCGCCGTGGTCGCGCTCGCGGGGTGCTCATCGACGAGGGCCACCCCGTCGGCGGCCGGCGCTTCGCCGGAAGCGCGGCCCACCACACCCGCCACGGCGTTCGCACGGCTGATGGAAGGCAACAAGCGCTGGGTCGGCGGAGACCTTCAACACCCCGACCGGGATCCGAACCGGCGTCAGCTCGTGGCCCAGGAGCAGGAGCCCTTCGGCTCGGTCCTCTCGTGCATCGACTCCCGGGTGCCGCCCGAGCTCCTCTTCGACACCGGCCTGGGTGACCTCTATGTGATGCGCACCGGTGGGGAGGCGGTCGGCCCGGTGGTCACCGGATCTGTCGAGTACGGGCCCATGACGAGCGGCACCCCTCTCGTCGTGATCCTCGGGCATCAGCGCTGCGGCGCCGTCAAGGCGGCGTACGCGTCCCTTCGTGACGGCAAACCGCTGCCCGGCAATCTGCAGGCGATCGCCGAGGCACTGCGGCCCGCGTACGAACAGGCCGTCCGGGAGGGCGGCGCCAATCCGGTGGAGACCATGGCCCGCGCGCAGGTCACGTTGACCGCGGCCGATCTGCGATCCAACCAGGACCTGGCCCCGCTGGTGAAGAAGGGCGCCCTCGCCGTGGTGGGTGCCTACTACTCGCTCGACACCGGCAAGGTGGAGGTTCTGGCCGGCGCACCGGTCGGATGAGTCGAGCGGCCGACGCCGTCGATTCACCCGCCACGACAACGCCCTGGACGACGGGTCTCGCCGGTACCCGCCCCCGGCGGTGCGGCCCGTTCTTCGTAAGCTGTCCGCGGGTGATCACACGGCCCCGGACACCGGCCACCGCCGCGTGGCCCGGAACGGGGAGGGGCAGAAATGCGGAAAAGGCGGGGTCTCTGGCCGCTCGTCTACTTCCTGATGGGCTGTGCGTGCCTTCCGGTCGCCGTCGTGATGGTGATGGGCACGATCGCGTCGAGGAACGTGGCCGGTCTGATCCCGGTCGTCGCCCTGGGCTTTCCGGGTGTGGTGCTGACGTTCCGGGCACCGGTGTTCGGCGTCCGTTTCGGGCCGGACGGACTGCGGTACTCCGGGCTGCTCAATGCGCGCTCCCACGCGTGGGCGGACATCCGGGAGGTGCGGGTGACCGTCCTGAAGGGCTCGATCTACTGGTCCGACGTCCCGGAGCTGGTACTGGCCTCCGGCGGGACGGACCAGCTGTACATGCTGTCGGGCCACAGCTTCGGGAAGAACCGGAACAAGCGGGTCGCGCGGCTGGTCGCCGAGTTGGAGGCGGCGCGCGCGGCCGCTTCCTGACTCCGGCGGAACATCACAGGAGTGTCCGGCCCGCCCCGACCCGACCGCATGCGACCGTCCGGCGCTCGCATCCCTCCGTCCGAGGACGGCGTCCGTCTCCGCCGTACGGTCGGAACATGCCGTGGGCGCACCGTTACGACTGCTGAGCGGCGTCGGCGGCGCTTCCGTCACCGGTGCCGCGACCGGCGGGCGGAGGGGTGCGCGGTCGCGGGCGTTCTCCCTGCGGACCGAACATGACCAGGTACTCCACCGGTCCGTCGGGGCCGGCGTTCGCGACTCCGTGGGGGGTGCGGGTGTCGAACTCCACCACGTCCCCGGCCGTCAGGACGAGGTCCTGGCCGCCCAGTGCGAGCCACAGCCGTCCGTACAGGACGCACAGCCACTCGAAGCCCTCGTGGGACACCTGCCGGGGCCGTCCGGGCGGCTCCGCGGCGGCGGGCAGGACATGTTTGTGGGCGTGCAGGCCGCCGACGTACCGGGTCAGCGGCACCACCGCTTTCCCGTCGCCGGAGCCGTGCGGCGGTGCGCTGCGGGGCCCGGCCTTGGGGACGGGGGCGGGTGCGGTGCCGGTCAGTTCGTCCAGGGCGACCCCGTACTCCTCCGCCAGCAGGAGCACCACCTCCAGGGTGGGCTTGCGCCGACCGGTCTCGATCCGCGACAGCGTGCTGGGCGAGATGCCCGTCGCGCGGCCGACATCGGCGAGGGTGACGCCGCGGCGCTCACGCACCGCCCTCAGCCGGGGCCCCATCTCCGCCATTGTCCGGGACACGCTGTCGCCCGCCACCGTTCCCCCGATCCGCCGTACCTGTGCGCGGCCCTGTCGCCCGTCCTGTCCTGCAAGCTTGCCAGAATGGCAACGCCGATCGCGCCGAGCGGCCGCCGCGTCGCATGATCGACGGGTACCTGTCGGACACCGGTGAACCGAGGAGACGTCCATGAAGTCCGAGCCGACCGCCCCACTTCGCCACCGCACCGTCGAGGCCCCCGCCGGGCGTCTGCACCTGGTGGAGCAGGGCACTGGCCCGCTGGTCCTGCTCGTGCACGGCTTCCCCGAGTCGTGGTACTCCTGGCGGCGCCAGCTCCCGGCCCTCGCCGCGGCCGGATACCGGGCGGTGGCCATCGACGTACGGGGCTACGGCCGCTCCTCCAGGCCCGCCGCGACCGATGCCTACCGCATGGTCGACCTGGTCGAGGACAACGTCGCCGTCGTGCGCGCCCTCGGCGAGGAGGGCGCGGTGGTCGTCGGCCACGACTGGGGGGCCAACATCGCCGCCGCCTCCGCCCTGCTCCACCCCGAGGTCTTCCGCGCGGTCGGCCTGCTGAGCGTTCCGTACGCACCGCCCGGCGGCCCCCGGCCGTCCGACGTGTTCGGCCAAATCGGTGGCCCCGACCAGGAGTTCTACGTCTCCTACTTCCAGGAGCCCGGCCGTGCCGAGGCCGAGATCGAGCCCGACGTCCGGGGCTGGCTCGCGGGTTTCTACGCGGCCGTGTCCGGCGACACCATGCCGGCCGAGGGCGAGCCCGACCCGCACTTCGTCGCCCCGGGCCACCGGCTGCGCGACCGATTCCCCTCCGGCCCGCGACCGGCCTGGCTGAGCGAGGCGGACCTCGACTTCTACGCCGGGGAGTTCGAGCGCACCGGCCTGACCGGCGCCCTCAACCGCTACCGCAACATGGACCGCGACTGGGAGGACCTCGCACCGTACCGCGGAGCCCCGATCAAGCAGCCCGCCCTGTTCGTCGGCGGCGCGCTGGACGCCTCCACCACCTGGATGGCCGACGCCATCGACGCCTACCCCACCACCCTCCCCGCCCTGTCCTCCTCCCACATCCTGGACGGCTGCGGCCACTGGATCCAGCAGGAACGCCCCGACGAGGTCAACAACCTGCTGACCGACTGGCTCGCCACGGTGCGGGACTGAACCGGGCGCCCCCGCCCTGCCCGGCGCGGCGGGACGGGACGGGGGCCCGCGGTGTGCGGATGTCAGGGACGCGGGGAGGGATTCCGCCCGTCGCAGTCAGCGCTCCTGGAGAAGGGCGACCGCTTCGGCGAAGTCGGCGCGTGCGGGTTCGAAGGATCGTGCCGCGACGAGGAACATCGACCGGTCGATGAGGGCGCGGGCGAGGCGTGCGCGATCACCGGACAGGCGGCGGGCAAGCGCCACCCCCTCGTCGAAGTACGGCGTGAACCGCTCCTCGAACAGGTGGGGGCGGCCGCCTTCGCGGACGGCCGCGCGGACGGTGATCCTGCGCCGGACATCGACCAGTTCGGGCAGCCGACCGTCCTCGCGCAGTCCCGCCGCCTCCGCTTCCAGGCCCGGCAGCATGCCGAGAAAGCCGTCCCGGACGTGAGGCGACCATCCGGTATCCGTACCGAACGGCGGCATCGGGGACTCGGGACTCGCGGCGGGTTCGGCCGCCCTCCCCGACAGGACGAAAAGTGTCTTCCACCAATCGAGGATGCAACTCCAGTTCTCCGGCTCGCCCCTGGTCGCGAGCTCCTCCAGGACACCCAGTGCCTCTCGCCGGGCGGCCGCGGCCCCGGCGCCGTCCCGGGCGGCCTCCCGCATCCGGGAGAAGTGGACCAGCTCCCAGGTGAGTATCGCCAGGGCGGTGCGCTGTTCGGCCACCTTGCGCCGGGTCCCCTCGAGGAGCTCGCGGAAGACGGCCGATGCGGCGTCGTGCAACCCGGCGCCCTCCAGGTTCGCCGCCCACCGGACCATGTTCCGGACGGAGCGCTCCGACAGTCCGCTCCGGACGGCCTTCTCGTCCAGCTCCGCGGCCTCCCTGAAGTTCCCCTCCTCGGCCAGAACGTTCGCCAGGGGCTCGTTCCGGCCGGCCTCGGCCAGTTCTTCACAGACCGCGCGCCCTTCCGCCCTGAGCCCGAGGGCGAACAAGGAGGCCCGGTGGGCATCCAGGGCCCGGCGCAACCGCTCCGCCCGGTTCGGCGCCCCGGCCTCCATCCTGCGCGCGGCCCGGGACGCCTCGGCGGCCAGCGCGAGGTCCACCTTCGGATCCCAGCCCTGGCGCCGCAGCGCGAGCAGGGCATCGACCAGCTTCGGCAGGTACGCCTTCGGACTCACCTCGGCCAGAACCCGGTACGCACCCACCAGCTCGGCCCCACTCGGCCGACCGGACCCCAGCAGCAGAACACGGGCCCGCAGTACCGCGTCGTGATCGATCGTCACCATTCCCCCTGTCTCCGGATGACGTACGAGGGAGATTCTGAGAGCTGGGGGACGGACCGGACAAGGCTCGCGAACTGTGCGTTCCGTCCTACGAAAAACGGCGCTGACCTGTCATGATGGACATGCTCCCGTCCTGAATCCACGAGCGGGACGCCACCTCCGAAGCCCCCAACACCGCTTGTGACGGCCTGATGTCGACCGGTCGGCCACCCAAGTCCCGTACAGCATCACATTGTTGGCCGCCCGGCTGATCGCGACGAGGCGTCCCGTGGTCCTTCGCCGACCCTCCTCGTCGGCCCGTACGCGGCGACACACGTGCCGCGCGGTCGTGGGCCGGTCATTCGCACGGAGCGGGGCCTTACTGATCGTTTCAGAATGAAGTTCGGAGTCGTCTCAAACAGATGATGCTGCAGGCGAGTTGGAGTAGGCCAAGGTGAAGGTCGGCGCGTATCTCGTAGCGGATCCGGAGCCGCTTGAACTGGTGGAGCCAGGCGAATGTGCGCTCGACGACCCAGCGGGTCTTCCCCAGGCCGGAGCCGTGGGCTGTTCCTTTCCGGGCGATCTTCGGTGTGATGCCGCGGGCCCGGAGAAGGCGGCGGTACTTGTCGTAGTCGTAGCCACGGTCGGCGAACAGCCGGCCCGGCCGGTGCCTCGGCCGCCCGCGGACCCCGCGGATGCGGGGTATCGCGTCCAGCAGCGGCATCAGCTGAGTGACGTCGTGACGATTTCCGCTGGTCAGCGAGACGGCGAGCGAGGTGCCGTGCCGGTCGACGATCAGGTGGTGCTTGCCGCCCGGACGGGCGCGGTCGACCGGCGAAGGTCCGGTGTGAGCCCCCCTTCGAGGGCCCGGACATGAGAGCCGTCGACTGCCGCGTCGTCCATGTCCAGCAGGCCCGCGGCCCGCAGCTCGGCCAGCAGTACCTCGTGCAGCTGCGGCCAGACACCGGCCTCGGTCCAGTCCCGCAGCCGACGCCAGGCCGTCACACCGCTGCAGCCGACCTGTTCGGCAGGAACGTCCCGCCAGCTCACGCTCTTGCACAGCACGTAAACGATGCCCCGCAACACAGCCCAGTCATCCGCCGGCAACCGCCCGGGATACCGATGCCGCCGCGGCGGACGAGCAGGCAACAGCGGGGCCACACGCTCCCACAGGTCATCAGGCACAAGATCAGCAGACACCCAACAGATCCTGCCGACACATCACCCAACCGCCAAGACCCACAACGAACTTCATTCTGAAACGATCAGTTAAGCCTCGCCGCGTCCGGTGTTGCCGTGGGCCGGGAATCCTGCGTCCCCGGGAGCACCGACCACCGGGTCCCCGCGTCCGTCTTCGGTGCGGCGCACCATCGGGGGGCCGGTTTTTCGTGCGGTGCGACCAGTCGGAGCCGGTACGGCGCTGCCTACTGTTCCCTCACTCGGCGGCGGAGTGCCGCTCCCTCGGAGGTGGACCATGGGCGGCACCGCAGGCACGGAGACCAGGAACGGAAGGGCCCGCGGGAGCCGGGCGGCGGCAGCGGTCGTCACGGTGCTCGGCCTGGTCGGCACCGCGACCGCGTGCGGCGGCACGTCCGTCGGTGACGGGTCGGCGGTCACGGTGGCCGTCGGGGGTGATCCCGGCAGCCTCAGCCCCACCACGGCACTGGCCAGCACGGCGCTGGCGATGAACTCCTTCGCGTACGACACCCTCGTGCACCTGGACGTCGAGGGTTCGCCGGTGCCGGGAGTGGCCGAGAAGTGGTCCGCGACGACCACCTCGGCGACGTTCACCATCCGTCCCGGGGTCACCTGCGAGGACGGTTCGGCGCTCACCGCCGAGGACGTGGCCGCCGAGTACAACCACATCGCCGACCCGAAGAACCGGTCGCCGCTGCTCGGTCTCTCCGTCCCCGTGACCGCCGTCGCCAAGGCCGACGCGGCGGCCCGGACGGTCACCGTCACCACCACGAAGCCCGCACCGTTCCTAGGCAGTGTCTTCAAATGATCATCACTAGTGGATCATGGTGTCGTGATACGTCGCCATGAACTGTCTGATGCTGAGTGGGAGTTCGTCCGGCCGTTGCTGCCCGAGTCTTTGCGGGGGCGGAAGCGGCTGGACGACCGCAGGGTCCTGAACGGGATCGTGTGGAAGTTTCGGACCGGTACGGCCTGGCGGGACGTGCCCGAGCGCTATGGTCCATGGGCCACGCTGCACACGCGTTTTCGCAGGTGGGCGGCGGACGGGACGTTCGTCCGGATGCTGCGGGCCGCGCAGGGCAAGGCAGACGCGGCGGGCGACATCGAGTGGCTGGTGTCGGTCGATTCCACGATCGTCCGAGCTCACCAGCATGCCGCCGGCGCCCGAAAAGGGGGCTCCGCGACCCGGCCCTCGGCCGGTCCAGAGGCGGCCTGACCAGCAAGATCCACCTGGCCTGCGACGGCCAGGGCCGTCCGCTCGGCTTCGTCGTCACGGGCGGCAACACCAACGACTGCACTCGGTTCACTGCCGTGATGGAAGCGATCCGGGTGCCCCGGACCGGCCCGGGACGGCCCCGCGTCCGGCCCGATCACGTCCTGGGCGACAAGGGCTACAGCTCGAAAGCGATCCGCGCCTGGCTTCGCCGTCGGGGCATCGCCCACACGATCCCCGAGCGAGCCGACCAGGTCCGCAACCGGGCCCGGCGCGGCAGCCGCGGAGGCCGCCCGCCGGCCTTCGACCGCGAGACCTACAAGCACCGCAACGTCGTGGAACGGTGCTTCAACCGCTTGAAGCAGTGGCGCGGGATCGCCACCCGGTACGACAAGACCGCCGAGTCCTACGAGGCAGCCGTCACCCTCGCATCACTCCTGATGTGGGCGTGACATTTTGAAGACACTGCCTAGTGGAGATGGCCCGGCTGCTGCCGCTGGTGTGCGAGGAGAGCCTGGCGAAGCCGGCCGCGCTGGCCCGGACCACCAACGCCAGCGGCCCCTACCGGCTCGCCGAAGCGGTCCCGGGCGACCACTACACCTACGTCAAGCGGGACGGATACGACTGGGGGCCCGGCGGCTCCACCGGGGCGGGCCTGCCCGGCAAGGTGGTGGTCAAGGTGGTGGCCAACGAGTCGACCGCCGCCAACCTCCTGATGGCGGGCCAGATCAATGTCGCCCTCGTCAACGGCGCCGACCAGGACCGGCTGGACGCCGCCAAGGTGAAGTACCGGAGTCTGGAGGCGCTGTTCGGGCAGCTCATGTTCAACCAGGCGGCCGGCCGCCCGACCGCCGACCCCGCGGTGCGCGAGGCCCTGGTCTCCGTACTGGACCTGAAGCAGCTGGGCGATGTCGCCACCGGCGGGAAGGGCGGACACCGACCCGCACGGGCGAGATCGCCCCCACTCCCTGCACCGGCGACACGGTCGGCGGCAACCTCCCCGCCCACGACCCGGCGAAGGCGGCCACCGCACTCACCGAGGCCGGCTGGACGAAGAGCGGCGGCACCTGGGCCAAGGACGGCAGGCCACTCACCATCGGGCTCGACTACGCGACCAACCTGGGCCCGCAGGTGGCCTCGGCGGTCGAGCTGGCCGTCCAGCGGTGGACGTCCTTCGGCGTGCGGGCGACGGCGAAACCCACCGGGTCCGGCAGCATCGTCGGCGTCCTCGGCGGCGGCGACTGGGACATCGCCTGGGCGCCCGTCGGAGTCACGTTTCCGGACCAGCTCACCCAGTTCTACGACGGTCCGCCACCGCCGAAGGGCAACAACTTCGGTTCCGTCGCCAACCCCGACTACCGCCGGCTCGCCGCCGAGGCGGCCGCCAAACCCGGCGCCACCGGCTGCGCCCTGTGGGACGCCGCCGAGGCCGCCCTGGTCAAGCGGGTCGACATCGCGCCGATCGTCAGCAGGGCCAACCGGTACTACGCGAAGGGCGTCACCTTCGAGGTGGACGGCAACGGCATCGTCCCGAGCACCCTGCGCCGGAGCGCCGACTGATGGCGACGGTCACCCCGGACTCCCTGGCGGCGAAGGCCCGCGCCCCCTGGGCCGGATTCGTCCTGCGTCGCACCTGGCGGCTGCTGGTCTCGCTCGCGGCGCTGGTAACGGCCGCGTTCGCGATGATCCATCTGATCCCGGGCGACCCGGTGCGGGCGGCTCTCGGCCCCACCGCCGACCCGGCCCTGGTCCAGGCCCGCAGGCAGGCGCTGGGCCTGGACCAGTCGCTGCCGAAGCAGTACGCCGATTTCGTCGGCAACCTCCTCCAGGGCCGGCTGGGCGAGTCGATCGGCGCCCAGATGCCGGTGTCCGAGATCATCTCCGGCCGGTCCCCGGCCACCTTGCAGATCGCCGTCCCCGCGTTCGTACTGATCCTGCTGATCGCCGTGCCCGTCGGCATGACCGCCGCGGTGCTGACCAGGGACGGCCGCCGGCGGCGCGGCGAACTCGCCTTCACCGGGGTCACCGGACTCCTGGGCGCGGTGCCGGAGTTCCTGCTGGCGGTGGGCCTGGTCGCGGCGTTCGCGGTGGCCTGGCCGCTCTTCCCGGTCGCCTCGCGGGGCGGTCCGGACTCCTACGTACTGCCGGTGCTGGCCCTGACCGTCGTACCGGCGGCCTCGCTGTCGCGCATCGTCCGCGTGGAGACGCTGCGGGTGCTCGGCGAGGACTACATGCGGACCGCGCGGGCGAAGCGGCTCCCGGCCCGGCTGCGCTATCTGCGGCACGCGCTGCCCAACCTGCTGGCCTCCTCGCTCACCCTGGGCGGTCTGATCCTCGGCTCGCTGCTCGCCGGGACCGTTCTGGTCGAGTACGTCTTCGCCTGGCCCGGCCTCGGCACCACGATCGTCCAGGCGATCACCGAGAAGGACTATCCGCTGGTCCAGGGCGTGGTGCTGGTCTACGGGGCGGCCGCGCTGCTGATCACCTTCGTCGTCGACATGGCCGTGGCCGTCGCCGACCCCCACTCCACCGTCCGCGGGAGTTGACGATGCCTCATCCCCACCACGACAGCTCACTGCGGCACCGGCTCGGGCGCACCCTGCGGACGCCGCTCGGCGTCACCGCGCTCACCGCCTGCCTGCTGGTCGCGCTGGTCGCCGTTCTCGGTCCCGTACTGCTCGGCGACCGGGCGGCGCGGATCGACACGGACGCGATCAACCAGGGCAGCAGCGCCGCCCATCTGCTCGGTACGGACCAGCTCGGCCGGGACATCGCGGCCCGCGTGGTGGTGGCGACCCGGCCGACCCTGCGGCTCACCCTGCTGGCCGCCGTGATCGGCGTCGGCGGCGGGCTGCTGCTCGGTGTCGCCCCGGCGGTCGTGGGACGGCGTCCAGGCCGGCTGATCACCGCGGTCGTCGGTGTGCTGGTGGCCTTTCCCGGCCTGCTGTTCCTGCTCTTCCTCGCCACGGTCTTC
Organism: Streptomyces sp. NPDC001108; assembly: GCF_053598535.1. Lineage (NCBI taxonomy): Bacteria > Bacillati > Actinomycetota > Actinomycetes > Kitasatosporales > Streptomycetaceae > Streptomyces > Streptomyces sp. NPDC001108. The sequence goes on from NZ_JBSFKL010000008.1 coordinate 109,022, forward strand.
GGGGTGGGCACCACCGGGGCGGTGTTCGCCGTGGGGCTGGCCATGGTCCCGCCCATGGCGCGGCTGGTGCAGAACCTGACGGCGTCGGTCGCGGGCTCCGACTACGTGGCGGCGGCCCGGATCCTCGGCGTGGGCCGGTTCAGGATGGTGGTGCGTCATCTGCTGCCCAACATCGCCGAACCGTCGGTGCTGTTCGCCACCCAGGCGACCGGCGGCATCCTGGTCGCCTTCTCGGGGCTGTCCTTCCTCGGGCTCGGGGTGCAGCCGCCGCAGTACGACTGGGGGCGGCTGCTCAACGAGCAGCTGAGCCGTGTCTTCGTGAACCCGGCGGCCGCTCTCGCGCCTGGCGCGGCTGTCGTCCTGACGGGGCTGATGTTCGGTCTGGTCGGCGAGGTGCTCGCACAGGCCGGTGGCCGGCGGGCGCCACGGACGGCGGAACCGGCACCGCCGCCGCAGTCGTCGCCGACGACCGGGGAAGCGGCGGTCGCCGGCGGCGACGGGGCCCTGGTCCGGGCGCGCGGTCTGCGGGTGACGTTCCCCGGCGGGCGGCAGGCCGTACGCGGGATCTCGCTGGACATCCACGCGGGCGAGGCCGTCGGCCTGGTCGGCGAGTCGGGATCGGGCAAGAGCCTGAGCGCGCTGGCGCTCGCGGACCTGGTCCCCCACCCGGGCCGGGTCTCGGCCGACGCCCTCCGCTTCGACGGCGCCGACCTGCGGGCGGATCCCCGGCTCGGCACCGGGCTGGCCATGGTCTTCCAGGACCCGATGGCCTCGCTGAACCCCGCCCTGCGGGTGGGCCGCCAGCTCGCCGAGGTGGCAGAGGTGCACCTGGGTGCGAGCCGCGCCCGGGCCGCCGCGCGCGCCGTCGACCGGCTCGGTGCCGTCCGGATCGCCGCTCCGGAACGCCGCGCCCGGCAGCGGCCGCACGAGTACTCCGGCGGGATGCGGCAGCGGGCCGTCATCGCGATGGGGCTGATGGGGAGGCCGAGGCTGATCATCGCCGACGAGCCCACCACGGCCCTCGACACGGTGGTCCAGAAGCAGGTCCTCGGCCTGCTCGCCGAGGTCCGTGAGGAGTCCGGCGCCGCACTGCTGCTGATCTCCCACGACCTCGCCGTCGTCGCCCAGGTCTGCGAACGGGTCCTGGTGATGTACGCGGGCCTGATCGTGGAGGACCTCCCGGTCGGCGAACTGCTCGGCGGCGCCGCCCACCCGTACACCCGGGCGCTGGTCGGGACGGCGCCGACCATGGCCGCGGACCCGAGGAAGGAACTGGCGACCATCCCCGGCCGGCCGCCGGAACCCGGGGAGGCCGGCGCCGGATGCCCGTTCGCCCCGCGCTGCGACCGCGCCCGGAACCGCTGCCAGGAAGACACCCCCGAACTGACGGACCTCGGTACGGGCCGGCGGGTCGCCTGCTGGTACCCGGCCGGGCCGGCCGCGACCACGTCCCGCACGGTGGAGGCGACGTCATGAGCTCACTCGAACTACGCGGGATCACGGTCCGCCACGGCCGATTCACCGCCGTCGACCACGTCGACCTGCTGATACCGGAAGGCACGGTGACCGGGCTGGTGGGCGGGTCCGGGTCGGGGAAGTCGACCCTCGGCAAGGCCGTCGTGGGGCTGGCCCCGCTGCGGTCGGGACAGGTGCTGGTCGACGGGACCGACGCTTCCCGCCGACGCGGGCGCAGCCCCGTGCAACTGGTGTTCCAGAACCCGTACGCCTCGCTCGACCCACGCATGACCATCGGCGCGTCCGTGGCCGAGGCGCTGTCCGGCGGGGCGGACGGGCGCCGGTCGCCCCGCCGCGAACGCCGCGCCGCACGCGACGCCGAGGTGGCGCGCTGCCTGGAGCTCGTCGGCCTCGCCCCCTCCCGTGCCGCGCTCACCCCGGACGCGCTCTCCGGCGGCCAGCGCCAACGCGTGGCACTGGCCAGGGCCCTGGCCGCCCGGCCCGCCGCGCTGATCGCGGACGAGATCACCTCGGCCCTGGACGTCTCCGTACAGGGCGCGGTACTCAATCTGCTGCGCCGTCTCCAGCGCGAACTGGGCTTCGCCATGCTCTTCGTCTCCCACAACCTCGCGGTCGTCCGCCACCTGTGCGACCAGGTCGCCGTGATGGACGGCGGACGCCTCGTCGAGTGCGGTCCCGCCGATCGGGTGCTGGCCCGTCCCGAGCATCCGACGACCCGCGAACTCCTCTCCTGCGTACCCGAACTCGCCCTCTCCGAGGAGGCGTCATGACCCGACCGCTGACGATCGACGACCTGTACCGGTTCGAGATCCCCGGTGATCCCGCGCTGTCCCCCGACGGCGAACGGGTCGCGTACACCCTGACCACGCAGGACGCCGGGAACGACCGGGCGGTCCGCTCGATCTGGGAGGTGCGCGGCGGGGGCGGACCGGCCCGGCGCCTCACCCGCGGCCCGGCGGACACCGCGCCGCGCTGGTCCCCGGACGGGACGCGGCTGGCGTTCCTGCGCGCGGGGCAGCTCCATCTGCTGCCGGTCGACGGGGAGGAGGCCGTGCCGCTCACCACGTCCGCCGACTGCCCGGCCGGGGCGGGCGTCCCGGTCTGGAGCCCGGACGGGTCGCGCATCGCCTTCGCCGCTCCCGAGGCGCGTCGCGCGGACGGTGCGCCGGTGGTCATCGACGCCCTCGGCTGGAAGGCGGACGGGGCGGGCCTGACCGGGTCGGTCCGGACCCAGCTGTTCGTGGTGGAGGTGGCGTCGGGAGAGGTCGCACAGCTCACCCACGACGACCGGCACGTCGGCCCGCCGAGCTGGTCGCCCGACGGGACCCGGCTCGCCTACCCGGCGCGGACGACGCCGGACGCGGCGTCCTTCGGCCCCTCGGCCGCCCATGTCGTAGGGGTCGGGGAGAACGCGTCCGCGCCCCGCCGGGTCGGGCCGGCCGACGGCATGGCCGGTCCGGTCTGCTGGTTCCCCGACGGGTCCGCGCTCCTCGTCGTCGGCCGCGCCTCGTTCGGCGTCGGCCACGCGGAGCTGCTGCGGCAGCCGCTGGACGGATCCGCGCCGGTGTCGCTCAGCGCCACGCTGGACCGCAACGTCATGGGCGGCGGTCCCGGCTACCCGGGCGCGCTGCCGCAGTTCCACGGCGACGACATCGTGTTCTGCGCCCGCGACCGGGGCGCGACGCGGCTGTACCGGGTGGGTGCGGACGGGATCAGCGCCTCTCCGCTGCCCGCGGGAACCGGGGTCGGCGGCTGCTCGGTCGCGAGCGGGGCGGGGCGGGCCGCGGTCGTGGTCTGCGACGCGGAGCGCTTCGGCGAGATCGTGCTGCTGGACCTGGCCGCCTGGGCCGACGGAAAGCCGGGCGGGCCGGAGCGGCTCACCGACCACATGACCCGGTCGCTGCCCGAGGTCGCCCTCCACCCGGTCACCGAACGCGAGTTCCGCATCGCGGACGGCACGGTCGTGCACGGCATGATCACCCGGGCCGCCGGCACTCCCCCGGGCGGCCCGCTCCTGGTCGATCTGCACGGCGGCCCGCACAACGCCTGGGCCCCGCACTCCGACCCGGTCCACCTCTACCACCAGGAGCTGGCGTCACGCGGCTGGACGGTCCTCACCCTCAACGTCCGCGCCAGCGACGGCTACGGCGAGGCGCACTACACCGCCGCCGTGGGCGCCTGGGGCGAGACGGACGAGCAGGACGTCCTGCAACCGGTCGCCGCCCTGGTCGACGAGGGGCTCGTCGACCGGGACCGGATCGCCCTCACCGGCTACAGCTACGGCGGCTATCTGAGCTGCTGGCTCTCCGCCCGCACCGAGCTGTTCACCGCCGTCGTCCCCGGCGGGGTCCTGGTCGACCTGAGGAGCATGGCCGGCACTTCCGAGGAGGGCCATCTGATCGCCGAACACGAGATCGGCAACCCGGCACGGATGGCGGAACTGTCGCCGCTCAGCCACGCCGACGCCGTACGGGCCCCCACCCTGATCCTGCACGGCGGCGCGGACGACACCTGCCCGGTCGGCCAGGCCGAGCAGTGGTTCCACGCGCTGCGCACCCGGCGGGTACCGGCCCGACTGGTCGTCTACCCCGGCAGTTCCCATCTCTTCCTCCTGGATGGCCGGCCCTCGCACCGGGAGGACTACTCCCGCAGGCTCGTCGACTGGGTCACCACGCACACCAACCGCTGCACGACACGGAAACCGGAGCACGACATGACCGAAACCACCGAGCTGTCGGCCCGCTGGACCACCCGGCTCACCGAGCTCGCCGCCCGCCGCTCCGTGCCCGGCGCCGGTCTCGCGGTGCTGCACCGCGGCGAGATCGTCGCCGAGACCGCCGTCGGCCTCGCCAACACCGGGGCGGGGATCGGGGCGACCACCGACACCCTCTTCCAGGTCGGCTCGATCACCAAGGTATGGACGACCACGGTGGCCATGGCCCTGGTCGACGAGGGCCTGCTCGACCTGGACACCCCCGTCGTCTCCGTACTCCCCGAACTCCGCCTTCACAACGACGAGTTGACCCGTGAATTGACACTTCGCCATCTCCTGACCCACACCAGCGGCATCGACGGCGACCTCTTCACCGACACCGGGCGCGGCGACGACTGCCTGGAGAAGTACGTCGCGCTGCTGGGCGACACCCCGCCCAACCACCCGCTCGGCGCCACCATGTCGTACTGCAACGCGGGCTTCACCCTCCTCGGCCGGGTGCTGGAGGTCGTCACCGGCGTCCAGTGGGACGAGTTGATGCGCGAGCGTCTGTACCGGCCCCTCGGTCTGACGCACACCGCGACCCTGCCGGAGGAGGTGCTGCGCTTCCGCGCCGCCATCGGACACCTGGGAAGCCCTCCGGCGCAGGCCCCGCTGTGGGGGCTGATGCGCTCGGCCGGTCCGGCGGGACTGATCTGCTCCACACCGCGCGAGGTGCTGGAGTTCGCCCGGCTGCACCTCGCCGGGGGAACCACCGCGGACGGCACCAGGATCCTCTCGGCGGAGTCGGTCGCCGCCATGCAGACCCCGCAGGTCGAACTGCCCGACCCGTACATCCTGGGCAACGCCTGGGGCCTCGGCTGGTTCCTGGACACCTGGGACGGACAGCGGGTGTTCGGACACGACGGCGGCACGATCGGACAGAGCGCCTACCTGCGGGTCCTGCCCGAGGCCGAGCTGGCGATCTGCCTGCTCACCAACGGCGGCGACACCTCCGGCCTCTACCGGGACGTGTTCACGGAAATCGTCCGGGAGCTGGCCGGGGTGACGATGCGCGCCGGTATCCGGCCCGCGACCGGACCGGTGGCGGTGGACCCGGCCGACCACGTCGGCGTCTACCAGCGACTCTCCAGCACGATCGAGATCGTCGAGCGGGACGGCGGCCTGGTGATGCTGGACCGGATCACCGGCCCCCTGGCCGCCCTGACCCCCGAGACGGAGAACGAGTACGAGCTGCACCCCGTCGAGCCGGGCGTGTTCGTCGTACGGCGCCCGGGGTTCGAAGCCTGGGTCCCGGTCGTGTTCCACACGCTCGACGACGGCACTCCGTACCTCCACCACGGTGGCCGCGCCACCCCCAAGGTGGGCTGACATGAGCGAGATCGTCACCGTCCTGGAGGCCGGGCTGCCCGGACTGCTCGCCGACATCGGGGAGTTGGTCCGCGCCGAGTCGCCCAGCGCGGACCTCGCCCCGGTCGCCGACTGCGCCCGGGTCGTCGCCGGGCTCGGCACCCGGCTGACCGGTGCGGCGCCCGAGTGGGTCGACGGTTCGGGTCGGCCCGCCCTGCGCTGGCGCTTCGGCTCCGGCGACCGGGTGCTCCTGCTCGGCCACTTCGACACGGTGTGGCCGGTGGGTTCCCTGGCCCGGCACCCCTTCGAGGTGGCCGGCGGGCGGCTCACCGGACCCGGCTGCTTCGACATGAAGGCCGGTGTGGTGCAGCTGTTCCACGCCCTTTCGGTCCTGGACGACCTGGACGGGGTCTCGGTGCTGCTGACCGGGGACGAGGAGATCGGCGCCCCGACCTCGCGCGCCCTCGTCGAGGACGAGGCCCGGCGGACCGGTGCCGTGCTCGTCCTGGAGGCGAGCGAGGGCGGCGCGCTGAAGACCGCGCGGAAGGGGATGTCCGGCTACGAGCTGACCGTCGCCGGACGTGCCGCGCACGCCGGTCTGGAGCCCGGCAAGGGCGTCAACACCACCACCGAACTCGCCCACCAGATCCTGGCGTTGTCCGCCCTCGCCGACCCGGCGGCCGGCACCACCGTGACGCCGACCGTGGCCGCTTCCGGCACCACCCGCAACACGGTGCCCGACACGGCCCGGCTGATGGTCGACGTACGCGTGGCCACGGCCGCCGAACAGGACCGGGTGGACCGCGCCGTACGCGGCCTCGCCCCGGTCCTCGACGGCGCCTCCCTCACCTTCTCCGGCGGCCCGGACCGGCCACCGCTGCCGACGAGCGCGTCGGCCGGGCTGTTCGAACTCGCCCGGGGGCACTACGCGGAGCTGGGCCTCGGCCCGCTGCGCGGCGTGGCGGTCGGCGGCGCCTCCGACGGCAACCTCACCGCCGGAGTGGGCACCCCCACGCTCGACGGCCTGGGCGCCGTGGGCGGCGGGGCGCACGCGGACGACGAGCACGTGGTCGTCGCCGAACTGCCCCGCCGCACGGCGCTCGTGGCCCGCCTGGTCGACTCGCTGCTGCGCGGGGCACCCGCCGCCCCCGGCCGGGTGACCCCATGAACGAGGCGCGGGAGGCCGCCGAGCGGGCCGCGCTCCGGGCGGGCGTCACCGTCCGGGAGCTGCACGGGCTGGACGAGATGCACGAGGCATGCCGGGTGCTGGACCGGATCTGGCGGCCCGATCCCGGGAAGCCGCTGATCACCCCGGAGCTGCTCCGGGTCTTCGCGCACTCCGGCAGCTATGTCGTCGGGATCGACCAGGGCGGCCGGATGGCCGGATTCTGCCTGGGCTTCCTGGCCAGCGCCGGACTGCACTCGCACATCGCCGGGGTCGACGGCAGCCTCCGGGGCCGCAACGCCGGCTTCGCGGTCAAGCAGCACCAGCGGGCCTGGGCGCTGGAACGCTCCATCACCACCGTCACCTGGACCTTCGACCCGCTGATCAGCCGCAACGCCTACTTCAACCTGGCCAAACTGGGCGCGGAACCGAGCGAGTACCTGGCCGACTTCTACGGGGTCATGCAGGACGAGGTCAACGCCGGGACCGAGACGGACCGGCTCCTGGTGCGCTGGGAGCTGACCGGCGAGCCCGCCGTGGCATCCGCCGCGGGCCGCCCTCGTGCCGTCTCCGTCGACGGCGCGGGGGCCCGCACCGTGGTGGCGCTGGACGCCGGACCCGACGGCCGCCCCGTCGTCGGGCGGCGGGACGGCGACACCGTCCTGGTCCGGATCCCCGCCGAGGCGGAGGAACTGCGCCGGACCGACCCGTCCCTGGCCCGCGCATGGCGGTACGCGCTGCGCGAGGTCCTCGGCGGGCTGATGGCCGAGGGACACACCGTCACCGGATTCACCCGGGACGGCTGGTATGTGATCGACAGACGTCGGGAGAGTCAGCCATGAAGCTCACAGGGGTCGAACTGCGCCGGATCGCGATGCCACTGGTCGCGCCCTTCCGGACCTCGTTCGCCACGATGACCACCCGGGAGATCCTGCTGGTCAGGGTCGGGACCGAGGACCACGAGGGCTACGGCGAATGCGTCACCATGGCCGATCCGCTGTACTCCTCGGAGTACACCGCGGGCGCCGCGGACGTGCTGCGCGACTACTTCGTGCCCACCCTCGCCGCCCTGCCGTCGCTCGACCCGTGGGCGGTCGCCCCGGCGCTGGCCGCGTTCAAGGGCCACCGGATGGCCAAGGCCGCGCTGGAGACGGCGGTCCTCGACGCCTGGCTGCGCTCCCACCAGCTGTCGATGGGCCAGTGGCTGGGAGCGACGGCCGACCGGGTGCCGGCCGGAGTGTCGGTCGGCATCATGGACTCCATCCCCGCACTGCTCGACACCGTCGACGGATATCTCTCCGAGGGCTATCTGCGGATCAAGCTGAAGATCGAACCCGGCTGGGACGTGGCACCCGTGCGCGCGGTCCGGGAACGCTTCGGCGACGACGTACAGCTCCAGGTGGACGCCAACACCGCGTACACCCTCGCCGACTCCGCCCAGCTCGCCCGGCTCGACCCGTACGGGCTGCTGCTGATCGAGCAGCCACTGGACGAGGAGGACGTCCGGGGCCACGCGGAACTCGCCCGCCGGATCCGCACCCCGATCTGCCTGGACGAGTCCATCGTGTCCGCCCGTTCGGCGGCCGACGCCCTCGCGATGGGCGCCTGCTCGGTCGTCAACATCAAGCCGGGGCGGGTCGGCGGCTATCTGGAGGCCCGGCGGATCCACGACGTGTGCGCCGCCCACGGCGTCCCCGTCTGGTGCGGGGGAATGCTGGAGACCGGTCTGGGCCGCGCCGCCAACGTGGCCCTCGCCGCACTGCCCGGCTTCACCCTCCCCGGCGACACGTCCGCCTCCGGCCGGTACTACCGGACCGACATCACCGAGCCGTTCACACTCCGCGACGGCCATCTCGACGTGCCCCGCGGACCCGGCATCGGGATCTCCCCCGTCCCCGGGCAACTGGCCGAGGTGACCAGGTCGACGGAGTGGATCGGCCGATGACGGCCCCCGGAGCCGGACCGTCCGCACCCGCCGCGCCCCTTTCGCGATCAACTACCTTGTGATCATGACGGGACAGCCGCGGGCCGTTCTCGGCCGGATCATCAACGATCTCGGTTCGACGCTGATCGAGGTGGTGGCCGGGGAGGCCGACCCGGCCCGTGCCGTCACGGGGGTGCTGATCCAGGACCCCCGTGACGAACCCGCGAGGCTGCCCGGCGCGGTGGTGCTCGGCGTCGGTGTATACGGCGCCGGGCCGGTCGCCGCCCTGGTCGACACGGCCGCCGGACTCGGCGCGGCGGCTGTGGTGGTCCGCTCCCCGGTCCCGGTGTACGGACCCGTCTCGAAGGCGGCGGCCCGCACCGGCGTCACCGTGCTGGGCCTGACGCCGGGGGCGTCCTGGGCGCAGGTGGCCGCGCTGCTGCGGTCGCTGCTCGCGGTCGACGAACTGGGCACGGTGGGCGGTCCGGACGAGGCCGACGGCGCCGAGCCGCTCGCCGGTGACCTGTTCGCCCTGGCCAACGCGACGGCCGGGCTGTTGGACGGCCCGGTCACCGTGGAGGACCGCGGCGGCCGGGTGCTGGCCTTCTCCAGCCGGCAGGACGAGGCCGACCCCGACCGGATCGCGACCGTACTGGACCGTCAGGTACCCGCCGAGAAACTGCGTGCCCTGGAAGAACTCGGCGCCTTCCAGGCCCTGTACCGTAAGGAGGAGCCCGTCTATGTGGACGGCATCGCGGAGAAGCCCCGGGTCGCGATCGCCGTCCGCGCCGGCGGCGAGGTCCTCGGCTCGATCTGGGTGGTGGTCGACGGACCGCTGAGCACGGACCGGACCCAGGCCCTCCACGAGGCGGCGAAGGTCGCCGCCCTGCATCTGCTGCGCCGCCGCACCGGCGCGGACGCCGAGCGCCGGCTCCGCGCCGATCTGCTCGCCACCGTCCTGGAGGGCGGCACGCACGCGCCGCAGGCCGCCGTCCGTCTGGGCCTCTCCGCCCAGCCCGCCTGCGTACTGGCGCTCGCGGTGACCGGCGAGCAGTACGAGCCCGACCAGGTGGCCGCGGCCCACCGCGTCGCCGAGGCGCTCACCCTCCACCTGGCCGCGATCCACCCCCGCACCGCCGCCGCCACCCTCGGCCAGGTCACCTACGCGGTCCTGCCCACCGGTTCGGACGAGCAGGGGCTGCGGGTCGCCGAGGCGTTCCTCGGCCGGATCGGCGACCGGGTGCCCGCCGTCATCGGGGTCGGCCGACTCGCCGCCCGCCCGGTGGAGCTGCGCCGCTCGCGGGCCGACGCGGACCGTGCGCTGCGCGTCCTCGGCTCCGGCCGCGCCCGGCGCAGGGCCGCCCGGCTGTCGGACGTCTACGCCGCCTCGCTGCTGGAGGAGCTGACGGACCGGATGGCCGCCGAGGACGATCTGCCGGACGGCCCCGTCATACGGCTGCTCGCCTACGACACCGAGCACGGCACGGCCCTCACCGAGACCCTGGACGCCTGGCTGAGCACCTTCGGCGACGTGCCCGCCGCCGCTGCCGCCGTACACGTCCACCCCAACACCTTCCGCTACCGCCTCAAGCGGCTGGCCACGGTCGCGGACATCGATCTCGACGACCCGGAGGCGCGGTTCGAGGCGATGCTCCAACTACGGCTGCGCCCACCGCGCCCCCGGCCATGACCCGCCGGACACGCCTCAGCCGGTCGTCGGTGTCGGGTTTCCGTGGCGGCGCTCGCGGTGGCGGGCCACGGCGTCGTTGTTGGCGCAGCGCACCGAGCAGTAGGCGCGTCTGCCGTTGCGGGAGGTGTCGACGAACGCCAGGGCGCAGTCGCGTCGCGCGCACCGTCCCAGCCGCTCGGCGTCGGCGGAGCAGATGACGTAGGCGAGTCCGGCCGCGGTGATGGCGCGGATGTGCGCGGCCGGGTCCGCGCCGGTGGCGCTGTAGTGCAGGTGGGGCCGTCCGTCGTGCAGGGAGATACGGGGGCTGCTCGAAGCGTCGGCGAGGAGCGCGTTGACCTCGGCGCACCGCTCGTCGAGGTTCTGTCGCCCGAAACACGCGGCCAGGCGCCGGCTCCACGTCCAGACGGCCTCGGCCTGCGCGGTGGTGAGCGTGCGGTTCACCACGCCGTGCGCGGCCAGGAGCGGTTCCAGGTCCGCGGGGTGAGGTGCCGCGGTCAGGTTGACCAGGTCGGCGGCGAGCCTGGCGGCCTCACCGCCGTAATGGTTGAACTGCATAAGACAATTACATCATCGTATGCCCCGGGCCGGTACCGGGGCGACGGACCATGACGCCGTACGACGTCGGGCGGCCCTCCGGACGACACCGGACACGACGAGATCCCGGAGGCACGATGGTGCAGGCTGCCCGCCTGTCGCGGCAGGGGTCCGCGACGGCGCCGGCGTTGATGCTGGTCCAGATCGCCAGTCTTCAGGCGGGGTCGGCCGTCGCGAAGGAGGCGTACGCGTCCGTCGGCCCCTCGGCCCTGGCCGGTATGCGGCTGTGCTTCTCCGCCGTGGTCCTCTGGCTGCTCGTCCGGCCGTCGCCGCGGGAGGTCACGGCAACGCAGTGGCGTGCGGTGATCCCGCTCGGCCTGGTCCTCGCGGCCATGAACGTGGCGTACTTCCAGGCCATCAGCCACCTGCCGATCGGCGTGGCCGCGACCGTGGAACTGCTCGGCCCGCTCGCCCTGTCGATCGCCCTGTCCCGCCGGCTGGAGCATCTCGTGGTGGCGTTGCTGGCGCTGGCGGGCGTCCTGCTGCTGACGGGCCCGGGGGCCTCGCTGCCCGCCGTCGGGCTGGCGCTGGGAGGCGCCGCCGCGCTGTGCCGGGCGGGGTACGTGGTCCTGAGCCGGCGGGTCGGACGACTGTTTCCCGACTGGACGGGCCTGGCGCTGGCGCTGGCCTGCGGCGCCTGTGTCCTGACCCCGGTCTCCGCCGTCACGGGCGGCGCCGCGGTGGCGGCCCACCCGGCCGTTCTCCTCACCGGCCTCCTTGTCGCCCTTCTGTCCTCGCTGATCCCGTACGCGCTGGACATGACGGTGCTGCGGCGCATCGACACCCGCGCCTTCGGGGTGCTCCTCGCGCTGAGCCCCGCCGTGGCGGCGGCCGTCGGTCTCCTTCTGCTGCACGAGCAGTTGACCGTACGCCAATTGGCGGCCGCTGCTCTGGTCGTCCTGGCCGGTGCCTGGTCGGTGCGGCGGACCGGAGGGCCTGCCGCGCCGGAGGCCCGCGCACCCTCGGCCACCGCCGCACCGGCACAGGACCGCTGCCCCGTCTGCCACGGGCCGACCGAGGGAGAGGCACGGTGGTGGACGCTGCGGTCCCACCACCGCACGTCCGAGGGCGAGGTCGAGTACTGCACCGGTGGTTGCGGCTGCCTCGTCGTCCTGGTCGACGGGGAAATGGTCAAGGCCCTCCCCACTGACCCCGGTCAAGGACTCAGGTCGGCGGACGGGCCCCGAGAATGATCAAGGGCTGGTTGCGGATTCGAAACCGGCCCTCATCTGCGCCTGTGCGTCGCTCGTGCGCATGCGACCGGTGCCTGGCCCTGGGCTGCGTGCTGAAGCACTGCCCAAGAAACGCTTCCGGTCGGTCGGGGCCGACTCATGGGTTCATAGAAGATGCTACGGTTTCCGTTGAAGTGGCAACCAGGCCATTCTTGGAGATCGGAGGAGATGCGCGATGACGGTCGTGGTGACCACCGCTGTGTGCGGTGCCCGACTCGTTCGCATCTCTCGGGTCTCGGCCTGACCTTTCCTCTGTCGACCTCCCTTCTCTGCAGGGAGTGGTTCCGGCACGTCTGACGTCCGGCGAGACCCCCTCTCAAGGGTCTCTTCCATTGTTTCACCAACACGCTTCTCCCCCTTCTGCTCTCTTCTGTCCTTCGCGCGTCCCGACCTTGGCCGACTTCGGCTGGGACACGGAACGTGAGCGGTCCTTCGGTCCATCGAGGGACGAGGGACTGGTACCGGGCCGGGTCGTGCGGACCGAGCGCGGTCTGTGCGACATCGTCGCCGAGACCGGCCCCGTCCGCGCGACGGTCCTCCCCTCCTCAGGTACCGGTGACCGGCTGACGCCGTGCACCGGCGACTGGGTGGCCGTCCGGCCGGCCGGACCGGCGACCTCCGCCACCGTGGTGAAGGTGCTGGAGCGACGGAGTGCGGTGGTCCGCTCCACTTCCTCGCGGACCTCCCACGCCCAGATCCTGGCCGCGAACGTCGACACCGTGGTGGTGGCCGTCTCTCTCGCCGACCCGCTCAAGCTCGAGCGGATCGAACGGATGCTCGCCCTGGCCTGGGAGAGCGGCGCCACACCGGTGGTGGTGCTCACCAAGGCCGACCAGTCCATCGACCCCGCTTCTGCGGCGTCCGAGGTGGCCGAGGCGGCTCCGGGGGCGGAGGTGCTGGTCACCAGCGCCACCACCGGCGAGGGCCTGGACGTCCTGACCGCCGTCCTGTCGGGCACGGTCGTGCTGCTCGGACCCTCGGGCGCGGGCAAGTCCACCCTCGGCAACCGACTGCTCGGCGAGGATCTCCTGGCCACCGGCGCGGTACGCGGCAGCGACGGCAAGGGCCGACACACCACCGCCTGGCGCGAACTGGTGCCGATGCCCCACGGAGGAGTGCTTCTGGACACCCCGGGCCTGCGCGGCGTCGGCCTGCACGACGCCGACGACGGCCTGGAGCACACCTTCGCAGAGATCACCGAGCTGGCCCGCGACTGCCGCTTCGCGGACTGCGCCCACACCACCGAGCCGGGCTGCGGCGTGCTGGCCGCCGTCGAGGACGGCCGTCTCACCCAGCGGCGCCTCGACAGCTACCACCGGCTGCAGCGCGAGAACACCTACGCAGCCGCCCGCACCGACGCGCGGCTGCGCGCCGAGCTGCAACGGCCGATGAAGCGGATCTCGCGCCAGGTGCGCGCCCTCAAGCAGTCCCCCCACTTCAAGGCATGACGGAAAGGAATACGGTCATGGACCTTCCCCGCATCTTCACCATCCGCGAGAGCGGCCACCGCATCCACAACCCGCTGACCGCGGACAAGTTCGCCACCCTGGGCGAATCCCTCCGCCTCCCCGCCGGGACCCGGGTGCTCGACCTGGCCAGCGGCTCGGGCGAAATGCTGTGCACCTGGGCCCGCGACCTGGGCTTCACCGGTACGGGGGTCGACATCAGCACGCTCTTCACCGCGCAGGCCCGGGCCCGCGCCACCGAACTCGGCGTCGCCGACCGGGTCGAGTTCGTCCACGGTGACGCCGCCGGCCACGTCGCCGACCAGCCGGTCGATCTGGCCGCCTGCGTCGGCGCCACCTGGATCGGCAACGGTGTCGCCGGAACGACCGAGCTGCTCCAGCGCAGCCTCCGGCCGGGAGGGACGATGCTGATCGGCGAACCGTTCTGGCGGCAGACCCCTCCGGACGAGGAGACCGCCAAGGCATGCCACGCCACCTCCGTCGCCGACTTCCTGCTCCTCCCCGGTCTGATCGAGCAGTTCCAGCAACTCGGTTACGACGTCGTGGAAATGACGCTGGCCGACCAGAACAGTTGGGACCGCTACGCCGCGGCGCAGTGGCTCAGCATGCGCCGCTGGCTCGATGAGAACCCGGACGACGAACTCGCCCCCGAAGTACGGGAAGAACTCACCACCGAGCCCGCCCACTACGCCCGTTACGGGCGTGAGTACCTCAGCTGGGGCGTCTTCGCTCTCATGAAGCGCTGACATCCCCGTCCCCGGTGGGGCCCGGACGTCAGAACGTCCGGGCCCCGCTTGGGGCATCGTCACGGCGGTCGATCCGACGGCGGCGGCGCCGACGCCCCCGCCGCCGTGCAGCCGCTGACCTTCGCACGGACCGGGGAAGCTCGGAGTACCGGTGACTGGGGGCCGCTTGCAAACCTACCTATCGATAGGTAGGTTTGCAGTATGGGCAACATGACCACCCCTTCCATCCGTGCCGTCGGGCTCGGGCGGGACTTCGCCGAGCACACTGCGGTGCACCGGCTCGACCTGGAGGTGAACCCCGGAGAGGTCTACGGCCTGCTCGGCCCCAACGGCTCGAGCAAGAGCACTAACGTCCGGATGCTCACCACCATGCCCCGCCCCTCCCGGGGCGCTGCCCAGGTCGCCACGCTGCCGACATCAACCCGCTCACCCCGCCGCTGGAAGCCATGCGCAGTCTGCTCACCGCCCCCTGGAACGAGCAGAACCTGCCGCCGGGCGCCCTTGTCGCTCTCGTTCTCCTGGCGGCGGGCGCCGTTGCGGCCCACCTCACCCTGACCCGTCGTACTCGTACAGGAGTCTGACCACCATGCCCCGCCAGAGCGACACCCGCGCCCGTGCCCGTGACGAGTTCGCCCGACGACTCGCCGACTACGGCTACCTCGGCGTCTCCCTCGACGACATCGCCAAAGCCGTCGACGTGAAGAAGGCCAGCCTCTACCACCACTTCCCCGGCGGAAAGCCCGCCCTGTTCATGGAGGTGGCCGACCACTACACCAAGGAAGCCTCCGCCCTCCTCCAGAGCGCACTCGCCACCCCCGGCACCCTGCGCGACAAGCTTCTCGCCCTCGCCGCCTCCTATGCCCAGGGCACCTACAACTCCGCGCTCAGCAACCAGATCTACTACGCCACCCGCCATCTCGAGGAGGGCCAGCGCGCCGAGGTCTCCCACGCCTACGTGCGCGGCCTCATCCAGCCCGTCACCGACCTCATGGCCCAGGCGGTGGCCACGGGCGCACTACGGCAAGCCGACCCGGGATTCCTCGCCACCGCCTTCATGGAGCTCGCCGCCACTGTTCATCCCCCGCAGGACGACTGCCATCAGGCGTCCGCCGACCGCCTGGCCCAGGACGTCGTCGACCTCTTCCTGCGAGGAGCCGGCCCGGACACCCCCTGACCTGAAGTTCAGCTTTCGAACATCCAGCCAGGCCGGGGCTTGAAACACCGAGGCCGCACGAAGGCCGTCCTCTGATCGGCCGAGGGGCCCGCCCCGGCCGGTGTGATGTTCTCGGCCCGTTCGGCGCTGAGATATACGTGACCACAAAATTCAAACACGTGTCCGATTCTGTGCGTCGTCTCGCTCTCGTCCTCGCGCTCGCCGCCGTGCCCGTCGCCGCCTCTCCCACAGCCCACGCCGAAGAGTCCGAGACGCCTGAGGTCGCACTGACCGCACCGGACAGATATACGCCCGTCCAGGACGTGCTGTACGCCGCGGGAGACACCGGCTACCTGCATCGGCGGGAGACGGACGACGGCTCCACCGCCCTGTACCAGTGGCGCGGATACGACGGAACCGAGCGGAACGTCGAGAACTTCACCGGCCAACTGCCGGGCCAGCAGGGCTACTACGGCGCGGGGACGGACATCCTTCCCGTGCCCGTGGGTGCGAGTGGAGTCGTGCAGTTGCGCGACCCGGCGACGGGTGAGTCGACTCCGCTCACCGTGCCTGACGGTCAGTACACCGTCGCTTCCTTCGGGCGGACCGTGCTGACGCTCTCGTACAACGAGGTGTGGCAGGTGGACAAGCTGCACGTCCTCCGGCTCCAGGACGGCGTGACCACCGAAACCCCGGTCGAACCACCACCGGGACTGCGTTTCGACCGGTACCCCGTCGCCGCCGGGGACGGGCAGTTGGCCGTCGTGAGGTTCACCCGCGCGCACACCATCGGCCTCGTCGACCTGACGACCGGCACCCTGACGCCCGTCTCCACAAACGTCGCCGTCGACGAGCCCTGGTCCGTCCAGGCCGCCGTTTCCCCCACCCACATCGCCTGGTACCAGAAGGGCATGAGCCAGGCCCGGGTGATCCGCCGTGACGCCCCGTCCGGGGCACAGACCTCCGTCACCGTGCCGCCCTCCGACGAGGGCACTCCCGTCGTCGGGCTGGCCGGCGAGTGGCTCCTCACAACCTACCGGCCGCAGGCCCCCACCGAGCAGAACCCTCCCGCGCGTCGGGGAGGTCCCCTCAAGGCCGTCCCGCTCGACGGCGGTTCACCCGTCACCCTGCTGGACGCGGCGCAGCCCGACCTGCTGCAGGTCCCCGGCGGCGGGGCGGTGACGGTGGGCGGCGCGCACGCCGGCGACTGGGCGGTGCGCCGGGTCGAGACCGGACCGGACGGCCGCCCTACGCTGCGCACGCTCTCCCAGGTACCCGCCGCGCCCGCCGTTCTGCGTGGCATTGCCCTCTCCGGTGGCCAGTTGGTCACCAAGGAGGAGGACAGCGGGCCGCGGCCTTCCTATCAGACCCGCGAGGTGACCCTCACCGGTACGCCGTCGGCGGGGGCACGCTCCGAGGTCACCACCGCCCCCCTCGGTGACGGTTACGGCCAGCCGCTGGGCGCGGGAGACGGTTCGGTCGTCCATGTACGGTACGACGAAGCCTCTCAGCGGGACGTCCTGGTCCGCGCAACGGCAGGCGGTACGCGCACCGAGGTCGTGCCCCTCGACCGCGCCATGCCTCCGACCTCGGGCCGCGGCCTGCGCGACGCCGCCGGGCGGTACGCGGTCTACGGAGGTGGCGACGAGCGGGTGGTCGTCGATTTCGAAGCACCCGGTGGCGGGACGGTGGTCCAGCAGCTGAAGACCCCCGCGGCCGCACTCGGCGGATCCACGCTGTGGACCACCGACGGCACCGGCGGACGCGTCGAGGCACGCGATCTGGTCTCGGGCGCCATCACCCCGTACACGGTCGGCGCCTCGTGCGTGATCCGGGACATCCAGGTCGCCGGGCACTGGATGTACTGGGACTGCCTGGGCCAGGACACGACCGGTGACCAGTCGACCCCGTTCGGCGTGTACGACCTGAAGTCCGGTGCCGGTATCAGTCTGCCCAAACGTGGAAAGCTCGGAGACGGCTTCCTCGTCAACCACGACACAGCCACGGGCAAGCTGCAGCTCATCGACTTCCACACCGGCACCGTCGCCGCGCCCCGGACGCTGGCAGACCTGCCCGTCTCGACCGGCTGGAAGAACTACGACGTGGACAAGTTCGGCAGCGGCATCGCATGGCTGGACGCCGACGGCACGGCGCACGTCACTTCGAGCGATACGTCGGCACTCAGTTCGGGTCTCTGACCCAGGTACGGGCGGCGCCACCCTGCCGCCGCCCGTACCCTGCGCCTGGCGTTCACGCTGCCTGTCGCTTGGGCTCTTCGAACCGCGCGAATCCGGGAACATCCTGGCCGACGGCGTGACCACAGCGTCCAGGCTTCCACCTGGTCAAGCCGATCTCGGTGACCATCGCAACGCAGTCACCGACTGACCGAGCAGCCCGTCGAAGGCCCCCAAGAATGATCAAGGGCTGGTTTCGGATTCCTCCGAAACCAGCCCTGATCTGCGACTGTCTCCAGTCGGGACGACAGGATTTGAACCTGCGACCCCTTGACCCCCAGTCAAGTGCGCTACCAAGCTGCGCCACGTCCCGATGCGATGTTCCGTCCCGGTGTTGCCGGGCGGCCTCGCAGGACAAACATTACCTCACTCCGAGGACCGGATCGACGCCCGTGCCTGGTGGGCGCGGTTCGCCAGGGACTCCGCGCCGCAGGCGGTGGCCAGTTTGTACGCCCGGGCGAGTTCGCGCGGCGAGCGGATCGCGATGCCGTAGTCGACCAGGGCCAGCGCGTGTTCGTACGCGGACGGGGACGACTCCAGGTGGCGGACCGCCTCGGAGAGCAGACGGGTGGCCTCCTCGGGAGCGGCGAACAGGGCGAGGCAGTGCAGGGCCTCACCGATCGCGGTCTCCGTGCCGAAGCGCTCGGCGTGCACCCGTGCGGTGGCGGCGAGTTGGGCCGCGCGGTCCGGGTTCTCCTCGGCCAAGGCGCGGGCGAGATCGCCGGCCCAGGGCGCCCACACGCCGTTGAACCTGCCGCGCGGTTCGAGCTTCTGACCGGCCGCTTCGAGCTCGACGATCGCTTCCTTGGTCCGGCCCTCGGCCAGCAGCAGCCTGCCGCGTACGCAGGGGCCGTCGGGCAGCACCATCGCGCTGGGGTAGGGCGCCTCGAAGGTGTAGCGGTCGGCGATCTCGCGGGCCTCGGTGACCCGGCCCCGGGCGACCAGGGTGTCGATGAGCAGGCAGGCCGCGTCCCAGTGGACCGGCAGTCCGCTGCCCACCCGGTCGGCGAGGCGCAGCCCTTCGCGCAGGAAGCCCTCGGCCTCCGCCAGCCTTCCGCGACGGCGGTGGACCAGTCCGAGCAGGGTGTGCGCGAACGCGAGGTGCGCGCCGCTCCAGCCGGAGATCTCGAAGGCGCGGACCGCCTCGGCGAAGAGTTCCTCGGCGCGGTCGAGCTGGTCGGTGAAGGCATAGGTGATGCCGACCAGGGTCGGCAGCTCGAAGCCCCATTCGGTGTCGGTCCAGCCGAGTCCCCTGGCCGGGTGTCCGCCGACCAGGGCGCGTTCGCAGAGGTCGACGACGAGCTGGGCGTTCTCGCCGCGCACCATGGCGTCGAAGGCCCGGAGCGTGAGCAGGGCGCGTTCGGCGTTGTCCCGGCCGTGCAGATGGTCGGCGTTGCGGGCGAGCCGGGCGGAGCGGCCGGGGCCGTCCTCCTCGGTGGCCTGCATGCCCTCCCAGAGGAAGTGGGCGGCCTGGAGCCGCATCAGGCCGGGGCCCGGGGCGGTGCGGGCGACCTCCGCGGCGAGTGCGCTCGCCGCCTCCTTGAGCTGGTTGTTGTGCGAGTGCGCGGCCGCGAGCCGGTAGGTGGCGTCGACCCGCTGGTCGTCGTCGAGCCCAGGCATGTCGAGCGCGTTGCGCAGGTGCTGGACGGTGGTGGCCGGGGAGCTGAGCAGGGTGGCGCAGCCCAGCTCGTACAGCAGGGTGGCCTGTACGCGCTCGCGCGGGGGTTCGCGCAGGGCGCGTTCGAGGCAGCGGCGGGCGGCTTCCGGGGCGCCGACGGCGAGGTGCTGCTTGGCCGCCTCGCGGAGCTGCTCGACGAGTTCCTGGTCGTCGTCCGGGTGGACCTCCAGCAGATGCCGGGAGGCCGCGGCGGGGCCGAGTCCGGCCCGGTTGATCGCCCAGGCGGCCCGGCCGTGCATGGCGGTGCGGGTGGCCGGCGGGATGGCGCGGTAGATCGCGCTCGCGATGAGCGGGTGGACGAACTCCAGCGGGTCGAAGCCGGTGACGATGCGGGCCTCGCGCAGCCGCGCCGTGCAGTCGGCGGCCTCGGCCGAGGTCATTCCGGCGAGGGTGGCGGCCAGGTCCTGGGAGATGTCGGTGCCGAGAACGGCCGCGGCCCAGGCGAAGCGGGTGGCGTTGGTACCGAGCCGTTCGAGCCGGGCGACGAGGCCGCTGCCGCGGGCGGAGGCGCCGAGCTCGCGCAGCAGTCCGGCCGACTCGTCCAGCGGGACCAGCTCGCGGTCCTGCACCTTGGCGACGAGCTCGACCGCCTCGTACGGGTTTCCGCCGGTGACCGCCCACACCTCGCGGCAGAAGGGGTCGTCCGCGTGTTCGCCGAGGGCCGGCGCGGACCAGTTCCGCGGTGGCGTCCGGGGTGAGGGCGCGCAGCGCGACGCGTACCTGGGCGGGGTGGGCGCCGCCCACTCCGTCCTCCTTCTCACGGGTGGCGAACTCCTCCGGGCGGTGGGCCTGGACGACCAGGACCGGGAGCTCGTTCAGCCGGGCGGTGAACGAGGCGAGCCAGGCGAGGGATTCGCCGTCCGCCCAGTGCGCGTCGTCGATGACGAGCAGCAGCGGACGGTGGCTCAGCCGGGAGGACAGCCGGGCGACGACGTAGTCCAGGCCGTCCCGCACACCCTGCGGATCGGGCTGCGGGCCGCTCGGCTCGGCCAGTCCGAGCGCCGGTGCGGCGACCTCGTACCAGGGGCCGAAGAGTGCCCGCACCTCGTCGGGCGGGAATCGGTCGAACGCGGGCTGGAGCAGTTGGCGTACGACGTGGAACGGCACGGAGGTGACCGTTTCGCCGCCCCGTGCGGACCAGACCGTACAGCGGTCGGCGGCCATCGCCTGGATCTCGGCGAGCAGCGCGGTCTTGCCGATACCGGCCTCGCCGCTGAAGATCAGCAGCCCGCCGACGGCCTGGGCGCCGCAGAGGGCGTCCACCGCCTCCGCGGCGGCGGCGAGTTCCGGTTCGCGTTCGTACAGCGGCCGGGACGGCTTCATCCCTACCCTCCCCAAGGTGATGCGTGTGGTTTCGACACTAGTCGTGAACACTGGTCCACGGACAGTGGTTCGGACAGTTCAGCGCGGGTGCGGGCACAATCGTGGAGTGGACGGAAATCGCAGGGACCGGGACACCGGGGGCCGGGCACGCAACGCGCGCCCGCGTGACGGGCTGGGCCGCCCGCTTCCGTACGGGAGCGAGGGGGTGGCCCGGCAGCCGGAGGGGGTGGTGCGTGCCCCCGAGGAGACCGTGCGCGAGGCGCAGCGGCTCCTGGACGCGGGGATGCCGTTCCATGCGCACGAGGTGTTCGAGGACGCGTGGAAGTCGGGCCCGGAGTCGGAGCGGGAGCTGTGGCGGGGGCTCGCGCAGTTGGCGGTGGGGCTGACCCACGCGGCCCGGGGCAACGCGACGGGCGGGGCGCGGCTGCTGCGGCGCGGGGCGGCGGCGCTGACCGGATTCGCCGCGGGCCGGCCGTACGGGATCGGGGTCGCCGGGCTGATCGACTGGGCCGAGGGGCTGGCCGGGCGGGTGGCGGAGGAGGGCGCGGCCGACCGGCGGATCGATCCGGTGGCGGAGGCGCCGCGGCTGTGCGGCCCGGTGCGTTGAGGGTCCGGGAGCGGTCCGCTCCGGGGCGGATCCGGCACCCGTCGCACCGAGCGGCGAACAGGGCGGCCCGCAGCCATTACGATCGCGCGTCATGAGCAATTCTGACCAGGACCAGGAGCAGGGCCGAAGCGTGGACGCCCCGATAGCCGCGGACACGGGCGTCGCGGGGGCGAGGACGAAGAAGGAAGCGGGCGCGGAGGCGGACGCCGGGGAAAAGAAGGCGGCGACCGACGCGGAGGCGGCTTCCGATGTGGTCGTCGACACCGAGACCGGCGCAGACGCCGAGGCCGATGCCGACGAGGCCGGTGACCGCAGGCTGACGCCCCGCCAAGCGAGACGGTTGCGGATGGCGCTGTCGGCGGTGGGGATGGCCGCGATGGCGGTCGTTCTCGCACTGCGTATCGCCAGCCGGTCGTCCGTCCTGGTGGTCGGGGTGTACGGGCTGGCGCTGATCCTGTGCGGAATCGTGATCGAGCTGAGTCGCAACGGGCGTACGCGGCTCGGCAGTTGGCTGCTCGCCGTCGGCCTGGTCGCGGCCATCGGTTCGGACTGGCTGCTGATTCCCTGACGCGTGGTCAGCATGGCGTGATCCGTACGGTGCCGCCGTCCGGTTCGGCCCGCTCCAGCCAGTCGGCGCGCAGCGGGAAGGACCGGCCCGGAACGGCGGACCGCAGCAGCCGCTCCCGGTGCAGTTCCCGGCCGTCCTGGTGGACCAGGAGCAGCGGCGCGGTGAGCCGTTCGGCGGTGCGCAGAAGGAAGCGTCCGCCGGTCGGAAGGGTGCCGTCGGGGCCGACGAGGTTGGGGGCGACCCAGCTCAGCGGGGCATCGACGGCGATGGCCGGCCGGTGGGCGGGCCAGGTGCCGGTGATCAGGTGGCGCAGTACGGGGGCGGCGACGGCCCGGCCCTCGGCGAAGGCGTGGCCCGCGCTCTCCACCCCGTGCAGCAGGTTGCCGACGGCGAAGATTCCGGTCCGGTCGGTGCGGTGGTCCGGGTCGTGGGCGGGTCCCCGGGTGCCGGGGTCGAGGGTGACGGCGCCGCGCCGGGCCAGTTCGTGTTCGGGGATCCAGTCGCCGGTGAAGACGACGGTGTCGCAGCGGAGCGTGGTGGTGCGGCCGTCCTGGTGGCGGACGGCGACGCCGGTGAGCCGTTTCCGGCCGACGAGGGCGGTGACGGTGGTGCGGGTGAGGACCGGGGTGCGGTCATTGCCCCGGGTCAGGGCGGCGAACGGGGCGGTCGGCTGGTCGGTGACCAGGGCGACGACCTCGGTCTCCGCGACGCGCAGGGTGTCGGCGGCGGCCCGGGCGACCGGTCCGGCGCCGATGACGACCGCGCGGCCGCCGATCCGCCGCCCGTGGAGGTGGACGGTCTGCTGGAGTTCGCCGGTGGTGAGGACGCCGGGCGGGCGGTCGCCGGGGACGAGCCGGGCGCTGCGGGGGCGTTCGCGGGCGCCGGTGGCGAGGACGACCGCGCGGGCGGTGATCCGTTCGAGGCCGGTGGGCGCGGTGGTGTCGACGGTGAGGGGTCCGGCCCAGCCGGTGACGGAGACGCCGGTGCGCAGGGCGGCTCCGGCGCGCAGGGCGGTGGCGACGCAGTCGCGGGCGTACGCGGGTCCGGTGGCGGTGCCCCGGCCGATCGTCCGGCCGCCGAATCCGCCGTGGTGGCAGTGGCGGGGGATGCCGCCCGCGGTCTGTTCGCGTTCCAGAATCTCGACCCGGCCCGCGCCGGACGCGGCGAGTTCGGCCCCGGCGCCGAGGCCGGCCGGACCGGCGCCGACGATCAGGACGTCGACGGTGCGTTCGTGCCGGGTCACGACCGGGCCTCCTCGAACAGGGCGCGGACCGCGGCTCCGCAGGAGAACCCCTGGCACCGGCCGTTCCCGGCACGCGTTCTGCGGCGCAGGCCGTCCGGGGAGCCCGGTGGCACCGTGCTCGCCAGGGCGTCCCGGATCTCGCCGGCGGAGACGCGTTCGCAGTGGCAGACCAGGGTGCCGTACGCCGGGTCGCGGGCGATGAGCGCGGCGTCCTGGTAGGGGCGGGGGAAGGCCTCGCCGAGGTTGGGCAGGGTGACGGGCGGCAGTTCGGCGGGTTCGCCGAGGTCGAGGCCGGATTCCCCGAGCAGTCCGACGACATGGGCGGCGATGGCCATGGAGGCGGTGAGTCCGGTGGAGCGGATGCCGCCGACGGTGATGTGGCGTTCGTCGGGGCGGGAGCGGATGCGGTAGTCCTCCTGGCCGGTGGCGGCGCGCAGTCCGGCGTAGACGGCGGTGACCTCCTCGTCGAGGAGGTCGGGCAGGATGCGGCGGCCCTTCTCGCGGAGCAGGGCGAGGGCGTCGGCGGTCGATCCGGTGGCGGTCTTGTCGTCGATGTCTTCGGCGGTGGGGCCGAGGAGGACGTTGCCGAAGACGGTCGGGGTGACCAGTACGCCCTTGCCGGCGGCGGTGGGGACCGGGAGCAGGATGTGGCGGACCAGGTCCCGGGCGAGCTTGTCGAAGACGATGAGCTGGCCCCGGCGCGGGGTGACGGTGAACTCGTCGTGGCCGAGCAGCCGGTCGATCTCGTCGGCGTACAGTCCGGCGGCGTTGATCAGGTGGCGGGTGCGCAGGGTGCCCCGGGAGGTGGTGAGGGTGTGCAGGCCGCCGTCGTCGTCGATGTCCCGTACCCGGCAGTTCAGGTGGAGGTGGACTCCGGCGCGGACGGCCTGGGTGGTGTAGGCGAGGGGGGTCGTCCAGGGGCAGACGAGGCTCTCGTCGGGGATCTCCAGGGCGCCGAGCGCGCCGGGGCCGAGCCGTGGCTCCCGGTTCCGCAGTTCGTCGGCGTCCAGGAGCCGGGCCGCGTGGTACTCGTTGTGTTCGGCCTTCTTCAACAGGCTCGGCAGAGCGGCGAGTTGTTCCTCGTCCCAGGCGACGAGAAGGGCGCCGACCCGTTCGACGGGGATGCCTGCCCCGGCCGCGTAGGCGCGCAGCCGATGGGCTCCTTCGCGGACGAGCCGGGCCTCCAGTGTGCCGGGCACGGCGTCGAAGCCGGTGTGCAGGATCGCGGTGTTGGCCTTCGACGTGCCGTTGGCGATGTCGTCGGAGGCGTCGAGCAGCGCGGTGCGCAGGGGGTGGCGGGCCAGTTCGCGGGCGATGGCGGTGCCGACGACGCCCGCGCCGATGACGGTCACGTCGTAGACCGGCGGGCCGGTTCCGGATCCCGTTCCCGGCAGGTTCCGGGCCGTCAGGGGTCCGGTGGTGGTGATCGTGGTGCGCATGGTGCGGCTCTCGTACGTGTCAGGCATGGTCCAGCAGGCTCTGTACGCCGGTCCGGAACGCGGCGAGGCGCTCGGCGGCCCGGTCGGCGCCGATACGGGGTTCGTACACGGCGGCGGGCTTCCACTCGGGGACGGCCCGGCGGACTGTGAGGTGCGGGTCGAGGCCGAGGCGGGCGACGGCTCCGACGCCGAGCGCGGTGGCGTCGGGGAGCGCGGACACCTCGACGGGGCGTTGCAGCAGGTCGGCCTGGGTCTGCATGAGGAGCTCGGAGCGGGTCAGGCCGCCGTCGACGCGGAGTGAGGTGAGCGGTGTGCCGAGGTCGGTGGCGGCCGCCTCGGTGAGTTCGACGACCTGGGCCGCGATGCCTTCGCACAGGGCGCGCACCAGATGCCCCCGGGTGGTGCCGAGGCCGAGGCCGGTCAGCGATCCGCGCAGGTCGCCGCGCCACCAGGGGGCGGCGAGTCCGGCGAGTGCGGGGACGAAGGTGACACCCCCGGAGTCGGGGACGGTCCGGCCCACGGGGTCGAGGTCGGCCGCGCCGGAGACGACCCCGAGGCCGGTCAGCCAGTCGACGGCAGAGGCGGCGGTGTAGACCTGGCCGTCGAGGCAGTAGGCCGTACGGTCGCGGAGCCGCCACGCCACGCAGCCGACCAGGCCGGTGGAGCCGCGGCGCGGGGCGGGGCCGGTCTGGGCGAGGAGGAAGGCGCCGGTCCCGTAGGTGCATTTGGCGTCGCCGGGGTCCAGGGCGTTCTGGGCGAGGAGCGCCGCCTGCTGGTCGACGAGGAGGCCGGTCAGCGGGAGTTCGCCGCCGAAGGCGGTCGTCGTGCCGACCGTGCCGTCGCAGTCGACGACCTCCGGAAGGCGTTCGTCGCCGAGGCCGAAGACGTCCAGGGCCCGGGGCGACCAGCCGACCCGGTCGAGGTCGAGGAGCTGGGTGCGGCCGGCGGTGGCCGCGTCGGTGACGAACGCGCCGGTCAACTGGTGGACGAGCCAGGCGTCGGTGGTGGTGACGACGCCTTCCCGGGTCAGTTCGCGGCGGATCCAGGCCATCTTCGGCGCGGCGAAGTAGGGGTCGAGGGGGAGTCCGGTGAGCCGGGTCAGCTCCTCCTCGTGTTCGGCGAGTTCGGCGCAGAGTCCGGCGGAGCGGCGGTCCTGCCAGACGATCGCCGCGGTGAGCGGGCGCCCGGTGGCCGGATCCCAGGCGAGCACCGTCTCACCCTGGTTGGCGAGGCCCACCGCGTGGACCGGCTCGCCCGCCTCCCGCAACGCCCGGCGGCCCGCCTCCACGACCGAGCCGAGCAGTGCGGCGGGGTCGGTCTCGACCGCTCCCCCGGATCCGTGGCGCACGGAGACCGGCACGGAGGCGGAAGCGATCACACCGCGCTCGGGACAGATCACCAACGCCTTCGTTCCCGACGTGCCCTGGTCCACGGCGAGTACCGGGCCTGTCATCGACTCTCCATCGGTGCGAACGGTGCGAAGGCTCGGTGGATCGAGCGGAACGGTGATCACTGAACTCGCCGCCCAGAGTGGTGCAGACCACCGCGCGCGTCAAGGGCCGACCGGACCTTGACCGGAACCACCCGAACAATTGATTCGACTTTGAACATCCGTTGGGATGAACGTACTTGAGTAAGATCCGCGAATCGCGCCGGACGGCGACAGCAATGGCCTTACACTCACCGCCGTGCAACAACCGGACGCCTTGCGGCAGTTCGTTGTTCAACAGCTGCTCGACCCCCCACGTTCCAGAGGATCGATGAAACCGAAACCCTGCCCCGCGCACCGCCCCACCGGCTCCCGCGCCTTCCGTGTCAGCACGGGCTGCATGCCACCACCGGGTTGCGTGACGTGCTGAGGAGATCTTTCGACCGTCGCGTTCCGGCCTGTGGTCCGGCCCGTCGTACGGGGGCGGGGCAGGTCCATGGGCAACAGTGATTTTCGGCCGGTCTACCATCCGGCCGGCCATGACAACGATCTGCGGGCCGCGTTACAGGATCTGCGCACCGGACGATGGATGTCCATGCGCAGCCTTCTGGAGAACACACCGGACTGGTCCCTGTGGACCCAGCGCACCCAGGTGCTCGGCGCGGTGGCCGCCGGTTCGGACGCCGTCCAGGCATGGCTGGCCGAGGATCCGCGGAGCGTCGCCGCCGCGGTGATGCAGGCGCGGGTCGTCGTCGAACGGGCGGTGCGCGCCCACCGCGAGGGCCACCACCGGGCCCGTGAGCTGTGGCAGGAGGCGTGGCAGGCCTGCCGGACGGCGGCGAACGCCTCGCCCGCGGACCCGGTGCCCTGGGTCTGCCTGCTGGCCCTGTCCCAACTGGACGAACAGCAGCAGCTGGAGGAGCACCGGCTGCATCCGCCGGGCCCGATGCTCTTCCCCGGCCCGTGGGGTCTGTTGGCGGAGGCCGACAAGCGCGATCCGTACAACCGCGAGGCGTACCACCGGATGCTCCAGTTCGTGTACGCGCGCAGGGCCGGCGGCTCCCTCTCCGAGGCGGTCAACTTCGTCCAGTGGGCGGCCTCTTCGGCCCCGGACGGCTCCGCGCTGCATGTACTGCCGCTCTATGTGCGGGTCGAGCGCTACCGCCGCGAGCAGGGCCACGAGAAGGCCCTCGACCTGCACTGGGTCACCGAGGACGCGGAGCGGGACGCGGCCCGTGCGCTGGAGCTCTGGTTCCACCGCACGGTTCCGCTCTCGCGCTCGCTGCTCGACCTCAACCATCTGGCCCACGCCCTGTGGGGCGCCCTCCAGTTCGCCGACGCGGCAGCGGTGTTCGAGGCGCTCGGCCCGTTCTTCACCTCGATCCCCTGGGCGTACCGCACCCGGGACCGCAAGGGCCCCGGGGACGCGGAGGAGGTCTTCCTCCGCGCCCGCGGCCGCTGCCTGACCGCACCCCGCACCCCCGGACGGGGGCCGCGCCGCTGAACGACGGCCCGGGGCCGCCGGATCCGCCCGGCCGCCCCGTACCCGTGACTTTTCCGCGCCCCCCGTTCCCGTACCGCTCATGGAGGTTTTCCCGATGTCCATATCCACCCCGGCCCGGTCGGGCGCGGAGCCCACACCGCCGAGGGACGAGGAGGAGCGGCTGCGCGAGCTGGGCTACCAGCCGGTGCTCGCCCGCCGGATGGGGGGCTTCGGCAACTTCGCCATCAGCTTCTCCGTCATCTCGATCCTGTCCGGCTGCATGACCCTCTACGGCTTCGGCATGTCGACCGGTGGTCCGGCCGTGATGCTCTGGGGCTGGGTCGGTGTCGGGCTCTTCGTTCTCTGCGTCGGCATGGCGCTCGCCGAGGTCACCAGCGCCTACCCGACCTCGGGCGCGCTGTACTACATGGCGGACCGGCTGGGCGGGCGCAAGTGGGGCTGGTACACCGGCTGGCTGAATCTGCTCGGTCTGCTGGGTGCGATCGCGGGCATCGACTACGGCGCCGCGCTGTTCACCGGCGCGTTCATGAACCTGCAGTGGGGGTTCACCCCCACCCCGGGGAAGACGATGGTCATCTTCCTCTGCATCCTGCTGCTGCACGCGACGCTGAACCTGTTCGGCGTCCGCCTGGTCAGTGTGCTGAACTCCATCAGCGTGTGGTGGCACCTGGCCGGCGTCGCGGTGATCGTCGTCGTGCTCGCGGTGGTGCCCTCGCACCACCAGTCGCCGTCGTTCGTCTTCACCGAGTTCGTCAATGACACGGGCTGGCAGAACCCGCTGTACGTGGCGGCGATCGGTCTGCTCCTCGCCCAGTACACCTTCTGCGGGTACGACGCCTCCGCCCACCTGTCGGAGGAGACGTCGAACGCCTCCGTGACGGCCGCCAAGGGCATCGTGCGGGCGATCTGGGTCTCCTGGATCGCCGGTTTCGTGCTGCTCGCCGGGCTCACCTTCGCCATCCAGGACTACGCGGGCACCCAGAACAGCCCCACCGGGGTCCCGCCGGCCCAGATCCTGATCGACGCGCTGGGCACCTCCGGGGCCACCGCGCTGCTGCTGATCGTGATCGCGGCACAGCTGTTCTGCGGAAACGCCGAGGTCGCCGCCGCGAGCCGGATGGTCTTCGCCTTCAGCCGCGACAACGCGCTGCCCGGTTCGGCGCTGTGGCGCAAGGTGAGCGCCAGCACCCAGACGCCGGTCAACGCGGTGTGGCTGTCGGTCGCCGTCGCCGCGGTGCTGGCGCTGCCGTCGCTGTACTCCGCCACCGCGTACGGCGCGGTCACCGCGATCAACGTCATCGGGATCACGCCCGCCTACGCGATCCCGATCTTCCTGAAGCTGCGTTCCGGCCACCGGTTCGAGCGCGGGCCCTGGCACCTGGGGCGGTGGAGCAAGCCGATCGGCTGGATCGCCGTGGTGTGGGTGGCCATCGTGACCGTGCTGTTCCTGCTGCCGCAGTCCTCCCCGGTGACGGTCGACTCGATGAACTACGCCTCGATCGCGCTGATCGCGGTGCTGGTGCTGGCCACCGTGTGGTGGTTCGTCGCCCGCCGCTCGTACAGCACGCCCTCGGCGTACGGGAACGCCCGCGAGCAGGCGGAGATCGAGGAGGGCATCGTCTGACCCGGGGGTCCGCCGTCGGGGCGCCGCGCCGTCCCGGCCTCCCCCTGAGCTCTCTCCGGCCCTTCCGGCCCGGCGCCCCGACGGGCGGCGGTCCGGGAGGGCCGCTCGCTATGCTGCGGGCCGGACGCCACCGAAGCGTTCAAACGAACAGCGCGACGGTACGGCGAGGGGGCCAGCAGCATGCGGGAGCCGGTGGAACTGAGGCGGCGGCGGATCCTGTCCGTGGTGGAGTCGCGCGGCGCCGTCCGGATCGCCGTGCTCGCGGCCGAGCTGGACGTCTCGGTGGTCACGGTCCGGCGGGACGTCGAGGAGCTGGCCCGGTCCGGCCGGCTGCGCCGGGGGCACGGGGTGGCCCGCCCGGTCGGTGATCCGGTGGCGGCCGCGACCGCCCCGGCACGCCGCGACGGGGAACCGTCCCCGGACGCCGGGGCGGTCGCCCTGGTCGTGCCGGAGCGGCACTCCTATCTGTACGAGACCCTGCACGGCGCCCGGTCCGCCCTGAAGGAGGCCGGGATACGGATCGCCCTGCACATCGCTCCCCCGCCACCCGGGGCCGAACGCCCCCTGGTGGAGCGGGCGTTGGCGGAGGGGGCGCGCGGGCTGCTGATCGCCCCGCGCTGGCCCGGCGCCCGCGCGGAGGAACGGGACCACGACTGGCTGGCCGAGGTGGGGGTGCCCACGGTGCTGATGGAGCGGCGTCCCCGGCCGGGCAGCAGGCTGCACGCCCTGGACTCCGTCTGTTCCGACCACTGGTACGGGACGCATCTGGCCGTGGAGCACCTGGTCGCGCTGGGGCACCGCCGGATCGTGCTGGCCGCCCGCGACGACAGCCCGACGGCGCGCAGCGTCCGCGCCGCGTTCGCCGAGATCGCCCGGGCCCGCCCGGAGGTGACGGACTGGACGGTGGTGCTGAGCTCGCCCGAGGGCGCGGCCGACGGCCGGGGCGACGCACCCGATCTCGCCGCGCTGCTGCGGGAACGGGGCGCCACGGCAGCGGTGCTGCACGGCGACGTGGACGCGCTGATGCTGGTCCAGCGGCTGGCGGAAAGCGGGATCGAGGTGCCCCGGGACTGCTCGGTGGTGGCGTACGACGACGGGGTCGCGGCGCTCGGGAGCCCGCCGCTGACGGCGGTGGCGCCGCCCAAGGCGGAGATCGGCCGGGCCGCGGCCGAGTTGTTGCTGCTCCGGTTGTCCCGGGCCGCCGGGGCGACCGGTCCGGTGCGTCGGACGGAGCTGCTGCCGGCCCTGGAGGTACGGGGGTCCACCCGGGCCATGGCGCCCGCCACCGAATGATCGTTTGACCGCTTTATTTTCTCTTGATCGATCTATTGACCAGTTCCGGTCGGCCGATCAGGATTTCCCTGAGCCGTTCCAGCGGCCGCGGGAGGTGTACCCGCCCGGTCGGCGAAGCCGCCGAACCGTGCCCGGAGCCCCGGCCGTCCGCACCTCCCACCAGGAGAGAGATGCCCCACCCCGCAACCGGAACCCCGGCCGCCCGCCACCGGCCGCGCGCCGCCTTCGCCATGCGGCCCGCCGCCGCGGCCGCGCTGCTCGACGGACCGGCCCTGGCCGCGCTCGGCGCGGTGTGCGAGCCCGCACCGCTGCCGGTGCTCGACGACTTCACCACCGACCGGGCCCGTTCCGTGCTCGCCGAAACCGAGATCCTGATCACCGGCTGGGGCTGCCCGCCGATCGACGAGGAGGCCCTGGCCTCGGCGCCCGGCCTGCGCGCGGTGGTCCACACCGCGGGCAGCGTCCGCGGCCACGTCACCGAGGCGTGCTGGGAACGCGGCATCGAGGTCTCGTCGGCCGCCGCCGCCAACGCCCTGCCGGTCGCCGAGTACACCGTCGCGATGATCCTGCTCTCCGGCAAGCGCGTCCTGGAACGGTCCCACGACTACCGCACCCTGCGCCGCCGCGAGAACTGGCTGGAACTTCCCGGCCACATCGGCAACTACGGCCGCACCGTGGGCATCCTCTCCGCCTCGATGATCGGCCGCCGCGTCATCGAACTGCTGCGCCCCTACGACCTGCCGGTGCTGCTGCACGACCCGTACGTCTCCGAGGCGGAGGCCGCGGAGATGGGGGTCCGCCTCGTCGGGCCGGCCGAACTCTTCGAGCGGAGCGACGTGGTGAGCGTCCACACCCCGCTGCTGCCCGCCACCCGCGGGCTCGTCAGCCGGGAACTGCTCACCTCGATGCGCCCGGACGCCGTGCTCCTGAACACCGCGCGGGGCGCGGTCGTCGACCAGGACGCGCTCGTCGACGTACTCCGCGAAGGCCGTGTCCGGGCCGTCCTCGACGTCACCGACCCCGACGAACTGCCCGCCGCGCACCCGCTCTGGGAGTGCCCGGGCGCCCTGATCACCCCGCACCTCGCCGGTTCCCAGGGCAACGAGCTGCGGCGGCTGGTCGACCTGGCGGCCGCCGAGACCGGCCGCTGGGCCGCGGGCGACGGCTTCGCCCACCCCGTACGACGCGAAAGGCTGGCGTTTCTCGCATGACCGCCGCACACCCGACCTCCCCCATCGAACTCCCCGCCGAGGACCGGGTGTCGAGCCCGCACACCGGCTACACCCGGGCCCACTGGGAGGCCGCCGCCGACGGACTGCTGCGAGCCGCCTGGCAGTGGGCCACCCCGGGCGGCGCCCTGCTGGACCTGCCGGGCCGGCCGTCCTCGTCCGGGGTGCGCTCCGACGGCCTGGAGGGGTACGCGCGCACCTTCCTGGCCGCCGCGTTCCGGGTGGCGGGCGCGGAGGGCGGCGACCCGCACGGCTGGCTGGGCCGGTACGCGGACGGGCTGGCCGCCGGGACCCGTACCCCCGGCCGGGAGGACGCCGAGTCCTGGCCGCTCATCCGCGACCACGGCGTCTTCGGCCAGCCCATGGTCGAGTCCGCCTCGGTCGCCATCGGGCTGCGGCTGACCCGGCCGTGGCTCTGGGACCGGCTGGACGACGGGGTGCGGGACCGGACGGAGGCATGGCTGCGCGACGCGCTGCGCCATGTCCCCTCCCCCAACAACTGGTACCTGTTCCCGTACTCCGTGGCCGGGTTCCTGGAGTCCGTGGGCCGGGGCGACGCCCTGACCGCGCGGGCCAGGGAACGCGCCCTGGAGCTGATGGAGGGCTGGTACCGGGGCGACGGCTGGTACGCGGACGGCGACGGCCGGGCCTTCGACCACTACAACGGCTGGGCGCTGCACCTGTATCCGGTGCTGGACGCGTACCTGTCGGGCGACGCGGAGCTGTCCGCGCGCTACGGGGACCGGCTGCGCGAACACCTGGCGGGCTTCTCGCTGACGTTCGGCGGCGACGGCGCGCCGATCCACTTCGGCCGCTCGCTGACCTACCGGTTCGCGGCCGCCTCCTCGGTCGCGCTGGGCGCCCTCACCGGGCACACCCCGCTCACGCCCGGTGTCTCGCGGCGGCTGGCCAGCGGTGCGCTGCGCTACTTCCTGGACCGGGGCGCGACGGGCACGGACGGGCTGCTGAACCTGGGCTGGCACGGCCCGCACCAGGCCTCGTTGCAGAGCTACTCGGCGCCCGCGTCGCCGTACTGGGCGTCCAAGGCGTTCGTCGCGCTGCTCGCCCCGCAGGGGCATCCGCTGTGGACGGCGACCGAGGAACCCGCGCCGAGCGAGGGGCCCGACCGCGTCCTCGCCCTGCCCGCGCCGGGACTGCTCGTCCAGTCGACCGGCGCCGACGGGATCGTACGGCTGCACAACCACGGCAGCGACCATGTGCGCGTGCACGAGGGCGAGGGGCAGGTCCAGGACGACCCGCTGTACAGCCGCCAGTCGTACTCCACGGTGACCGGCCCCACGGCCGCGGGCAACGCCGCCGACAACCATCTGGCCGTGGTCGTCGCCGGGGCGCGCAGCGAGCGCCGGATCGTCCGGGCGCTGGGCGCCGGCGGGGGCGACGGCTGGGGCTGGGCCGCCTCCTGGCACTGTCCGGTCTTCACCTCGGGCTCGCCGATGGTGCCGGGGCTGCGGGTCGAGAGCGTCACGGTGGCGCGCGGCCGTTACGAGCTACGGGTGCACCGGGTGAGCGGCGCCCCGGACGGGGCCCTGGTGGAGCAGACCGGCTGGGCGACCGGCCGCGACGACGGCCTCGTCTCCGCCCTGCACGGGCTGCACGGCTGGGAGTCCCACGACGCGGTCCGGGCCCCGCAGGGCACCGCGTACACACCCTGGGCGGTGGTGCCCCGGCTGTCGGCGCCCGCCGGGGGCACGGCCGTGCTGGTCGCGCTCGCCTCGCTGTCCGCGGAGGCCGACGCGGCGCCGCTCGACGGGGTCGTGAGCGATGTGGTGGTGGACGGGGACACCGTGGAGGTGCGCTGGGCCGGGGACGGGGCGACCACCCGGATCGGCTTCGCGCCGGTGGCCGTCACGCACGGCTGAGCGCCGGGGTGCGCGGCGCGCGGGCGCCGCGCACCCCTACGGCTCCGTCCTACGCGTCGGTCCGGACGACCACGGCGAGGGTGCGCGGTCCGTGCACCCCCTCCACCCGCTCCAGTTCGATGTCGGAGGTGGCCGAGGGTCCGCTGATCAGCGTCGTCGGCCGTTCCGGCACCAGCCGGGCGACCGCCTCCGGCACCCCCGCCTCGACGGCCGACAGGTCGACGACGCACACATGCAGGTCCGGGACGAGGGTCAGGGCCCGCCGCCCCTGGTCCGGCGAGCCGTCCAGGAAGATCGTGCCGGTCTCGGCGCAGCCGACGGCCGAGGCGGTGAGCACCCCGTCCAGTTCGTCGAGCCGGGGGGCCGGGACGTCGGCGGAGTCCCGCCGGACCTCCCCGTCGTACGCGTCCAGCCAGCCCGGGTCGAGGCCGGCTGGCACCCCGATCCGCCGCGCCCCGCGCTCGGCCAGCACCTCGGCGACGACCTGGGCGGTGCGGTCGGCGGTGCAGGGGTGCACGGTGGCCCTGTAGTCGACGAGCCGGTCGGTGAAGAGGGCCAGGCGTTCGTCGTCGGGGAGGGTGCGGCCGGTGCGGTAGGCGCGCTCCACGGTGGTCCGCGGTGCGGGGGCGAGTGCGAGGGCGTCCTTGATCCGGCCCAGCACGGTGTCGCGAGCGGTCGTCACTTCCCCTCCTCCTCTTCCTTCTTCTTCCGGTACTCGGCCTCGGCGGCCCGCATCGTCGCGCCGCCCTCCGGCGACGCCAGCCAGGAACGGAAGGTCTCCTTCGGGGGCGCGGCGATGTCCCGGCTCTCGCTCCAGCCGTCGAACGGCGGGGGCAGATGGGAGATCCTGCCGTCCCGTCCGGCGATGACCCGCCCGATGCCGCCGCCCTTCTGCGCGGCCGTGAAGAGCTTCGGATGCTTCATGACGGTGGCCGCGGCCTTCATGGCCAGCTTCTCCGCCGTCGTGCCGGACTGCTCGGTGCTCTGGTGGCGGAGTTCGACCAGCAGCGACGGGATGTCGATCTTGACCGGGCAGGCGTCGAAGCAGGCGCCGCAGAGGCTGGAGGCGTACGGCAGCGAGCTGTTCGGGTCGTTCTTGGCCGCGTGCATCCCGGCGAGCTGCGGGGTGAGGACCGCGCCGATCGGTCCGGGGTAGGTCGATCCGTAGGCGTGGCCGCCGGCCCGCTCGTACACCGGGCAGACGTTGAGACAGGCCGAGCAGCGGATGCAGTTGAGCGCCTCGCGGCCGATCCGGTCGGCGAGCGCCGCGGTGCGTCCGTTGTCGAGCAGGACCAGATGGAAGTCCTGCGGCCCGTCGCCCGGGGTGACGCCGGTCCACATCGAGGTGTACGGGTTCATCCGCTCCCCGGTGGAGGAGCGCGGCAGCAGCTGGAGGAAGACCTCCAGGTCCTGGTAGCGCGGCAGCACCTTCTCGATGCCCATGACGGTGATCAGGGTGTCGGGCAGGGTGAGGCACATCCGGCCGTTGCCCTCGGACTCCACGACGGCGAGGGTGCCGGTCTCGGCGATGCCGAAGTTGGCGCCGGAGACGGCCACCTTGGTCGTCATGAACTTCTCGCGCAGATAGGCGCGGGCGGTGGCGGCCAGATGGGCGGGCACGTTGTCCAGGCCCGGGTCGACGCCGGGGATCTCCTTGAGGAAGATCTGCCGGATCTCGTCGCGGTTGCGGTGGATCGCGGGGACCAGGATGTGCGAGGGCTTGTCGTGCGCGAGCTGGACGATGAGTTCGGCGAGGTCCGTCTCGTACGGGGTGATACCGACCGATTCGAGGTGCTCGTTGAGGCCGGTCTCCTGGGTGGCCATCGACTTGACCTTGATGACCTCGCGGCTGCCGGTGGCCCGGACAAGCCGGGCGACGATCTCGTTGGCCTCGGCGCCGTCGCGGGCCCAGTGGACGGTGCCGCCGCGCTCGGTGACCTTCCGCTCCAGCTGTTCCAGCAGTTCGGGGAGCCGGTTCATGGTGTCGGTCTTGATGGCCGAACCCGCCGTGCGCAGCTCCTCCCAGTCGGGCAGCTCGGCGGTGACGTGGAGGCGTTTGGCGCGGATGGTGCGGGTGGCGCGGCCGAGGTTGCGGCGGAGCTGTTCGTTGCGCAGTTCGTCGTGGGCCGCCTTGGGGAACGACCGGTCGCCGCGGAGGTTGCCCGTTCCGTACGGGGAGCGGGGCGGGGTCGCGGGCATGCCGAGGAAGGTGCTGCTCATCGGACGGCCTCCGTGGGGACGTACGGCGAGGTGCGGGTGGCGGCGAGGATCTGGGCGAGGTGGAGGGTGCGGGTGCCCGACCTGATCCGGGAGAGTCCGCCGCCGATGTGCATCAGGCACGAGGAGTCGCCCGCGGTGCAGACGTCGGCCTCGGTGGCGGAGATGTTACGCATCTTGTCCTGGAGCATGGCGGTGGAGGTGTCGGCGTTCTTGACCGCGAAGGTGCCACCGAAGCCGCAGCAGGAGTCGGCCTCCGGGAGCTCGACCAGATCGATCGAGTCGACGGCCCGGAGCAGCTTCAGCGGCTTGTCCCCGACCCGCAGCATCCGCAGCGAGTGACAGGTGGGGTGGTACGTCACCCGGTGCGGGAAGTACGCGCCGACGTCCTCGACGCCCAGCACGTCCACCAGCAGCTCCGACAGTTCGTACGTCTTGGCCTTGACGGTGGCGACGCCCGCGCGCAGCGCCGCGTCCCCGTACCGCTCGGCGACGATCTCGTGCTGGTGGCGGACCGATCCGGCGCACGATCCGGACGGCATGACGACGGCGTCGAACGAGGCGTCGCCGAACTGCTCGGCGAAGTTCCGCACCAGGGGTACGGGTTCGCGCTGGTAGCCGGTGTTGACATGCATCTGGCCGCAGCAGGTCTGCTCCGGCGGGAACACCACGTCGTGGCCCAGGCGGGCGAGCAGGACCGCGGTCGATTTCACCGCCTCGGGGAAGAGTGTGTCTCCCAGACAGGTGGCGAAGAGTCCGATGCGCAAGGGTCTCTCCGTTCGCTACGTCGATTTTATGGTCAGACCATACTAGCCTCAGTCCGGAAAACGAAGACGCGACGCCACCGACCTCATGCCAGAAGTCATGAACCTGACAACAATGGCACCGGCCCGCCCGAGCCGGCCCCCTCAGGAACCCGCTAGGAATCCGCTTCGTCCCGCCCCGGGTTCTCGTCGACCAGCGTGCCGTGGAGACTCCGGATGTGCCGCTCGACCAGGTCGGCGGCGGCCGGGCCTCGGCCCGCGCCCAGCAGGCGCAGCAGTTCGGCGTGCTCGGCGTTGAGCGCGGCCGCCGTGGCCGGCCAGTCCTCCGCCGCCTCCAGCGCCCTCAGGATCAGCGGCCGCACCGATTCACGGACGGCGGAGGTGAGCGTGGAGGTCAGCTCGTTGCCGGAGCTGCGGGCGATGTGCACATGGAACCGGGTGTCCAGGTCGTTGAACTCCGCCACCGCCACACCCGGCTTCCCCATGGCCTCGACGAGTGCCCGCGCCTCGTCGAGATCCTGCGGGGAGGCGTGCCGGGCGGCGGCCTCGAAGCTGGACCGCTCCAGGACGACGCGCGCCTCCAGGACGTCCTCCAGGCTGTAGCTGCCCAGCGCGAAGTGGAGCCGGAGCAGCCGTCCGAGCGCGCCGTCCGGGTTGCGGACGATCCGCGCCCCGGCATCCGGCCCCCGGCCCGGCTGGGCGACGAGCACACCGATGGTCTCCAGCACCCGCAGCGCCTCGCGCAGCGCGGACCGGCTGACCCCGAGCACCGGCGCGAGCTCGCGCTCGGGCGGCAGCCGGTCACCGGCCTTCAGCTCACCGGCGAACACCCGCTCCTCGATGCTCTGGAGCACCAGCTCATGCGTACGGGACTGCCGTACGGGTTGCCACTCGACGGGCATCGCGCACCCCCTGCCTCGACCGGATCACCCGGTCGCCCTCGCCTCCGCCACCCGGTCTCCCACTATGTCACACACCCGATATGGTCGGACCAAAGACGGAGGGCGGCCGGGCCCGGCCGTCAGTAGGTGACGACGATGCGGCGCCCCACCCCGTCCACCTCGATCTGCCCGCCGTAGGGGATGACCAGCTGCGGGTCGGTGTGGCCGAGGTCGACGTCGAGGACGGCCATGGTGTCCGGGGCGTACTCGGCCAGGGCACGCAGGACCGCCTCGTGCTGCTCCGCGCGGTACCGCTTCCCTTCCTCGGCGTCCAGCGGCCGCTCGAACGACCAGTCCTTGGCGCGGCCCATGAGGAGGGCGGGGAACTGTGCGAGCAGACCGCGCTCCCCCATGTTGCGCAGGATCCGGTAGACCTCCACCGCCGGGGGCAGCTCCTCGCTCGTCTCCAGGAACAGCACCCGGCCCGCGTAGCTCTCCACCGGACCGATCTCCCGGTCGGCCATCAGCAGCCAGGACACGATCACCACTTCCCCGCCCCAGCTCGCCCCCTTCACCGTCCGGCCCTCGGCGTTGTGCCAGATCCAGCCGTCGCAGGGGCGCGTCTCGGGTTCGGACTCGAAGGTCTCCGGGTCCTCCCAGCGGCGGTCCGTCGTCTTGGTCTCCTTCGCCGGGGAGAGCTCGAAGGGGCCGCTGGTGAAGAGTGCGGCCCGCAGGGCGTCGGTGGTCAGCGGGTGCATCGCGCCGGGGCGCCCGTACTCGCACATCACCGTCCCGCCGTGGTAGCCGACGATGCCCAGGCGGTCGAGGAGGACCAGCAGGTTGGTGTTGTCGCTGTACCCGAAGAAGGGCTTGGGGTTGGCGCGCAGCAACGCGCGGTCGAGGTGAGGCAGTACGGTGATCTGGTCGTCGCCGCCGATGCTGGAGATCACGGCCTTGATGTCCGGGTCGGCGAAGGCGGCGTGGATGTCGGCGGCTCTCTCCTGCGGGGTCGAGCCCATCTTCCGCGTCGTCGGATACTCGACGGGGACGAGCCCGAACTCCTCGCGGAGCCTGCGCAGTCCCAGCTCGTAGGGGCGGGGCAGGATGCCGGGGAGGCCGGAGGACGGGGAGATGACTGCGACACGGTCACCGGGGCGCGGCTTGGCCGGGTACGTACGGGTGATCGACATCCACCGATCCTAGGAGCCGGGCACGGAACCGTCGCGAGAATTTCCGCCCACCCGTGCCGCCCGGTCGCTCAGTCGTCGAACGAGCCGTGCCGGCCCGCCCCGTCGCCGAAGCGCTCGGCCCCGGCCAGCGTCTCGCCCGCGTTCAGCGGCACCGTCCCGTGCCGGAACTCCGCGGCCAGCGCCTCCTGTTCGCCCAGCCCCCACTGCTCGTACACCGAGAGCCGGTCGTGGCGCAGGCACAGTTGGGGGAAGGCGGCGAGCTCCCGCGCCAGCTGCTCGGCCGCCGCACGTGCCCCGCCGGGCGGGACGATCCGGTTGGCGAGCCCCATGGCGTACGCCTCCGGGGCCGGGACCGGCCGCCCGGTGAGGATCATGTCCATGGCCCGGCTCTCCCCGATCAGCCTCGGCAGCCGTACCGTGCCGCCGTCCACCAGCGGCACGCCCCAGCGGCGGCAGAAGACCCCGAACACCGCGTCCTCCTCGGCCACCCGCAGATCGCACCAGAGCGCCAGCTCCAGGCCGCCCGCGACCGCGTGACCGGAGACGGCCGCGACGACCGGCTTGCCCAGCCGCATCCGGGTGGGCCCCATCGGCCCGTCGCCCCCGGCCCGCACCGTGTTGCCGCGCTCCGTGCCGATGCCCTTCAGGTCGGCGCCCGCGCAGAAGGTCCCGCCCTCGCCCCACAGCACGGCGACGGAGGCGTCCGGGTCGGCGTCGAACGCGCGGAAGGCGTCGGCCAGGAGCTTCGCCGTCGGCCCGTCGACCGCGTTGCGCACCTCGGGCCGGTTCAGGATCACGGTGAGGACGGCGCCGTCGCGCTCGATCCGTACCGGCGGCTGTTCACCCATCGTTCGGCCTCCCCTGGGGACGGTACGGGCCGGCGGCGAGGACCGCCGGGCGGATTCATGAGATTCTCACGCAATCGCTCTACGGTGGGGGCGTGACCGAGACAAGCCCGCCCGGCTGGCATCCAGACCCCGGGTACACAGGAATTGGCCCCGTCCACGAACGCTGGTGGGACGGTACCCGGTGGACCGACCACCTCCGGGTGCCGCCCGCCGCGGCCCGGCGCCGCCGGACCCGTATCGCGCTGGGCGTCACCGCCGCCGTGGTGGCCCTCGCCGCCGTGGCGGGCGGCGTCCTCCTGCTGTCGGACACCTCGGACGGCCGGAACGACCGCGCGGACCGGACCCCGTCCACCGCGCCTTCGGACGGCCGCCACCGCGGACCGGACGGACAGGGCGGACAGGACGGTCGGGGCGGCGGCGAGAACCGGGGCCAGGAGAAGGGCCTGCCGCAGACCGAGGACGGTTACGCCACGGACCTGATGAGCGGGATCGGCCTGCCGGTGCCGGACGGCTGGCAGGGCACCTCCGGGGTCGGCGGCGCGGGCGTGACCACGGGCGAGTACCCCTGCCCCGGCAAGCCCTCCGAGCAGTGCGTGCGCGGCGGGGTGTTCTCCATGCCCGCGAAGTCGCTGAAGCTCGACACCACGACGGCGAAGGCCACCGCGCTCAAGGACATCACGGCCAATGCCTCGGAGTCGTACGGCGAGGAGATCTACGGCGGCATCACCTCGCACGAGGAGCTGAAGTCCGAGGCGGTCACCGTCGCCGGGGAGCAGGGCTATCTGGTGCGCTGGAAGGTGGTGACGAAGAACGGCGACGACGGCTACGTCCAGTCGCTGGCCTTCCCCTCGCCCCGCTCCAAGGAGCTGCTGATCGTGGTCCGGTCCGGTTTCGACATCAGCGCCGAGGCACCCGCGCTCTCCGTGATGGACGACATCACGAAGGGGATCAAGGCCGTCTCGGGCAGGGGCTCCGGCCCCGGCACCAACGCGTAGCGGAGCCCGGGTCTGAGTACCCGGGCGGTGCGGTCCTGAGTACCCGGCCCGATCCGCCGCGGCACGGTCGCCGGTCGAATGGGGGTCATGCTTCCCGACACACCGCCGCACGCCCGCATCCGCCACGTCACCTCGGCCGGCACCACGCTGGCGCTGTCCCTGGCCCCCGTGGTGATCGGTGTCCTCCTCGCCAAGAGCATGGCCATGGACCCGATGTCGCCGGTGAGCGCCCTGGTCACCCGGGGCGGCCAGGGCGTCCCGCTCTCGCCCGCGCAGTTGCGCGGCTGCGGCAGGCAGGCGCTGCGCGACTGGAGGACGCCGCTGACCGGGACTTCGGGGCGGTGGTGCTCCGCGGCCCGGCGCCCCCTCCGTCGGCGGCCCGCGTCGGCCGGGCGCTGAACGGTCGGTCCCGCCGGACGGAGGAAACCCCGAAGGGCCTGACGCCCGCCCCGCCCGGGGCCGGTGTCAGGCCCTTCGGCAGTGCAGGAACAACTGGGGCTCGGCCGAGGCTCCTTCGTACTCCGGGGTGAAGATCGTGCTCTGCTCCCAGAGGACCGTGAAGCCGGCCCCGGTGACGAGCTCGGTGAACTCCTCCGGGCCGAAGCTCGTGGCCCGTACCCGCTGCCCCATGAAGACGACGTCGACGTCCTCGACGTCCAGCGGCACCGTGGCCACGACCAGGTGGCCGCCGGGCACCAGCAGCCGGGCGAGCTTCCGCAGCAGCCGGGACTGGTCCGCGCGCGCCATCTGGAGCAGCGAGAAGTACGCGCAGGCGGCGTCGAAGCTCTGTTCCTCCAGGGGCAGTCGGAGGATGTCGGCACAGGTGAAGGACGCACCGGGCACATTACGGGCCGCGAGTTCGACCATGACGGGCGACACGTCGACCCCGTGCACCTCGTGACCGGCCTCGGACAGGACCTGGGCGGTGGGTCGCCCCGTGCCGCTGCCGACGTCCAGGACCCGGCCGTGCGGCACGAGGTCGTCCAGCAGCCTTCGCAGCGAGGCGTGGTGGGCGGCCGACCGGCCGAACGCCCGCTCGTAGTCGGCGCCCAGCGCGTCGAACACCGTGGCGGCGGGGCCGCGTGCCTCGTCCATCGTTGTGGTTCCTTCCTCTTTCCCCTGCGGTCCCCCGGATCGTTCCATCATGGGCCGACGCATTCAACGCCCGTTCGACCGGCGGGACATGGGCCGGACGTGAACCGGACATGAGTCGG
The DNA here is from genome assembly GCF_053598535.1 of Streptomyces sp. NPDC001108. Classification (NCBI taxonomy): domain Bacteria; kingdom Bacillati; phylum Actinomycetota; class Actinomycetes; order Kitasatosporales; family Streptomycetaceae; genus Streptomyces; species Streptomyces sp. NPDC001108. The sequence goes on from NZ_JBSFKL010000008.1 coordinate 150,691, forward strand.
GAAAATCGATTCCTCGCGGGCCTGGCGCCTCACTACACTCACCGCACATCGCCCGCCGCGACCATGCCGCGGCGCGCACCGTGACCAGTGAGGGGAGAAAGGCCGTGCGTCACCACACCACCGCCGTCGTCCCCCCGTCGCGGTACGAGGTGTTCCTGGTGTCTCGGTGCGCCCGGTGCGGGCCGCGCGGCCCGCTCCGGATCTCCTGACGGACACCCTGCCCTCCTCGCCGCCGCCCGCCGCCACGGCCGGGCCGCGGCCCGTCGGTGCCCCGCACCGGCGCGGGGTCCCGGCCCGATGACGGGCCGGTCCGTCCGGCAATCGCGCACCCTTCCGTTCCGGATCACTCCGAAAGGCCATGGGCCGTGCGTACCGAACTGCACCGTCGACCCACCAGTCCGCTCACCGCCGTCCGCAACCTGGGCATCCTCGCCCACGTCGACGCGGGCAAGACCACCGTCACCGAGCGGATCCTGTACCTCACCGGCGCCGTCCACAAACGGGGCGAGGTCCACGACGGCACGACCGTCACCGACTTCGACCCGCAGGAGCGCGACCGCGGGATCACCATCTTCGCGGCGGCGGTGAGCTGTTCCTGGGACGGGCACCGGATCAACCTGCTCGACACCCCGGGCCATGTGGACTTCTCCGACGAGGTGGAGCGTTCGCTGCGGGTGCTCGACGGGGCCGTCGCGGTGTTCGACGCCGTCGCGGGCGTCGAGCCGCAGAGCGAGTCGGTGTGGCGGCAGGCGGACCGGCACGGTGTGCCGAGGATCGCGTTCGTCAACAAGCTGGACCGTGCCGGGGCCGACCTCGACACCGCGGTCGCGTCGATCAGGGACCGGCTGCACACCGTTCCGCTCGCGGTCCAGCTGCCGATCGGGGCCGAGGACGGCTTCACCGGGGTGGTCGACCTGCTGCGCATGCGGGCGCTGGTCTGGGCCGACGGGGCCGACGGCTTCGAGGAGGGCGTGGTGCCTGAGGAGTTGCGTGCCGAGGCGTTGCGGCGCAGGAGGCTGCTGGACGAGGCGGTGGCGGAGCTCCATCCGGCGGCGCTGGAGGAGTTCTGCGCGGGGGCGTCGCTCTCCGAGAGGACGCTGCGGGGCGCGCTGCGCGATCTGACCCGTACCGGGGAGGCCGTGGTGGTGCTGTGCGGCTCGGCCTACCGCAACCGCGGGATCGAACCACTGCTGGAGGCGGTCGTGGCCTACCTGCCCTCGCCGCTGGACGTTCCGCCGGTGCGCGGCACGCTGGGCGACGCGGTGCAGGAGCGGGCCGCCGATCCGTCGGCACCGTTCGCGGCGCTGGTGTTCAAGGTCAACTCGACGGCCACGGGACGGCTGACGTTCCTGCGGGTCTACTCGGGCACGGTCCGGAAGGGGGACACGGTGCTGGACGCGGCGGTACGGCGCCACGAGCGCGTCGGGCGGATCCTGCGGGTGCAGGCGGGGCGGCACACGGACGTGGACACGGCGGTGGCCGGGGACATCGTCGCGGTGATCGGGCTCAAGGCGGCCCGCGCCGGGGCCACGCTCTGCGCGCCCTCGGCCCCGCTGGTGCTCGAACCGCCCTCCGCCGCCGCCCCGGTGGTCTCGGTGGCGGTCGAGGCGCGGCGGAGCACCGACACCGAACGGCTGGTGACGGCGCTGGCGCGGATCGTCGAGGAGGACCCCTCGCTGACGGTCCGGACCGACCCCGAGACCGGTCAGACGGTGCTGTCGGGGATGGGAGAACTGCATCTGGAGGTCGCGGTGGAGAAGATCCGGCGCGCGCACGAGCTGGAGATCGGCGTCGGCCGGCCGCAGGTGGCGTACCGGGAGACGGTGGCCCGCGGGGTCTCGGGGCTGGTGTACCGGCATGTGAAGCAGGACGGCGGGGCGGGCCAGTTCGCCCATGTCGTCCTCGACGTCGAGCCGTTGGAGGCCGGGGACGGGGACGGCGGCGAGGCCGGTTTCGCGTTCCGGTCCACGGTCGTCGGCGGCCGGGTGCCGCAGGAGTACGTCCGGGCGGTGGAGGCGGGCTGCCGGGACGCGCTGGCCGAGGGCCCCCTCGGCGGGCATCCGGTGACCGGGGTGCGGGTCACACTGACCGACGGGGCGACCCACTCCAAGGACTCCTCGGAGATGGCGTTCCGCACGGCCGGCCGGTTCGCGCTCCGCGAGGCGCTGCGGGCGAGCGCGATGGTGCTGCTGGAGCCGGTGGCGGAGGTCACCGTGACGGTGCCCGACGACGCCGTGGGCGGGGTGCTCGGCGATCTGGCGGCCCGGCGCGGCCGGGTCTCCGGCCAGACCGCCCGTTCGGGTACGGCGGTGCTCACGGCGACCGTGCCGCTGGCGGAGCTGTTCGGCTACGCGACCCGGCTGCGCAGCCGGACCCAGGGGCGCGGCACCTTCACCTCCCGCCCCACCGGCTATGCCCCGGCCCCGGTGGCACCGGGCCGGTAGCCGACGGCCGGGCCGGTCCTTCCCGTACGCGGGCGGGACCGGCCCGGGCCGCCCCCGGGAACGTCGGGGCTCGATGAGGATGCCGCGGACACCTGGTGCGAGGGGTGGCGTGTGGAGGCTCGTTCTCGTCCCTTCGCGTTGGAGCTGTCTGGTTCTCATTGTTTCCGGGGCCCACAGCCATTTTCGTGGCCGGACTCCTCAATGATCAGCACGCAGTGGGGCGGGACGCACAGGGCCAGAACCTCCCGCTCGGGGCGGCGCAGCAGCGTCAACGCCTGGCGCACGGAGTCCAGTTCGCGGCCGCTGTCGAGCCGAGACACCGATTCGTCCGCGAAGTCCGCGGCCTTCTCCGTCGCGGGCCGCCGGGCCAGGAAGGCGATCCGCCGACGCAGGCCCCGATTGGTGTTGCGCGCCTTGTTGGTGGCGATGCCCCACAGCCACGGCCGCAGCGACCAGCCGTGCGGCTCGACCTTCTCCCGGCTGCGCCAGGCCTCCAGGAAGGTGTCGGACACCACCTCCTCCGCCGTCGACCAGTCACCGGTCAGCCGGAAGGCGTGGTTGTAGACGCCTCTGGCGTGTTCCTCGTAGAGGTCGGCGAACGCCTCTCTGCCACCTGCTCGTATGCGCTCGCGCATGAATGCCTCTCCGTCCGGCTGCTCCTCGCGTCCCCTTCCTCTCCGCGGCCGCCCGCCCGTTGCGGTGACCCGCGTCACATCGTGAGCGCATGCCCCTGAAAGCACCTGGACGGCCCGCGCCCGTAGCGGCGTCCGCGCGGGCGCTCGCGCCGCTTCCCGGCCACCCCGGCCCGGCCCACCGGAGGGCGTCCCGTCCCGGTCCTGCCGACCCATAGAACATGAACGCACGTTCATGTTACGGTGCGGCCCACCTCGGGCGGCGTGCCCCGGCCACGGAACGCCGCCCCCGGGCCGCCGGTCGGCGGAGTTCCGGAGCCATGCGCGGACGGCCGGATCCGGACGGCCCGCATCTCACCCATGAAGGCAGGCGCCAGTGACGACGAGTTCCACCGATGCCACCCGCTCCCCCCGGCTCCCGGCCGGCTTCGTCTGGGGTGCGTCGACCGCCGCGTACCAGATCGAGGGCGCGGCCGAGGCGGACGGAAAGGGGGCATCCATCTGGGACACCTTCGTGCGGCGCCCCGGGGCCGTGCGCGACGGTCACACCGGCGACACCGCCTGCGACCACCACCGCAGGTTCGAGGAGGACGTCGCGCTGATGCGCCGCCTCGGGCTCGACGCCTACCGGTTCTCCCTCTCCTGGACCCGGGTGCTGCCGGCTGGCGCGGGCCGGGTCGAGCCGCGCGGACTGGACTTCTACGACCGGCTGGTCGACTCCCTGCTCGACGCCGGGATCGAGCCCACGCCCACCCTGTTCCACTGGGACCTGCCGCAGGCCCTGGAGGACGGGGGCGGATGGCTGAACCGCGAGACCGCCCACCGGTTCGCCGAGTACGCGGCCGTGGTCGCCGAGCGGCTGGGCGACCGCGTCGCGCGGTGGATCACCCTGAACGAGCCCTTCGTCCACATGTCCTTCGGCTACGGATTCGGCGTCCACGCCCCCGGCCACGCGCTGATGCTGGACGCACTGCCCGTGGCGCACCACCAACTGCTCGGCCACGGCCTCGCGACCGCGGCGCTGCGGGCCGCCGTGCCGAACGCCCAGGTGCTGATCGCCAACAACTGCACCCCCGTCCGGCTGCGCCCCGACGCCCGGCGGGACGAGGACGTGGCGGCCGCCCACGCCTACGACGTGCTGCACAACCGTCTCTTCAACGACCCGATCCTGAACGGGAGTTATCCGGACCTCTCGGCCTACGGCATGACCGACGGCAGCTGGGGAGGCGTGGTGCGCGACGGTGACCTCGCCACGATCTCCGCTCCGCTGGACGGACTGGGCGTCAACTACTACAACCCCACCTGGGTGACCGCCCCCGCCGATCCCGCCGCCGCACTCCCCTTCGACCTGGCCGAGCCCGCGGAGCCGTACGAGCGGACCGCGTTCGACTGGCCGGTGGTCCCGGACGGGCTGACGGAGCTGCTCACCGGCCTCCAGGACCGCTACGGCGACCGTCTTCCGCCGATGTGGATCACCGAGAACGGCTGCTCCCAGCCGGCCGGACTGCACGACCGGGCGCGCATCGACTACCTCGCCGGGCACATCGCCGCGATCGCCCGCGCCGTCGACCTCGGGGTGGACGTACGCGGCTACTTCACCTGGTCGCTGCTCGACAACTTCGAGTGGGCCGAGGGCTACCACCAGCGCTTCGGCCTGGTCGAGGTCGACTTCTCCACCGGTCGCCGCACCCCCCGGGACAGCTTCGGGTGGTACCGCGACCTGATTGCCTCCCAGCGGTCCTGAGCGACGGAGTCGCCATGCCCCACGCCTCCGCGGCGGACGCCGCCGTCTTCGCCGAGCCCACCGCCCCGGTCAGGGCCGGCTGGACGGCGCACCTCTCGCTGGCCACGCTCGCCGTCTTCATGGCGTTCATGACGCCCATCCAGATCTTGCTGCCCCTTCAGCTGGAGCACATCGACCCACAGGGCAAGAACGGCGCGCTCTCCCTGGTCACCGGCCTCGGTGCACTCGTCGCCGTCGTGACCAACCCGCTCGCCGGGGCGTGGTCGGACCGCACCACCGGCCGTTTCGGCCGCCGCCGGCCCTGGATCCTCGGCGGCGGCCTGGCCGGGGCGGCGGGCCTGGTGTTCACCGCCGGCCAGCACACCGTGGCCGGGGTCGCCGTCGGCTGGTGCCTCGCGCAGGCGGGCCTGAACGCCATGCTGGCCGGGGTCACCACCCCGATCGCCGACCGCGTGCCGCTCGCGCAGCGCGCCCAGGTGTCCGGCTGGACCGGCCTCATGCAGTCCTTCGGCCTCGTCCTCGGCGCGCTGCTCACCACCCAGCTGATCACCGGCGTCCGCTCCGGCTACGGCCTGCTCGCCGTACTCACCGTCGCGCTCGCGCTCCCCTTCGTACTGCGCCACTCCGAGCCTCCCCTGCCCCGGGAACTGCGCCCCGCGCTCGACGTGCGCACCTTCGTCCGCTCGCTGTGGGTGAGCCCCCGGAAACACCCGGACTTCGGCTGGGCCTGGCTCACCCGCTTCCTGATCAACCTCGGCAACGCCCTCGGCACCCTCTACCTGTTCTACTTCCTCGCCGACGCGGTCCACTACGGCGACCCCGGCACCGGGGTGCTGATCCTCACGGTGGTCTACACGCTCTGCGCGGCGCTCACGGCCGTCCCCGCCGGTGCCCTGTCCGACCGTGCCGGGCGCCGCAAGGTCTTCGTCGTCCTGTGCTCACTGGTCATGGCCGTGGCGGCGGTGGTGCTCGCCCTGTTCCACACCTGGCCCGCCGCCCTCGCCGCCGCGGCCGTCCTCGGTGCCGGCTACGGCGTCTACCTCGCCGTCGACCAGGCCCTGGTCACGCAGGTCCTGCCCGACGCCGCCGACCGCGCCAAGGACCTCGGCGTCATCAACATCGCCAACTCGGGACCGCAGGTCCTCGCACCCGCCCTCGCCGCACCCGTCATCGCCCACCTCGGCGGCTACACCGGCCTCTACACCGCCACCGCCCTCGTCACCCTCGTCGGCGGCCTCCTGGTCCACCGGATCCGCGGCGTGGCATGACGGCGGTCGCGGGGCCGAGTCCCGGCACACAGGCAGTCGACGCTCGACGGACCGACAACCCGCCTCCGCGCAGCGCGAGTTCAAGAAAGATGAGAAATTCTCATCTTTCTTGAACCGGGCCATTGACTCCGTCGGCCGTGGTCACGATTCTGAACCCGCCAGTAACTTGAATGCGCATGTCAATCAAGGTGAGTGATGACCATGGTTCGACCCCCACGCCGCAGGCTCGGCTCCCTCACGGTGGTGTCACTGCTCCTGGCCGTGATGGCCCTGGTGCTCGGCCCGCTGCCCAGCTCCGCGGCGGAATCCGATCCGGGCTGGTGGAACCCGACCGCGCGGCCCGCGCCCGACTCCCGCATCGACGTGACGGGCGAACCCTTCAAGGGCACCGACGCCCAGGGACGCGTACGGGGCTTCGTCGACGCCCATGACCACATCATGTCCAACGAGGGCTTCGGCGGCCGGCTGATCTGCGGCAAGCCGTTCTCCGAGCAGGGCGTCGCCGACGCGCTCAAGGACTGCCCCGAGCACTACCCCGACGGCTCGCTCGCCATCTTCGACATGATCACCAAGGGTGGCGACGGCAAGCACGACCCCGACGGGTGGCCCACCTTCAAGGACTGGCCCGCCCACGACTCGCTGACCCATCAGCAGAACTACTACGCCTGGATCGAACGGGCCTGGCGCGGCGGCCAGCGGGTGCTGGTGAACAACCTGGTCACCAACGGCGTGATCTGCTCCGTCTACTTCTTCAAGGACCGCGGCTGCGACGAGATGGCCGCCATCCGCCTCGAAGCCAAGAAGACGTACGACATGCAGGCGTTCATCGACACGATGTACGGCGGCCCCGGCAAGGGCTGGTTCCGGATCGTCACCAGCAGCACGCAGGCCCGCCAGGTCGTCGAGCAGGGCAAGCTCGCCGTCGTCATGGGCGTCGAGACCTCCGAACCGTTCGGCTGCAAGCAGATCCTGGACGTCGCGCAGTGCAGCGAGCAGGACATCGACCGCGGCCTGGACGAGCTGCGCGGGCTGGGCGTGAGCAGCATGTTCCTGTGCCACAAGTTCGACAACGCCCTGTGCGGGGTGCGCTTCGACTCCGGCGCCCTCGGTACGGCGATCAACGTGGGCCAGTTCCTGTCGACCGGCACGTTCTGGAAGACGGAGGACTGCCGCGGTCCGCAGCACGACAACCCCATCGGCAACGCGACGGCGTCGGAGGCGGAGAGCCGGCTGCCCAAGGGGGTGGCCGTCCCCTCGTACGCCTCGGGCGCGCAGTGCAACACCCGCGGGCTGACCGATCTCGGCGCCTACGCCGTACGCGGCATGATGAAGCGTCACATGATGCTGGAACTCGACCACATGAGCGTCAAGGCCGCCGGTCAGGCCTTCGACATCCTCGAATCCGAGGCGTACCCCGGAGCCATCTCCTCGCACAGCTGGATGGACCTCGGCTGGACCGAGCGCCTCTACAAGCTGGGCGGGTTCGCCGCGCAGTACATGGGCGGCTCCGAGGGCTTCAGCGCGGAGGCCCGGCGCACCGAGGCGCTGCGCGAGAAGTACCAGGTCGGTTACGGCTTCGGCACCGACATGAACGGTGTGGGCGGCTGGCCGGCCCCGCGGGGTGCCGACACGCCGAACCCGGTGACGTACCCGTTCCGCAGCACCGACGGCGGCTCGGTGATCGACAAGCAGACCACAGGCGACCGCACCTGGGACTTCAACACCGACGGCGGCGCCCACTACGGCATGGTCCCGGACTGGATCGAGGACATCCGGATCGTCGGCGGCCAGAAGGTCGTGGACGACCTCTTCAAGGGGGCCGAGTCCTACCTGCGCACCTGGGGCAGCACCGAGAAGCACGCGTCCGGAGCCGATCTCGCTACGGGCGCGGCCGCCTCGGCGTCCACGACCCAGTGGTGGAACCCGTTCGTCGACTTCGCCGCGGGGAAGGCCGTGGACGGGGACAGGTCCACCCGCTGGGCCAGCGAGTGGAAGAACGACCAGTGGCTGAGGATCGACCTCGGCTCGGTGAAGCCGGTCAAGCGCGTCACCCTCGACTGGGAGGCGGCGTACGCGAAGGCGTACCGCGTCGAACTGTCGCAGGACGGCGAGGAGTGGCGGACGGTCTGGTCGACGACCGCCGGTGACGGCGGCCTGGACACGGCGTGGTTCGCCCGGACCCCGGCACGCTACGTGCGGATCCAGTGCGCGGAGCGCGGCACCGACTGGGGCTTCTCGCTCAAGGAGGTCGGCGTCCACAGCGACTGACGGCGAGCGGCTGACGGCCCCGGTTCACCCCTCGGCCGTCAGCCGCCCGGTCAGGTCGGCCCAGTAGGCGTTCAGCATCCGCTTGAGCTCGTCCACGGTCTCCGGATCCGGGTCGCCGTCGCCGCTGAACACCTCGTGCAGCACGGCGTTGGCGGCCCAGACCACCATCCGCGTCGCCCGCTCGACCCGCTCGCCGCCGGACGCGCCGGTCAGATGCTCCACGATGCGCCGCAGCCCCTCGGCGATGTACGCGTTGCTCGCCTCGTCGGCCCGTGCGAGCTCGGGGCTGAGATGGCGCCCGGCCCACAGGGCCGTGCCGCCCTCCTGGGACCGGAAGATCTCCGCGTAGCTGTCGACCATCGTGCCCACCGGATCGGTCAGCCCGCCCCGGAGGGCGCGCTCGACGAGTCCGTCGATGGCGGTCTTGAACGCGTCGAGGTAGCGCCGGCCGAGCGCGTCCACGACGGCGCTCTTGTCGGAGTAGAACTGGTAGATGCTGCCGACCGGCGTGCCCGCCTCCTCGGCGATCCGCCGCATCGTCAGCGCCTCGTACCCCTCCTGGGAGAGGATCCGGTCGGCCGCGGCGAGGACGGCCTCGACCCGGGCGCGGCTGCGTGCCTGCTGGGGCCGCCTCCTCAGCCGTGCCTGCGACGTCGACTGCGGTCCGCCTGCTTCCGTCACCTGCGCGCCCCCGGTCGTCCGATGACGCGAACGTAGCACGCGGCCGTGGGGCGGGCCGGGTGCGGCCCGTCCGGCGGCTCGGCGGCCGAAACGGCGTCCGGGACCGTCCGGCACCCCGTCCGAGCAGCGAGAACACCGAAGCGGCCCGGCCGGCTGTCGGTGCCGGTTGCTATCGTTCCCTGTCAGTTCGGAAGCGGGGCGCATCAGCGAGCGGGGGAAGTTCCATGGGGCTGTTCGACAGCATCCGCGGGGAATTCATCGACATCATCGAGTGGACCGACGACAGCCGGGACACCATCGTGTGGCGTTTTCCGCGCCACGACAACGAGATCAAGATGGGCGCCAAGCTCGTCGTCCGCGAGTCCCAGACCGCGGTCTTCGTCAACGAGGGCCGAATAGCGGACGTCTTCCAGCCGGGCACGTACACCCTGCAGACGCAGAACATGCCGGTGCTGTCCACGCTGAAGGGCTGGAAGTACGGCTTCGACTCGCCGTTCAAGGCCGAGGTGTACTTCGTCACCACCCGCCAGTTCACCGACATGAAGTGGGGCACGCAGAGCCCCGTCATCGTCCGCGACCCCGAGTTCGGCATGGTGCGGCTGCGGGCCTTCGGCGCCTACGCGGCGCGGGTCGTCGACCCGGCGGCGCTGCTGCGCGAGCTGGCCGGTACGGACCCGCAGTTCCGTACCGAGGAGGTGCAGCAGTACCTGCGCCGGCTGATCGTCGGGAAACTGGGCGGCGCGCTGGCCTCCTCGGGGGTGCCGATGCTGGATCTGGCGACCCAGCAGGAGGCCATCGGCGCCAGGCTCGCGGGGGTGCTCACCCAGGAGCTGCAGCCGGTCGGCATCGCCGTCCCCACGTTCGTCATCGAGAACATCTCGCTGCCGCCGGAGGTCGAGGAGGCCATCGACACCCGTTCCCGGATGGGCATCGCGGGCAATCTCGACCAGTACACCCAGCTCCGGGCGGCCGACGCGCTCGCCGCCGCCGCGAACACGCCCGGCAGCGGTGTCGGTGACGGCATGGGGCTGGGGCTCGGGATGGCCGCCGGGCAGCGGATGGCCGCCGGGCTCGCCCCGCAGCCCGCTGCCGCCGCCGCTCCCGTGCCTCCTACGGGCCCGCCGCCGCTGCCCGTGGCGGAGCAGTGGTTCCTCGGCGTCGACGGCACCCAGCAGGGGCCCTACGACCGGGCGGCGCTGGCCGGCCTGGTGAGCGCGGGCACCCTGACCCGGACGGTGCTCGTCTGGAAGGAGGGGATGTCCGGCTGGCTCCCCGCCGGACAGGTGCCCGACATCGGCGGGCTCTTCGGGGCCGTGCCCCCGCCGCTCCCGCCGCAGGGCTGAGGGGCGGTACGACGGTGGACACCGAAGAGCAGAGCGCCCGGGGCGGCGCCGGTTCCCGTTCCTACCCCTGTCCGGCGTGCGGCGCCGCGGTGGTGTTCGCGCCGGGCTCCGACGCCATGCACTGCCCGTACTGCGGTCATGAGCAGGCGGTGGCCGCGGCGGGGCGCGAGGTCCGCGAGCACGGCTTCGACGAGCTGGCCGCCCTGCCCGTCGCGGAGCGGAGCGCCCCGGCCGAGGGGACGCACACCTATGTCTGTCCGGGCTGCGGCGCCCACACCGAGAGCGACGCCCTCTCCCTGCGCTGCCAGTTCTGCGACACCGCGCTGGTCGCCGACGCCCCGGCCGCCGAGCGGGTGCGGCCGGAGGCCGTGCTCCCCTTCGGCCTGGACCGGGACGCGGCCCGGGAGGCGCTGCGCGCCTGGACCTCGTCCCGCTGGTTCGCGCCCTCCCGGCTGAAGAAGGTCGGCGAGGCGGAGACGTTCCGGGGCAGCTACCTGCCGCACTGGACCTACGACGCGCAGACGCTCACCCACTACCGGGGCCAGCGCGGCGACTACTACTACGTCACCGAGACCTACACCACCACCGAGAACGGCGAGACCGTCACCAAGACCCGCGAGGTGCGCCGGACCCGCTGGTCCCCCGCCTCCGGTACGGTCGGCCGCGCGTTCGACGACGTCCTCGTCGCCGGGACCACCCACGTCGGCAACGAGCAGCTCGACAAGCTCACCCCGTGGCCGCTGGAGGAGGCCAGGCCGTTTCAGGCGGAGTACCTGGCCGGGTTCCAGACCGTGCGGTACGACATCGAGCCCGAGGACGGGCTGGTGACGGCCAAGGAGCGGATGGCCACCGTCATCAGGTCCGACTGCCGGGCCGACATCGGCGGTGACGAGCAGCGGGTCAGCTCGCTGGACACGCACTACTCGGCGCTCACGTTCAAGCTGATGCTGCTGCCCGTGTGGTTCCTGACCTATCTGTACGCGGGAACCAGCTGGCAGGTCATGGTGAACGCCCGCACCGCCGAGGTCATCGGCGAACGCCCCTACAGCAAGGCCAAGATCGCCGCGGCGGTGCTGTGCGGGCTGGCCCTCGCCGCGCTGATCACCTTCCTGGTGATGCGCAGGTAGCGCGCCCCGGGGACAACGACCGGACAGGAGCCACGGACGGCAGCGGTGCCGTCCGTGGCTCTTGCCGTGATCCCGACGAGGACCTAGCATCCCCTCTCGATCGACAAAATTGGTCCAGTCCATTCTGGTTCGAGGCTGAACTCCACGTCGGGAGAATCTCGTTGCCCCCGTTCCCGCTCGCTCCGGAACAACGGAGCATGCTCTTCCTGGAGGGCCTCTTCGGCCCCGGGATCTTCCGCAACACACTGATCTCCCTGCCGCTGCGGCCAGAGGTGACCGGGGCCCGGATCCGGTCCGCGATCTCCCGTCTGGAGCGGCGGCAGGAGGCGCTGCGCAGCGCCCTGGTCGGGCGGGCGCCCTATCTCCAGCGGATCGAGGACGTCCCGCCCCGGCTGCGCACCGTCGTCGCGCGCCCCGGTGGGAGCGCGGGCGAGCTGCTGGCCGCCCGGAAGGCCGCCTGCCTGGGATCGCCACAGGTGCGCGAGATCCCCGGCCGTGCGGAGTACGAGCTGATCGAGGACTCGGCCGGGCCGGAGCGGTTCCTGCTGGTGACCCTCGACCATCTCGTCTGCGACGGGCATGCCGAGCGGGTCCTGACGGCCGAACTGGCGGCCCTGCTGGCCGAGGAGCCCGGACGGGCCGACAGCGGACCGGCGGAACTACCGGTGGGATACCGTGAGTTGTGCGAACAGCGGGTCGAGGCCGCGACGCGGGCCGAGCGCGAGATCCGGTACTGGTCCCGCACCCTGGACGGCCTCGAACCGATTGCGGGGCTGATCCCCCGGCCCGGCGGACCGGGCGCCGGGCGGGCGGGCGAGCTCTTACTGGGCCAGGTCCAGAAGCTCTACCGGGGGCCGGCTCTGCACACGCTGGTCGACACCGTCTGCCGGGCCCACGGGGCCACCGCCTTCGCGGTTCTGGCGGCGCTGACCGCGGCGGCGATCTGGCACCGCGGCGGGCCGCGTACGCTCGCGCTGTTCACGCCGGTCTCCACGCGGCAGCGGTCCGGGTTCGACGTCGCGGCCGGCTGCTTCGTGCACGACCGTCCGGTGGTCTGCCGCATCGATCCCGACCAGGCCGTGAAGGACTGCTTCGCCTCCGTCATGGGCCAGAATCTGCCCGCCCTCCGCTTCTCCGCGCTGAGCGTCGCGGATCTCGCCTGTGCCGTACCGCCGTTGGGCGCGGCGCTGCTCTCCGACGGTGTCGACTACGTACAGCTGCACGTGGGGACGGCGGGCGGGGCCGCCACGCCCTTCGCGGGCGCCACCGGCCGGGTCCCGGAACCGGACGAGCGCACTCCGCGCGATCTGGGCCCGTTCCGCCCGGCCCTGGACCTGAGCGTCACCACCCTGCGGTTCGAGTTCACCCCCGAGGCGACGGCCGCGCGGGCCTTCTGCGGGGGTCCGCCCGGCGGGCCGGCCATGGCCGAGGAAATCGCCGACGACGTACTGGCGCTGCTGGCCGGTGCGGCGCGCGACGCGGACGGCACGGTCGCGTCCCTGGTCGAGAGCGTGTTGCCGCGGTGAGTGCGCGGGCGCACCCCGAAGCCGGCGGTGACGTGGCGGTGGAAGAGCGCGAACGGCGGCTGTGGTCACGGGACTTCGGGCTGTTCTTCCTCTCCCGTGCCGTGGCCCGGCTCGGCGACACGATGCTGCCGGTGGCGCTGGCCGGAGGGCTGCTGCAACAGGGCCACAGCACCACGTCGGTCGGTGTGGCCATGGCGGTGCCCACGGTGTCCTGGGCCGTCCTGGTCGTCTTCGCCGGGGTGATCGCCGACCGGGTCGATCCCCGGCGGCTGATGATCGGGGCGGACCTGGTCCGGCTGGTGAGCCAGTCCTGCGCGGCCGGTCTCTTCCTCTCCGGCCGGGTGGCGCTCTGGCAGATCGTGGTGATCGGTCTCGTCAACGGTGGCGCCGCCGCGGTCTTCCAGCCCGGAGTGGCCGGCACGGTACGCCGGCTGTCCTCGGACACCCAGCGGGGCAACGGGGCGATCCGCACCGTCGAGGCGGTGATGTCGCTCGCCGGGCCGACGGCCGCCGGTCTGCTGGTCGCCGTGGCGTCGGCCGGCAGCGTCTTCGCCGTGCACGCCGGGACCTACGCGGCCAGCGCCCTGTGCCTGTGGGCGATGCGGCTGCCGGGCCGTACGGCGCGGCCGGAGAAGCGGATCGGGGAATCGGGAACGGCGCGGTCCGCGACCGGCTCCATGCGCCAGGGGCTGGCAGAGGGCTGGCGGGCGGTCCGGGTGCGGCCGTGGCTGTGGGGTGTCCTGGCGCTGTGGAGCTTCTTCGCGCTGACGGCGCGTGGCCCCACCGCCCCGCTGGTCGCCACGGAGATGGTCCAGCGGCACGGTGTGACCGACTACGGCCTCGTCAACTCGGCGCTCGGCTGCGGCACCGTCGCCGGCGGTCTCCTCGCCATGCGGCTCCGGCCCGTCTTCCCCCTGCGGGCCGGGGCGGTGGGGGTGGGGCTTTTCGCCGTCCTCCCGTTCGTGGTGGGCAGCGGGCTGCCGGTACCGGCGATCGCGGCGGGCGCGGCCGTCGGCGGTCTGGGGATCGCGTTCTGGGGGGTGATGTGGGCGACCAGCATCCAGACCCAGGTGCCGCACGAGGTGGTCAACCGCGTGTACGCCTACGACATCGCGGGCTCGATCGCGTTCCTTCCGGTCGGCGAGGTGCTGGCCGGGCCCGCCGCGGAGCTGTTCGGCCGGCGGTCCATGCTGCTGGCCGGTGCGGTGTGCACCGTGGCCGTGTCGGCGGCGCTGCTCGCCGTGCCGTCGATCCGGCGGCTGCGCCGTGTCGACGGCCGGGGCTGAGACGGACCGTGCGACGGCCGTCCGGTCACGCCTTGACCAGGCGGCTGTCGTACCCGGCGCGCACCAGACGGTCGTAGGCCCCGAGGACCGGGGCGGGGACCGGCTGCTCGGTCGCGAAGCCGAGCCGCGGGTACTCCCGGATGCGCTGCAACTCCCCGACCAGCATGTCGATGACGAGCTTGCGGTCTCCGATGACCTCCAGGTAGTCCGCCAGGCCGATGCGTTCGGACGCGCACCCGACAGCGACCTCCGGCCACAGCTTGCGGCAGGTGGCGTACGCCCGTCGCTCCATGTACGGCTTGCAGACGAGCAGTACGGAGTCGACGGCCAGGCCCCGCTGGTCCAGCAACGCCCGTGTGTAGGTGATGTTCTGCCCGGTGTTGGCGGCGCGCGGTTCGACCAGCACGGCGCCCTCGGGGACGCCGAGGGCGATCGCGTGCTCCCGGTAGTGCACCGCTTCGCCGCGCGGGAACCGGTCCTTGGTGGTGGGGCTGTTGCCGCCGGTGAACACGAGCGTCGGGAAGAGCCCGGCACGGTAGTGGCCGGCCGCGGTCGTCGCGACCCCGAGGTCGTGGCTGCCGAGTCCGATCGCGGCGGAGCAGGGGCGGACCGGGCCGTCGAGGAGCAGGTAGTCCCAGATCTGCTGTGCGGCCCGCAGGTCCTGGTCGTGGATGGTGGTGGTCATGGGTGTTCCGCCTTCGCCTCAGGTTCGCGGGGTCAGCAGGCCGTCGAGCAGGTTGCGCGGCCGGGCGGCGGCACCGAGCAGTGCCCGGTGCAGGGGCTCCAGGCGTTCGGGGGCGAAGCCGTCGGCACGCCAGTCGTCGTAGGACAGGGCGAAGCCGAGCCGCCGCCACAGCCTTCCGTTGGCGGCCTCGTGGCGGCCCGCCGGCTCCAGCAGGACCAGTGGGGTGGCCGTCCAGAGGCTGTCGAGCAGGGTCCCGCCGCCGGGTTTGCTGACGATGGCGCTCGCCGACCGGGCCAGCTCGTACGAGAGCTGCCGCCCCCGCCCCCGGGAATCCGCCGGGCGCCCGGGTTCCGTGGGGACTTCGAGCAGCGGTGGCAGACCGTCGTCGTGCCAGGGATGCCAGTCGGGGTCGAGGGTGAGGCACCGGACCCCTTCGACGGCCGCGGACGCCTCGGGCACGATCAGGTCGAGCGGCAGACCGGCCCCTGCCAGTTCCCGTGCCCGCTCCCGGTAGCTGCCGATGGCCCAGCCGCCGCCGTGGACCAGCAGCCGTCCCCCGCGCGCGGACCAGGGGACCGGCGGCCGGGTGTCGACGGGGATGGTCCAGGGCAGGGTGCCGTCCTCGCGGGCCAGCCACACATGCTCGGCGCCGGGCGCACAGCGGCCCGCCCGCCGGTACGACGGCGAGACCACGGCGTCGACATGGCAGGCGATGGTGCGGGTCGGCCGGCGGTCGAGGTAGCCGTCGAGGAGGCGCAGCCAGAAGCCGGAGAACACCACGAAGGTCTCGACCCCCTGGTCCTCCCAGTGCTTCTCCAGCGCCGCCACGGTCCGCGGTGCGATGTCGTCGACCGGGTCGGTCGCCAGGCCCTGGGCGGCCACCGCGAAGCGCAGGTCCCGCTGGAAGCGTCGGCGGGATTCCACGACGGCCGCCAGCCGGTCGGCGGGCAGCCGGCGTTCCAGTACGTCGACCATGACGTCCGCGCCGCGCTCGCGCAGCCGCTGGGCGAGGCGCAGGCCCGGGACGTGGGCGCCCAGCGCCACCCCGGAGGTGAGGACGGCGATCATCCGGCGGGCACCTCCGCACGTGTCGTGGAGATCCCGGCGGTCGCCGCGCAGCCCTCGGTACGGGCGCGCAGCGCCGGGAAGTCGCCCGGTGCGCAGAGCGCGGCGCAGACGAGCCGGCCCCTCGGGGTGCGCAGGGTGCCGCCGGACAGGGGCAGGACCCCGGGCCGGGCGCCGCCGCCGTAGAGCAGTCCCGCCGCACGCAGCGCGGACAGGAGTGAGGTCACGTCGGCTCCGGGTTCCACGAACATGTCCTGTTGCCACAGATGCGCCCGCAGGCCGTGCGGCCGGACGCGTTCGTCGAGCTCCAGGGTGAGCAGCCCCATCGACATCCGGGCGTTGATCTCCAGCACGGGCAGCCAGCCGCCGTCGGCCAGCAGCATGGAGTCGATTCCGGCGGGGCCGAAGTAGCCGGCCGCGGCGAGGGCGCCCGCCACCCGCTCCAGGACGGCCGGATAGCCGCGCCGGTCGAGTTCGGCGGGCAGCTCCGGCGGCACCGGGTGGGAGACCGCGTGCCGGTAGCCGCCGTTGGTCATGCCCTGAAGGCCGCGCAGGGACCAGGTGCCGTCGCGGCGCACCTCCAGATGGGCGGAGAAGTCGTGGGCCCGCTCGTAGCGGAGCTGCACCACCAGTTCGGTGTGCAGCCCCTCGCCCTCCTGGGTCCGCAGTCGGTGTACCAGCCGGCGCAGCGCCCCCGGCCCGGTGAGTTCGACGGTGCCCCGGCCGGCCACCCCGTAGGGGTCCTTCACCAGGACCGTGCCCGCGAGCCGTTCCACGGCGGCGGTGAGTTCGTCCGCGGAGCGGACCACGGTGCCCGCTCCGGGGAGTCCGAGCGCGGCCGCCAGCTCCGACGACCACGCCTTGCCGTTGACCTGCTGGACCACGGAGGGGGGCGGCAGCTCGCCGGCTCTTCCGGGATGCCGCCGTAGCAGCCGCGCGGTCGCCGGGAGTACCGCGTACGGCCGGATGTCCGCGGTCGTGGCCAGGGCGGCGCACAGGGCGGGGTCATCGGCGAGCGCCTGCTCCACGACGGCTCCGGCGTCGCCCGTCGTGGCTTCTCCGGCTGCCAGGGACCGGAAGGTGATGCCTGCCGCGCCGAGTGCGTCGATCTGGGCCGGGGCCAGGGCGCCCCGGGTGACCAGCAGGTCGTCGGGCCGGCAGGCCGCGGCGAGCGTCTCGTCCAGGCCGGCGACCACCGAGTGGGCCCCGGCGCCCGCCAGGCTGGGTAACCGGGCGAGGGAGGCGGGGCGCCAGAACCGCTCCGCGTCGAAGGTGCCGAAGCGGGCGGTGCCCCGGGGCCGCCGCGGGCCCGCTCCGGCCGTCACCGGGAGGGTTCCCGGCGCGCGACGACCTCGGCGCTGAAGGTACGGACCGAATTGAGCTGCTGCAGGCTCAGGTTCTCGAAGTCCAGCTCGATGTCGAACTCGTCCTCGATCTGCAGAAGGAATTCGATGGCTTCCAGCGAATCCAGACCGAGGCCGGCGACCATGTCGACGTCGGGCGATATCTCTACGGGCTCGGTTCTACGGCTGAGCGCCTTGGCCAGGACGTGCATCACACGGGTCTCGATGTCGTTCATTTCCTGCACCGTTCACACCCCGTTCATGTAGAGAAGAATGCACTTCGAGCAGACCGGCATCATTCCCGTCTCCGCGAGGATGGTCCGGACACGGCGGAACCGCTCGCTCTGCCACAGTTGCAGCGTCGGCGTCTCGTAGAGATTCCCGACGACGAACTCCGGGAAGAACTTGCACGAACTCACGTTTCCGTCCGCGTGCACTTCCATGCGGTTGGTGACGGCCAGGCAGCGGGTGCGGCTCTGCGCCGGGCGCGAGGTGCCGAGAATGAACGGCTCCACCTCGTCCTCCGTCAGTTCCGGCTGATAGCGGATCCGGGGCGACCAGGTGCGGGAGGCCAGTCGCGCCATGGACTCCCGCAGCACCGGCAGCAGCTCCTCGGGCAGCCGGTACGTGTAGGAGTGCCAGGTGGGACGGGCGGTGCCGGTGTCGGGCTCCAGCCAGGCGAAGTGCTCGCGGTAGACGTCGTCCATCGCCTCGGCGACCTGCGGGCCGATGTACCAGGGGAACTGGAAGTAGACGGTGTTGACCCCGACTTCCTCCGCCCATTCCATGAACTCGTACATCCGGTGCACGGTGACATGGGAGACCATGCATCCGACGGAGACCTGGCCGCGGTACTCGTCTTTCCGCTGGAGGTCGAGCATGGCCTCCATGTTCTTCATCGTCCGTTTGAACGTGCCGCGTCCGCGCAGTTCGTCGTGGTCGGAATCCAGCCCGTCCAGGCTCACGAGAAGATTGAGATGCTCCCCGATACGCAGCAGATCGTCCATGTGGCGCTGGAAGAGGAGACCGTTGGTGCACATGGTCACGGTGCGCGGATAACGTTCGATCAGACGCGACACCTCGTCGAACCTGCTGTGCATCAGGGGCTCGCCGCCCCAGATGTACAGCCGCCCGGGCACCCCCGACGTCTCCCGCAGGATGTTCTCGATCAGTTCCGGGGCGAGTTCCTGCCGCTGCTTGTCGATTCCCCAGTCCCGGAAGAATCCCTGCTCGTTCCACTGGTAGCAGTGCGTGCAGCGAAGGTTGCACTTGTAGGTGAGCTGCAGACTCACCTCACGCGGAATATCCGCCGCGTAGGAACGGTCGGCACGTAATCCTGCCCGGGAAGCAGAGCGAATCGCGACCGTTTGCTTGATGTCCGCGAATTCCTTGTCGGTGAGCTTGCGACTCGTCCTGGGGGGCATCTCTCTCCTCGGTTCGGCTGGCAAGGCAAAGCGAATTCGTGGAGCAATGCGACGCATCGTGGCGCGTGCACGCCGCCACTGTCAACCGCCCCCCGGCCCTCCGGACGCGAGCACCAACTCGCCTTCACCTGCTGGATGTTCGACGGAGCCACCCCAGGTGGAGGGCTTGACACCCATAGATGGTCTAGGCCATTATTCCTGAGTCTCACCCTGCCCGTCGGCATGGGTGATCACTTGATCCGAATGACCGCCCCGGAGGCCGGTCGTGGAATCGAGCGCATGGGACATCCCTGCCACGACTGCAATTCAGAATGAATTCACCAGACCCACGACCGACGCGATACAGACGCCTTGAAAAAGGTCACCGCACCGGGCCCCTGCAGCGCCACCACGTTCGCCAACCTCGCGCTCACCGAGAGCCTCCACCTCGGAATGCGGATGCGCGGGGCTCCGGTCCTTGTGTCGGTGGTGACCCCCGGATCGGTCAAGAGTGAGATCTTCTCCACCGCGCGCACCACCGAGACCGCCGCTTCTGGGTGGTCCCGCAGCCCGGACCGGCTCGACCCGATGCTCCGCCCCCGGACCGAGATGATCCTCTCCCGCACCGACCCCCGGCTCCTGGGCGAGTTTGCACCGGAACGGTGCCGTCGCTGCGGGGTCGCCGAAGTACGCGAAGGAGTCGACCGATTACCGAATGGCCTCCGGAACATACGGGCTAGTGTGATCCTCGAACTCCACCTCAGGTGCCGGGCGGATGCCCTGGCGGGAGTCGTGGTCGAGTCGTAGATCCCGGAGATGCGAGGGGTTCCGTTGGGGGGAACAAGGCGTCGGCGACCCACCGTGGTCGTGCTGACCGCCCTGCAGGTGGAGTACGAGGCGGTCCGCCGCCACCTGGCGAACGTACGCGAGGTCGAGCTGCCGCAGGGCACCCTGCTCGACGTCGGCCGGATACCGGGCCTCGACTGGGAAGTGGCCCTGGCCGAGACGGGCCCCACCAACACCCGCGCCGCGCTCGTCACACAGCCAGCGATTGAACACTTCGACGCCGAGGCGGTGTTCTTCGTCGGCGTCGCCGGTGCGCTCAAGGACCACATCCGGCTCGGTGATGTCGTCGTCGCCAGCAAGATCTACGGATATCACGGCGGCCGCGAGAACGTGGACGGCTTCAGCGCGCGGCCCGAGGCCTGGGAACCGACCCACGCCATGGAACAGTTGGTGCGCTCCGCCCGCCGGGAAGGCAACGACCCGTGGGCCTTCCTCTCCCCCGACGCGCGCCCCACCCCGGTGCCCAGGGTGCACATCGAGCCGATCGCCTCGGGGGACGTGCTGGTCGGCTCCCACGACTCCGAGACGGTCCGCCGGATTCGGAGCCACTACAACGACGCCGCGGCCGTGGACATGGAGAGCCAGGGCGTCGCACGAGCGGCCGCCATGCGCGGCACCGTGCGCATGCTCGCCATCCGTGGCATCAGCGACCACGCCGGCCCCGGCAAGGCCTCCGCGGACGCCGCGGGCTCCCAGGAGACAGCGTCCCGGCACGCCGCCGCCTTCGCGGTGCGGGTGCTGCGCGATCTGCGCCCCGCCCGGCCGTCCGGCCCGGAGCCGGCCACGGCACCCGCTGTCGTCGTGGTGCCCGGACCCCACCGCGCGGCCGGACCCGCGGCCTGGGACAGTCAGCCCGTCGTCGAGGTCGAGGACCACCGGTATCTGCTGTACAAGAGGCCCGGGGACCTCCTCCACGAATCGCGGGACGGCGACGTGGTGCGGCGTCAGGCCGTGGCCCGCCTGTTGTCCGACTCGGGCTCCCCCGGCGCCTACGTCTGGCTGCGCCAGGTCGAGTGGCCGAGGTCGCTCCGCCTCCCGCACCCCGACCCGTTGGCCGTGTTCCAGCGGGAAGCCAAGCTGTGCCGTGAGGTCCGCGGCCCGGGCGTCGTACAGCTGGCGGGAAGCAGGAACACCGCTACGCTCGCCCTGGCCTGGCCGGCCGACCCGAAGCTCGGCCACCCCCTGGAGACCCTGCACGAACTGCTGCCCGAGGCGCCCGCGCCGGTGGACCCGATGCGGCTGTGGTCGATCGTGAAGGGGCTCGCCGAGGTGGCCGTGGCCCTGGAGCGGCTGAGCCGCGCGGGATACTCGCACCGGGCGCTCCAGCCGACCGCGGTCGTCATGAAGCGGCAGCGGACGGTGCTGCGCGACCTCGGTCTCGCAGCGGTGCCACCCCGGACGGGCGAGAACCCCGGGCCCGGTCAAGCGCCCGAGCAACGGTACGGCTCCCGCTTCCGCCCCGGACCCGCCACCGACGTCTACCAGCTGGGTACGCTG
This sequence comes from Streptomyces sp. NPDC001108, assembly GCF_053598535.1. Lineage (NCBI taxonomy): Bacteria > Bacillati > Actinomycetota > Actinomycetes > Kitasatosporales > Streptomycetaceae > Streptomyces > Streptomyces sp. NPDC001108. The sequence goes on from NZ_JBSFKL010000008.1 coordinate 171,849, forward strand.
CTCCACCGGGCCCTGACCGGACATTACCCCGCCCCCGGGCTGCCGCCCTACCGCCCCACCACGGAGGCCGTGCCGGTCGGTCTCGTCCACGCGGTCGCCAGTGCGCTGCGGGAGGACCCGCAGGAGCGCCCAAGGATCCGTGCGTTCCGCGACGCCCTGCTCGGCGCGCTCCCCGAGCTGTCGTCCGTCCCGCCGCCCCAGCGCTGAGGAGCGCCGTCGATGTCCGTCACCACCGTCGCCCTGCGCGCTCCCCTGGTACTCGTACCGGGAATCAAGCTGGACGAACAGCTCCGGACAAAGTCCGAGTCCAGCGCCGGGCTGCCGTCCGACGTCACGCAGATCGTCCACGACCTGAACCAGCTCGAAGGCGGCGCCCCCGTCATTGTCAGCCCGGGCAACGGCACGTACAAGCCGTCCTTGCTGGTCCACACGCGTGCGTACCGGCTGCGCCTGGAATCGACGAATCGGGGTACCGGCTACTTCGTCAAGCACATCGACCCGCTGCGCCTCGCCGACCACGCGCGCCTCGCCCGGTCCTGTCTTCTGGTGCGTCCGCCCGCCTGGCACATGGTGTTCGAACTCAGGGCGGTGCCCGAGGGCTCGGACGCCCAGTGGCGGGACCTCGAAGAAGCCTGGGAGGGTCTCGGCGAGACCGAGCCCCAGCAGCCGGAGGCCACCGTCGGCGAAGCCCAGGCGGAGTTCCTCGCCACGTTGGACCGGCTGATCGACGCGACCGAGGAGATCACCACCCGGGACGAGCGCGAGGCCGCCCCCTTCCCGTACCAGCGTGTGACGGCCACGGGTGGTCGGCGCGGCAACACTCCGCAGTCGGTGTACGAGTTCCAGCTCATCGGGCCCGAGCTGCCGCCGGCCGGCAGCCTCGTCCGCATCCAGGGTGATACGGAGACCCGCGGCAAGGTGAGCAGGACCGCGGGGAGTTCCGTCACCCTCCGCTTCGACCAGCCCGTGTCGTGGGACCGGATCCCCGCTCGCGGTGCCCTGGAACTCGTCCCGAGCACCGTGGTCTTCAACAAGCAGCGGCAGGCCGTCGCGAGCCTCCGCGCGGGGGACACCAGGAATCCGGGCCTGCTCGCGGCCCTCGTCGAGCATCGCGTACGTTCCATCCCGCCGACGACCGCGCGGCCGCACGAGGAGCTCGACCCCGAACAACTCGAAGCGTTCCGCAAGTCGTTGACCACCGAGGACCTGTTGGTGGTGCTCGGACCGCCCGGTACCGGCAAGACCCGGACCATCACCGAGATCGCCCGCACCACCGCGCTCGCGACCGACTCCGCCGGCGGCCGGGTCCTCGTCACGTCCCACACCAACCGCGCCGTGGACAACGTACTGGCCCGGCTGCCGCGAGATCTCGTCGTCATCCGGGTCGGGGACGAGACCAAGGTCCACGCCGATGTGAAACCACTGCTCCTGGAGGAGCAGTCGGAGAACCTCTCCGAGGGAATCCGCCACACGATGGCACAGCGCATGCAGGCGTACCGGGTGGCGGAGGCCGCCGCTCCCTGGACGGCGGAGCTCGCCACCCGGCTCGACCAGGTCGACGACCTGGCCCGGCGGGACGAGGCCGCCGCCCTCCGGCTGCGGGACGCCGTCCGCGCGGCCGGCGCATCGGCGCAGGAACGCCTCACCGCGCTCCAGCACGAGGAGAGCGCACGGAGTTCGGCCCGGGCCTCGCTCGCCGAGCGGGCTGCACGCCTGCAGGCGACGGTGCGGGCCGAACAGCAGCGCTCCGACGCCTGGTTGACCGGTCGGCTGCACCGCTTCAGGGCTCGCCGCGGAGAGGAGAAGCTCACCGCGGTCCGGCACGAGATGCAACAGCTCGACACGCTGGGCCCCGAGCTGGAGCGGCAGACCGCAGCCGCACGTGCCGAGGTCGACCGCGCGGTGCGCGACGACCCCGCGGTCGGCTCGGCCCGGACCGCCCGCCGGACGGCGGAGAACCTGCTCGGCGCGGGCATGCACTCCGCCTACGAGGCCGCCGACATGGCCGTGAGCGCGCTCGGCGCCGTCATGCCGGACGTGCCCGCGCCCCCGCGGCTGCGGGACCCGGCCGACGCGGCAGCCGCCCTGCACGCCCTGCACCGACAGTTGGAGGCGTCGCTGCCGCTCCTCACCCAGCGCCGCGAACTCAGCGAGCAGTGGCGGGCCGCGATCGGCCAGGACACGAGCCAGCTCGTGCCCGAACTCGTCCGCTACGCCCAGGTGGTCGGCGCCACCTGCATCGGGGCCGCGTCCCGGCCCGAGCTGTCCGGCGTCGACTTCGACCTGGGGATCGTCGACGAGGCGGGCCAGATCGGCGTCCCGGACGCGCTGGTGCCGCTGACCCGGGTCCGCCGCGGCGTCCTGGTCGGCGACGACCGGCAGCTGCCGCCCTTCCTGGACAGCACGGTGGCCGAGTGGGCCCGGGACACCGGCGACCCCGCGCTCCTCCGTCTGACGTCACAGAGCGCCCTGGAGCAGCTGCGTGCCGGTCTGCCCGCCTCCCATGTCGTCCAGCTGACCCGGCAGCGCCGGATGCCCGCCGAGATCGCCGACTTCATCTCGGCCGTCTTCTACCGGGGAGAGCTGCTCACCGAGAAGGAACACCGGCACACCGACCCGTTGTTCGCGAGCCCGATGGCCTTCGTCGACACCGCCGCGCTGCCCGAGCGCGTACGCCGCGAGTCGGGCGGACGCCGGACCGAGCGCGGCGGCCGCAAGGGCTCCTCCAACCTCTGCGAGGCGCGCCTCCTGGCCCGCCTCGCCGCCTTCTACCACCGGCGGGGTTCCGAGTGGGTGGTGATCGTCCCTTACGTCGCCCAGCGCCTGGAGGTGCTCCGCCACCTCACTCCCCTGATCGGCGACTCGCAGCTCGCGGACGCCTCGGTCGGCAGCGTCGACTCCTACCAGGGCGGAGAGAGCGAAGTCGTCCTGTACGGCTTCACCCGCAGCAACCGCGAGGGCCGCATCGGATTCCTCAAGGAGCTGCGCCGCGCCAACGTCGCCTTCACCCGCGCCAAGAGCCAACTGGTCCTGACCGGTGACCTGGGCACCCTGCTCAGTGCGGACGACCCCGGCTTCCGTGCTCTCGCGGAGGACCTGCACAAGCATCTGCTGGACCGCGGTGACCTGCGGAACTACCGGGAGGTCATGGCGGCGCTCGACGAGACCGTGCCGGATCCGGGACACGATGCCTCCGCGGCCTCGGAAGGAGACCGTCCGTGACCACCGCCCAGCGCCTCATGCCCTTCCCCCAGGAGCGGGTCCTGGAGGACGCCGCCTTCGGCCATGGCATCGTCCCGACCCGGCTCTACGCCCTGCTGCTGCCGGTCTGGCAGGTGGAGATCCGCGCCGACATCACCGAGGGCGAGGACTTCTTCCTCATCGACCGCTTCCTGGGGCGCGGGCTGCGCCACGGGCGTCTGCACACCGTCGACGAGCTCGCCACGTTCTTCGCCCTGGACCGTGCCCTGGTCGCGCAGGCCGTACGCTTCCTGACCGCGATCGGCCATGTGCGGGAGTCCGGGGGCCGCTTGGCCCTGACGTCGTTGGGGCAGCGCTCGGTGGACGACGACATCCGCTATGTGGTCACCCGCCAGGACCGCCGCAAGCTCTACTTCGAGGCCCTGAGCTGTACCCCGCTGACCCGGGCCCACTACGACGAAGAGGTCGTGACCCTGCTGCCCGAGGACAGACTGTCCCAGGTGACAGGGAGCGACCATTACCCGCGGTTCACCCCGCTCCTTGTGACGTCCGGCTTCGACCGCCTGGCCCTGGACCGCCTCAGGAACCGCGAGGACCGGGTCCGGTTCAATCTGCCGGTCGCCCTGGACGCGCTGGAAAGCGTGGACGAGCAGCTCGTCTTCCTGCCGGTCTATCTGGTGCGCGGCCGGAAGGGGCTGCTCGTCTACGGCCAGGCGGGGGCGGGGCTCGCACACGACCCGGAGCTCAGCGAGCTCTGCGCCCGCGCTCCGGAACTCACCCACACCCTCGACAACGAGGAGAAGGAGGACGAGGCGGGCGATCGCATCCGGCGGGCGGCCCAGAACTGGCTCCGCAAGCAGGAGTTCACCTCGGTCGCCCCCGAGCAGGACGACGACGGCGCCTGGTCGGTCTCGCTGCCCGCCGCAGCCTTCGGGGACAACGGCCTCCCGGTGAGCCGCATCGGCACGTACCGCATGGTGGGCAGCCGCTTCTTCCGCGTGTGGTGCCCCGCCGAGACGCCCCGCAAGCGCGCTCTGCTGGACCGCCTGGACCAGCGCCTCGGCTCTCGGCGACAGGTCACCCGGCGGGAAGCCGAAGACCTCATCGCTCGCCTGTCCCGCCAGCTGGACCTGGAGATTCCTGACCTGTCCACACTCCGCGGCGGCGCCGAGAAGACCGGCCTGAGCGGCCTGGCGGCCCAGCTGGCCCGACTGGAGGAAGAACCGAAGTGATCGACATAAGCCAACTCCTGCTCGCCGAGTACGACCAGATCAAGCAGGAGCAGCGGGCCCGAATCGGCTTCCGCGACAATCTCATCTACGCCACCCTCGGCGTCATGGCAGCGGTCGTCGGCTCGACGCTGGCCCGGACCGACCATCTCGAACTGCTGCTTCTGCTGCCGCCGATGTCGGTCATCCTGGGCTGGACCTATCTGGTCAACGACGAGAAGATCTCCGCCGTCGGCCGGTACATACGGGACGAGTTGGGCCCTCGGCTGAAGGACCTCGCCCCGGAGCGGGCCGAAGTCTTCGGCTGGGAGTCGGCGCACCGCCGCGACGACCGGCGGCACTCCCGCAAGCGGTTCCAGCTCGCCGTGGATCTGCTGACCTTCTGCGTGGCCCCGCTCGCGGCACTCATCATCTACTGGGCGCTCGGCCCGAAGGACTGGCCGCTGCTCACGATCTCGGTGGCGGAGACGGCCATGGTCACCGCCCTCGCCGTCCAGGTCGTACGGTACGCCGACCTCTCGCGCTGACCAACGCCCACCGGTGCACCCGCCCGTCAGCAACCGCTTCCGGCCGACTCCGTGAACCGCCGGGTCGCCTGTTGCGACGGGACCCGGCGGAGCCCTTCCGCGCGTGCAGCGCCTGGCGGCAGCGCACTGCTGCGCACATGAGACGCCGAGCCGACAGCTACCCGAGGAACGACAGCCGCACCTGCCGCTCCGGATTGTCCTTGTTCGTGTCGACCAGGCACACCGACTGCCACGTCCCCAGCTCCAGTCGGCCGCCGATCACCGGGAGCGTCGCGTGCGGTGGCACCAGGGCGGGGAGGACGTGGTCGCGGCCGTGGCCAGGGCTGCCGTGGCGGTGCTGCCAGCGGTCGTCGGCGGGCAGGAGGGCGTGGAGGGCGGCCAGCAGATCGTCGTCGCTTCCCGCCCCGGTCTCCAGGACGGCGATGCCGGCGGTCGCATGGGGCACGAAGACGTTGAGCAGGCCGTCCCCGGACCCGGCGTGCCGGGCGAGGAAGCGCTCGCAGTCGGCGGTCAGGTCGGTGACGGTCTCCGTCGTGCCGGTGACGACGTGCAGAACGCTGGTGGCGAAGGCGTGGGGCATGGGCCCATCTTCCCGCCCGCACGCGGATGCCGCGCGTCCGGCTGCCGAGACACCGTTGACCGCTCCGCTCGGGGATCGCTACGTTCGGCGCCATGTTCCGTTCAGCTCTGCTCACTTCGCGCGGTCACATCGACCTGCTGCGGGTGGCCTCCGCCGCGTGTCGCCGCGGCCGCTGACGTTCCCTCAGTCTCTCCGCCGCCGGTGAGCGGGGGCCTTCGCCGCCCGTTCCGCACGCCGTACGCGGCTGCCCTCACGCGTCCCGGACCGTAACGCTCCCTGCGCGTCGCCGTTCCGCGCTCCGGGCGCCGGGCTCGCCCTTCCCGGACTGTTCACGGAGGTCCCATGACCCTCGACCATGCCGTCGCACCACCGGACATATCACCTGAACGCAGTAAATCATCTGCCCTGTCAGGTCCCCGGCCACTCGGTCTGGAGCCCCTTGTCCCGGCTTCCGCGCGTGCCACACGTCTGCGCGCCGTACCGCGCTGGATCCGGCGCGCCACCGGGCCGCTGCTGCTGTTGGCACTCTGGCAGGTGCTCAGTTCCACCGGCGTCCTGCACGCCGATGTGCTCGCCTCGCCCGGCACCATCGCCCGTGCCGGAGGGCGGTTGGTGGCCGACGGGACGCTGCCGTCCGCGATGGGAATCTCGCTCCGGCGGGTCGCCGCCGGGCTGCTGATCGGCGGCGTCGTCGGCACCGCCCTCGCGCTGGTGTCCGGGCTCTCCCGGCTCGGCGAGGACCTGGTGGACGCGAGCGTGCAGATGCTGCGCACCGTGCCCTGGGTCGGGCTGATCCCGCTCTTCATCATCTGGCTGGGAATCGGCGAGGCGCCGAAGGTGGCGCTGATCGCGCTCGGTGTCGCCTTCCATCTGTACCTCAACGTCTACGCGGGGATCCGCGGCGTCGACGCCCAGCTCATCGAGGCGGGCGAGTCGCTGGGGCTCGGCCGGTGGGGGCTGGTCCGGCACGTGGTGCTGCCGGGCGCGCTGCCCGGGGCCATGACCGGGCTCCGCTATTCGCTCGCCACCGCCTGGCTGGCCCTGGTCTTCGGCGAGTCCGTCAACGCCGACGCCGGGATCGGCTTCCTGATGAACCAGGCCCGCGAGTTCTTCCGTACCGACGTGATCGTGGTCTGCCTGGTCGTCTATGCCTTCCTCGGCCTCACCGCCGATGCCGTCGTCCGCGTACTCGAAAGGCTGCTGCTGCAATGGCGACCGACCTTCACGGGGCAGTGAGCCCCGAAGCTCCCGCCGACCCGGCGACCGTCGCCGTACGGGTCGAGGGGCTGACCCGGTCCTTCGACGGCAGGGCCGTCGTCGACGGGCTCGATCTCACGCTGCGCGCCGGGGAGTTCACCGCGCTGCTCGGGCACAGCGGCTGCGGGAAGTCGACCCTGCTCCGGGTTCTCGCCGGGCTCGACCGTGAGATCGAGGGCACGGTGCTCGTGCCGAAGCGGCGGGCGGTCGCCTTCCAGGCACCCCGGCTCATGCCGTGGAAGCGGGTCTGGCGCAATGTGCTGCTCGGGCTCCCCGGGAAGCCCGGACGGGCGCTCGCCGAGCGGGCGCTGGCGGAGGTGGGGCTCGGGGAGCGGTCCGGGGCCTGGCCGAGGACGCTCTCCGGGGGTGAGGCGCAGCGCGTCTCGCTGGCCCGTGCCCTGGTGCGCGAACCGGATCTGCTGCTGCTCGACGAGCCGTTCGGGGCGCTGGACGCGTTGACCCGGCTGCGGGCGCAGCGGCTGGTGGCCGAGGTCTGGCAGCGGCGCGGCTGCGCCGTGCTGCTGGTCACCCATGACGTGGACGAGGCGCTGCTGCTGGCCGACCGGGCGCTGGTGATGCGGGACGGGGTGATCGCCTACGAGACACCGGTCGCGCTGGACCGGCCGCGCGGTGCGGGCGGCCCGAAGTTCACGGCGCTGCGCTCCCGGTTGCTGGCCGAGCTGGGTGTCGAGGGCGGCACCGCCTGAACGGGGCGTACGGCGTACGCCCCGCGCGCACGCCTGCTCGGAGCACGACACGAACCCGACGCAGGGCACGCGACGCACGAAGCGAACGAACCACGAATCCGACACGCGACGCACGCATCACGCATCACGACGCGCGTCGCAGCGAAGGAGCAACCGATGAGAATCCGCGCCCTGGCCGCCCTGCTGCTTCCCCTGGCCCTGCTGGCGACCGCCTGCGGAGGGGCCTCGTCCGCCTCGTCCGCCGGCGCCACCGACGGAACGGGCGACGTCGTCCTCGGCGTCGGGGACCAGAAGGGCGGCTACGAGGCCATCCTCCGCGCCTCCGGTGAACTGGACGGACTCGACTACCGCATCAAGTGGTCCACCTTCTCCTCCGGCCCGCCCCTGCTGGAGGCGGTCCAGGCCGAGGCCGTGGACATCGGCGGTGTCGGCAACACGCCTCCGGTCTTCGCGGCGGGATCCGGCTCCCGGATCACCGTGGTGGGCGCCACCCACGGCTCGTCGGCCGGTGAGGCGATCGTGGTCCCCAAGGACTCCCCGCTCACCTCCCCGAAGCGGCTCAGGGGCCGGTCGGTCGCGGTGGCCCAGGGCAGTTCGGCCCACTACCAGCTGATCGCCTCACTGAAGAGGGCGGGGCTGGGCATCGACGACGTGAAGCTCAAGTACCTCCAGCCGGCCGACGCGCTGGCCGCGTTCAGCCGGGGCAGGGTCGATGCCTGGGCGATCTGGGATCCGTACACCTCGCAGGTGCTCCGGAGCACCGGGGCCCGGGTGCTGACCACCGGCGAGGGCGTGGTGAACGGACTCGGATTCCAGGTGGCCTCGCCCGCCGCGCTGAAGGATCCCGGGAAGTCCCGGGCGATCGGCGATCTGCTGCTGCGCCTGAAGCGGGCGCAGGCGTGGGTGTTCAAGCATCCGGAGGAGTGGGCGAAGGTCTGGGCGGAGGAGACCGGGCTGCCCTACGAGGTCGCCCTGGACTCGGTGGAGCGCAGCCACGGGACCCGGGTGTCGGTCGCGGTCGATCCGGCCGCCGTCGCCTCCGAGCAGCGGATCGCCGACACCTTCGCCGATCTCGGACTCGTCCCGAGGCGCTTCGACTTCGCGGACTTCGTCGACACCCGCTTCAACCGCGACCTGCCCCCGTCCACCACCGCTCCCCGTTCGTACGGAAAGGCCACGTCATGAACGTCCATCTGCACTGGTTCCTGCCCACCGGCGGCGACGGCCGCACGCTCGTCGACCGGCACGCGTACACCGACGGCGGAATCAAGCGGAACCGGATCACCCCGGTCGGCGGGGTGCGCGCACCCGACATCGAGTATCTGGCGCAGATCGCCAGGGCGGCCGAGCAGTTGGGCTTCGAGGCCGTGCTGACGCCCACCGGGACCTGGTGCGAGGACGCCTGGCTGACGACCGCGGCGCTGTCCCAGCACACCCGGCGACTGAAGTTCCTGGTGGCGTTCCGGCCCGGGGTGATCTCGCCGGTGCTCGCCGCGCAGATGGCCGCGACGTATCAGCGGATCACCCGGGGGCGGCTGCTGCTCAATGTCGTCACGGGCGGCGACTCGACGGAGCAGCGGCGGTTCGGCGACCGTCTGGACCACGACCGGCGGTACGCGCGCACCGCGGAGTTCCTGTCGGTGCTGCGGGGTGTGTGGGGCGGTCGCCCCTTCGACTTCCATGGGGAGCACTACCAGGTGGAGGGCGGGCTGACGGCGCTGCCGCCGGACCCGGTCCCGGACATCTTCTTCGGCGGCTCGTCCGCGGCGGCCGGTCCGGTGGCCGCCGCTCACACGGACGTCTATCTGACCTGGGGGGAACCGCCCGCCGCGGTGAAGGAGAAGATCGACTGGATCCGTGGCCTCGCCGAGGAACGGGGGCGTACGGTCCGCTTCGGGATCCGGCTGCACACGATCTCGCGGGACTCCTCGCGCGAGGCCTGGGCGACGGCGAACCGGCTGCTGGACGATCTCGATCCGGAGACGGTCGCCGCCGCGCAGCAGGCGCTGGGGCGGAGTGAGTCGGTCGGGCAGCAGCGGATGCTGGCCCTGCACGGCGGTTCGCGCGAGGGGCTGGAGATCGCGCCGAACCTGTGGGCGGGCGTCGGGCTGGTCCGGGGCGGTGCGGGCACCGCGCTGGTCGGCAGCCACGCGGAGGTCGCCGACCGGATCGAGGAGTACCACGCCCTGGGGGTGGAGCACTTCGTGCTGTCGGGGTATCCGCATCTGGAGGAGGCGTACTGGTTCGGTGAGGGTGTCACGCCCGAGCTGGCCGCCCGCGGTCTGCTGTCGACCGTCCCCGCCTCGCCGCTGCTCGGGGCGCCCTCCGTGAACGGCGGGCCGGCGTCGGCGCCGGGCGGGGCGCCGCTGCTGGTCGCCGGGGGGCGCTGAACGGGGACGCCCGGCCGGGAAGATCTCCCCACCCCGCACGGTTAGTAGAAACGTGAACGATTCTGGGGTGGCCACCGCACGCGAGACCGAGGTCGTCGTGATCGGCGCCGGGCAGGCAGGACTGTCCGGCGCCTTCCATCTGCGCCGCACCGGCCTGGAGCCGGACCGCGACTTCGTCGTGCTCGACCATTCCCCGCGTCCGGGCGGCGCCTGGCAGTTCCGCTGGCCCTCGCTGACCTACGGCAAGGTGCACGGCATGCACTCCCTGCCCGGCATGGAGCTGACCGGGGCCGACGACAGCCGCCCGTCCTCCAAGGTGATCGGCGCCTACTTCGACCGGTACGAGTCCGCCTTCGGCCTGCGGGTCCACCGCCCGGTCGACGTGACCGCGGTACGGGAGGGGCCCGAGGGGCGGCTGCTCGTGGAGAGTTCCGAGGGTACGTATACCGCCCGGGCGCTGATCAACGCCACCGGCACCTGGGACCGGCCGTTCTGGCCGCGCTATCCGGGTCAGGAGAGCTTCCGGGGGTGGCAGGTGCACACGGCGGGGTATCCGGGCCCGGACGCCTTCGCCGGACGGCGGGTGGTGGTGGTCGGCGGCGGCGCCTCGGGGACGCAGCATCTGATGGAGATCGCCGAGGTGGCTGCCGAGACGTACTGGGTGACGCGACGGCCTCCGGTCTTCCGGGAGGGGCCCTTCGACGCCGACCGGGGGCGGGCCGCGGTGGCGCTGGTGGAGGAGCGGGTACGGCGCGGACTGCCGCCGAGGAGCGTGGTGAGCGTGACCGGGCTGCCGCTCACGGACGCGGTGCGCCGCGCCCGCGCGTCGGGGGTGCTGGACCGGCTGCCGATGTTCGACCGGATCACCCCGGACGGGGTCGCCTGGGACGACGGGCGGACGGTCGGGGCGGACACCATCCTCTGGGCCACCGGCTTCCGGCCCGTGATCGACCACCTCGCACCGCTGAAACTGCGCGAGCCGGGCGGCGGCATCCAGGTCGAGGGCACGCGTGCGGTGCGCGACCCCCGCGTCCATCTCGTCGGGTACGGGCCCTCCGCGAGCACGATCGGCGCCAACCGGGCGGGCCGGGCCGCGGTGCACGACATCGGCCGGCTGCTGGGACGCTCGGGGGCGGCGACGCCCGTCACGGCCTGAGGGGCCGGGCACTCAGCCGCCGGAGCCGCTGCGGTGGTTGCGGTTGAACTCCTCGACGTTCCGCTGCTGTTCCGTATAGCTGCTGGTGAAGCGGGTGTCTCCGGGCGCGACCGTGACGAAGTACAGCCATGTCCCGGGGGTGGGGTCGATCGCGGCCGTCATCGCCTGCTCCCCCGGATTCCCGATGGGCGTGGGCGGCAGGCCCTTGCGTTCGTAGCTGTTGTACGGGCTGTCGATCCTCGTGTCGCCCTTGGTCGTGTGCAGGGTGCTGCGGTTCAGGGCGTAGTTGAGCGTGGAATCCATCTGGAGCGGCATGCCCAGGCGCAGCCGGTTGTGGATCACCCGGGCGACCTTGCCCATGTCGGCCACGCTGTCCGCCTCGGCCTGGACGATGCTGGCGATCACCACCGTCCCGTACACCGACACGCCGTTGCGCCGGGCACCCTCGGCGATGTGGTCCGCGCCGAACCGCTGGAGCGCGGTGTCGACCATGTACCGGAGCAGTCCCCGCGGGGTCGTGGCGGAGGTGACGGGGTACGTCGCCGGGAAGAGGTAGCCCTCGGGGTTGCCCTTCGCCTCGGCGGGGAGCGGCAGGTCCGCCGTGCCTGCGGCCTTCTCGGCGGTCCCTGGCTCGACCGCGAGCGATCTGTCGACCGCCGCGTACACCTGGGAGGCCCGCCACCCCTCGGGGATCACGAGCGAACGGGCCCGCTCGACCTCGGGCCCCCTCGTCAGCAGCGGTACGACGACGGCGGCCGCCACGGCGAGGACGAGCACGAGGCCGATGAACAGCGCCAGGCGGCCGCGCCGGGTCGGACGGAGTCCGCGGCGGGGCGGTGCGGGCGTGGGCTCGTTCACCATGCGGGCACGCTATCCCGGCGTCCGGAAGCCGGACGGGAGGACACGGGGCCGCTCCCGTTCCTCTCGGCACCCCCGCCCCTCCCGTCAATGGAACATACGAACAGGGGATCGTGTGTTCGCTGGAACGCGTGATCGTCCCGTCATTCGTTGCTCAACTCCCTTACGGCGAAGGATGATTACAGGGCGCAAGCGACGGGCTGCAGACCGCGATCGCGCTGTCCCACATATGCATCACGCACAAGGAGAAACACCGACATGAACATCCTCACCAACCTGCTCGCCGGCATCGTCCACTTCGTGGGTTGGCTCGTCTGACCGTTGCTCCGCACGGCGCCGCCGCTCCCCGTCCCACGGGAGCGGCGGCGTCGCCGCGTTTCCGGTCCCTGCGCACGGGTGCGCGTGCGGGACCGGTCCGTCCGCACGGGTGTGGGGCGCGGCCGGTCCGGGCGGGTCAGCCGGCCACGGGGTCCGGTTGCGTGTCCCGCCCGACCAGCGCGGCGTAGCGGCCGCCCTGCTGGAGGAGCTCTTCGTGGCTGCCCCGCTCGACGGTGCGGCCGCCGTCCAGGACGACGATCTGGTCGGCGTCCCGGATGGTGGAGAGCCGGTGCGCGATGGTGATCGTGGTGCGGCCCTCGGAGAGCGCGTCGATCGCTTCCTGCACCGCCAGCTCCGTACGCGTGTCGAGGGCGCTGGTCGCCTCGTCGAGCACCAGGACGGGCGGGTCGCGCAGAATCGTGCGGGCGATGGCGAGCCGCTGCTTCTCCCCGCCCGAGAACCGGTAGCCGCGCTCGCCGACCAGCGTGTCGTAGCCGTCGGGCAGACCGGCGATGTGGTCGTGGATCTGCGCGGCGCGGGCCGCCGACTCGATCTCGGCGTCGGTCGCGTCCGGTTTGGCGAAGCGCAGGTTGTCGGCGACCGAGGCGTGGAAGAGGTAGGTCTCCTGGGAGACCACGCCGACGGCCCGCGCCAAGGTGTCGAAGTCCAGCTCGCGCACATCGACCCCGTCGAGCGTGACCCGGCCTCCGGTGACGTCGTAGAGCCGGGGCACCAGGTAGCTGAGGGTGGACTTGCCGGAGCCGGTCGCCCCGACGACCGCCAGGCTGCTGCCCGCCGGGACGGTGAGGTCGATGCCGCTGAGGGTCGGCCCGCTCCTCTTGTCATAGCTGAAGTCGACGCCCTCGAAGCGGACCTCCCCGCGTATGCGCTCCAGGCGGACCGGATTCTCCGGCTCGGTGATCTCCACGTCGAGATCGAGGTACTCGAAGATCCGCTGGAAGAGCGCCAGGGACGTCTGCATGTCGACCCCGGTGGAGAGCAGGCTCACGGCGGGCCGGAAGAGACCCTGCTGGAGCGAGACGAAGGCGACCAGGGTGCCGATGGAGACGACGGCCCCGCCGCCCTGGAGGGCCAGCCCGGCGGCCCAGTAGATGACCGCGGGCATGGCGGCCATGACGATGCCGATCGTGGACATCCGCCACCGCCCGGCCATGCTGGAACGCACTTCGAGGTCGACGAGCTTCTCGGACTCCTCGGCGAAACCCCTGGTGAGGGAGTCCGCCCGGCCCATCGTCCGGCCGAGCAGGATGCCGCTGACGGAGAGCGACTCGGTGACCGTGGCCGCCATCGCGGCCATCTGCTTCTGGCGCCGGGTGATGATCTTCTTGCGCTCGCGGCCGACCCGGCGGCTGATCCAGACGAAGACCGGCAGCAGCAGGAGCGAGACGAGGGTGAGCCGCCAGTCGAGTGCCACCATGGCGACGACCGTGGCGACCACGGCGGTGAGGTTGGAGACCAGGGAGGTCGCGGTGGAGGTCACCGTCGACTGCATGCCGCCGATGTCGTTGGCGATGCGGGACTGCACCTCGCCGGTGCGCGTCCGGGTGAAGAAGGCGAGCGGCATCCGCTGGAGCTGGGCGTAGACCGCCGTGCGCAGGTCGTGCATGACGCGCTGGCCGACCGTCGTGGAGATCAGCGTCTGCAGGACACCGAAGACGCTGGTGGTCACGGCGGTGAGGATCATACCGAGGGCGAGCAGCGACAGCAGCCCCGTGCGCCCCTGGGGGATGGCCGTGTCCAGGATCTCGCGGAGCAGGAAGGGCGAGGCGACCGACACCAGCGAGGAGGCGCCGACCAGCAGGCCCACCAGGGCGAGACGGCCCCGGTAGGGATGGAAGAGACGCAGGATGCGGCGCACCTCGGCGGGCGGACGGTCGGTGTCCTTCGGCGGAGGTGTCCAGTCGATCCGATCGGGTTTCATGAGCTCCTTCGTGGGGTGCGACCGCGGCGGCCCGGGTACGGGGGCGCACGCGGGGCCGGGCGGGGCCGGCCGGTGGTTTTGAGAGCCTAGCTCATTGTTACCTATACTCACAATGAACGAGGTCCTGATATTGTTCCCTCCATGGAATCCTCCGACGCCGACGGCGTGCTCGCCGAGCAGCTGCTGCGGGTGACCCGCAGACTTCAGCGCATCCAGGGCCGCCAACTGGAGCCGATGGGCATCACACCCGCGCAGTTCCGGCTGCTGCGCACCGTCGCCCACTACGACGGCCCGCCCCGGATGGCCGATCTCGCGCAGCGCCTGGATGTCGTTCCCCGCGCCGTGACCACCCTGGTCGACGGGCTGGAGGCGAGCGGTCGGGTGCGGCGCGCCCCCGATCCGGACAACCGCCGGGTCATCCGGATCGAGATCACCGAGGAGGGAATCGCCACTCTCCGGTCGCTGCGCGACGCGCGCCGGGCCGCCGCGGAGGAGATCCTGGCCCCACTGACCGTCGCTCAGCGCGAGGTGCTCGGCGATCTTCTGACCGCCCTGGTCAACGGAATGCCGGAGCGTCGCTGCTAGCGTCCGCCCGGGTGGCACGCATCCGCCCGTACGCCTGACCGAACAGCCGAGGAGACCTCGCCATGCCCCTGCTGGAGCCGAAGCCGGAAACCCTCCGCCCCGGAGCGGCGCGTACCCCCTCCGTGGACCGGGTGGCCGCCCGGCAGGCTCCGGGTACGCCGGAGCCGCTGCGCGGCGACCTCGTCGCCCTGCTCGGGCCGGAGAAGGTGCTGTGGAAGGTCTCCGACCTGGTGAAGTACGCCTCGGACGCCAGCCCGTACCGCTTCGTCCCCCAGGTCGTCGTGGTCCCGGAGGACATCGACGACATCTCGGCGATCCTCTCGTACGCGCACGGGAAGGGTCGGGAGGTCGTCTTCCGGGCGGCGGGCACCAGCCTGAACGGCCAGGCCCAGGGCGAGGACATCCTGGTCGACGTCCGCCACCACTGGGCGGGGATCGAGGTCCTGGACGACGGCGCGCGGGCCCGCATCAAGCCGGGTACGACGGTCGTGCGGGCCAACGCCGCCCTCGCCCGGCACGGCCGCCTGCTGGGCCCCGACCCGGCCAGCGCCATCGCCTGCACGATCGGCGGGGTCGTCGCCAACAACGCCTCGGGGATGACGGCGGGCACCACGCGCAACTCGTACCGCACGGTCTCCTCCCTCACCTTCGTCCTGCCGAGCGGCACCGTCGTCGACACCGCCGCTCCGAACGCGGACGAGGAGCTGGCCCACGCCGAGCCGCGGCTGTGCGAGGCGCTGCTGGCCCTCAAGGCGGAGATCGAGGCGGATGCCGGGCTGACCGCCCGGATCCGCGCCAAATACGAGATCAAGAACACCAACGGCTACCGCCTCGACGCCTTCCTGGACGGCTCGACGCCGGTGCAGATCCTGCGCGGTCTGATGGTGGGCTCCGAGGGCACGTTCGGCTTCATCTCCGAGGTCGTCTTCGACACTCTGCCGCTGGACCGCCGGGTCTCCACCGCCCTGCTCTTCTTCCCCTCGCTGACCGCGGCGGCCGCGGCGGTGCCCCGTTTCAACGAGGCGGGGGCGATCGCCGTCGAGCTGATGGACGGCAACACGCTGCGCGCCTCGGTGAGCGTCCAGGGCGTTCCGGCGGACTGGGCGGAGCTGCCCAAGGAGACGACGGCGCTGCTGGTGGAGTTCCGGGCCCCCGACGAGTCCGGCCAGGAGGCGTACGAGCAGGCGGCGGCCGCCGTCGTCGAGGGGCTCGACCTGGTCGCGCCCGTCGCCTCCGTGACCAACGCGTTCACCCGTGACGCCAAGGTGATCTCCGGCTACTGGAAGGCCCGCAAGGCGTTCGTCACGGCGGTCGGCGGCTCCCGGCCCTCCGGGACGACGCTGATCACGGAGGACTTCGCGGTACCGCCCTCCCGGCTGGCCGAGGCGTGCGAGGCCCTGCTCGGGCTCCAGGCGCGGCACGGCTTCGACGCCGCCGTCGCCGGCCACGCGGCCCACGGAAACCTGCACTTCCTGCTCGCCTTCGACGCGGCGAAGCCGTCCGACGTCGACCGCTACGCCGCGTTCATGGACGACTTCTGCCGGCTGACGGTGGAACGCTTCGACGGCTCCCTGAAGGCCGAGCACGCCACCGGCCGCAACATCGCCCCCTTCCTGGAGCTGGAATGGGGTCCCAGGGCGACCGAGCTGATGTGGCGCACCAAGCAGGTCATCGACCCGGACGGGGTGCTGGCCCCCCGGATCGTCCTGGACCGCGACCCGAAGGCCCATCTGCGCGGGCTGAAGACGATCCCCGAGGTCGAGGCGGTCGCCGATCCCTGCATCGAGTGCGGGTTCTGCGAACCCACCTGCCCCAGCCACGACCTGACGACGTCCCCGCGCCAGCGCATCGTGCTGCGCCGCGAGATGATGCGCCAGCCGGACGGCTCACCGGTGGAGACGCAGCTGCTCGACGCGTACGGGTACGACGCCGTCGACACCTGCGCGGGCGACTCGACGTGCAAGCTCGCCTGCCCGGTGGGGATCGACACCGGGGCGCTGATGAAGGACTTCCGCCACCGGCGGCACTCGCCGCGCGAGGAGCGGATCGCGGCTCTCACCGCGAAGAACTTCAAGGCGGTGGAGGCGGCGGCCCGGCTGGCGGTGGCCGCCGCCGGCCGGATCGGTGCGCGGATCGGCAACGGTCCGCTGGAGGCCGTCACCGGGCTCGCCCGCAAGGCGGTCCGCCCCGACCTGGTGCCCGAGTGGCTGCCGGAGATCCCCGGCGCCGCCGCCCGGAAACTCCCCCGTACCTCCCGCGTCGGGGCGAGTGCCGTCTACTACCCGGCGTGCGTCAACCGCATCTTCGGCGGCCCCGAGGGCCACCGGGGTCCCTCGCTGCCGCAGGCCGTGGTCGCCGTCTCCGCCCGGGCCGGAAAGCCGGTCTGGATCCCCGACGACGTCGCCGGGACCTGCTGCGCGACGATCTGGCACTCCAAGGGGTACGACGAGGGCAACAGGGTCATGGCCAACCGCATCGTGGAAGCGGCCTGGGGCTGGACGGCCGGCGGCAGGCTGCCGCTGGTCGTCGACGCCTCCTCGTGCACCCTGGGCATCGCCCACGAGGTGGTGCCGTATCTCACCGAGGACAACCTGGAACTGCACCAGGAGCTGACCATCGTCGACTCGCTGGTCTGGGCGGCCGACGAACTGCTGCCGGAGCTGACGGTGGTCCGGAAGACCGGCTCGGCGGTCCTGCACCCGACGTGCTCCATGGAGCATCTGGGCGACGTGGAGCAGTTGCGTACGGTCGCGGAGGCCGTAGCCGAGGAGGTCGTCGTCCCCGACGACGCCGGATGCTGCGCCTTCGCGGGCGACCGGGGGATGCTGCACAAGGAGCTGACCGCCTCGGCGACGGCCAAGGAGGCCGCCGAGGTGAACGAGCGGGCGTACGACGTGTACCTCTCGGCCAACCGCATGTGCGAGGTCGGTATGGACCGTGCCACGGGCCATCCGTACTACTCGGTGCTGATGGAGCTGGAACGGGCGACCCGGCCGGGGGCCGCGACGCGCTGACCGCCGGGGTCCTCGGCCCCGTACGCCCCGCCCCGGGAGGAAGCCGGGCGGGCCCGCAGTCCCCGGGCCCGCCCGGCTTCCGTCTGCCCGCAGGCCGGCGGAGGTCACGAAAGTCCATGGTTTCGGCACGGGAGTCCAATCGCTCCCCTTGCGCAGCACCCGCACCAACTACCAAGGTCGTCACCGAAGTTCATGAGCAAGCCGCGCACGTCAGACCCCCTTTACGGAGGATCGATGAACGACGCAGCACATCGGAACGACGGGACTGAGCACGGCGGCGAGGGCGCGATGAGCCGCCGCTCGGTGCTCCGGACGACCGCCGGAGTGGCCGGTGCCGGCCTGGGGCTCGGCGCCGTCGGCAACCCCACCGCGCACGCCGCATCCCCCACGGACGCACCGGCCGCCGGGACCCCGGAGCGCCGGGGCAGGACCATGGTGGGGGTGCCCTTCGAGCCGCGCTCCACCGTCCGGGTCGGCATCGTCGGCCTCGGCAACCGCGGCGGCAGCATGATCGACCTCTTCCTCGCCGTCGGCGGCGTACGGGTCGTCGCCGTCTGCGACCCGGTGAAGGAGAAGGCGCAGCGGGCCGCCGCCAAGGTGACCGCCGCGGGCCAGCCCGCCCCCGCCGTCTACACCAAGGGCGAGGACGACTACGAGAAGCTCTGCGAGCGCGGGGACATCGACTTCGTCTATGTGGCGACGCCCTGGGACTACCACTTCCGGATGGCGAAGACCGCGCTGCTGAACGGCAAGCACGTGGGCGTGGAGTGTCCGATCGCGCTCCAGCTCGACCAGCTCTGGGAGCTGGTCGACCTCTCCGAGCGCACCAGACGTCACTGCATGCAGCTGGAGAACTGCTGTTACGGACAGAACGAGATGCGGGTGCTGCGCATGGCGCACGCCGGTCTCTTCGGCGATCTGCTGCACGGGGCGGGCGCCTACAACCACGATCTGCGCGGCCTGATGTTCGATCCGGACTACTACGAAGGCCCCTGGCGCAGGCTCTGGCACACCCGGCTGCGCGGCGATCTCTACCCCAACCACGGCTTCGGCCCGGTCGCCAACTACATGGACATCAACCGCGGCGACCGCGCGGTGAGCATCACCAGTGTGGGCTCCCCGGCCCTCGGTCTCGCCGAGTACCGCGCGAAGCACATGCCGGCCGGTGATCCGAGCTGGAAGGAGACGTACATCGAGTCCGACCGGACGATCAGCCTGGTCCAGACCGCCAAGGGCCGGGTCATCCGGCTGGAGCACGATGTCTCCACCCCGCACCCCTATTCGCGGATCAACAGCCTCGGCGGCACGAGGGGCGTCTTCGAGGACTATCCCGCGCGGATCTACATCGAGCCCGACCACACCGACGACAACTGGGGCGACTTCGGGAAGTACCGGGAGTGGGACCACTGGCTGTGGAAGGAGCACGCCAATCCGCCGGGCGGTCACGGCGGGATGGACTACATGCTGGTGTTCCGGCTGATGCAGTGCATGCGGCTGGGGCTGGTCCCGGACTTCGACGTGTACGACGCGGCGACCTGGACGGCGCCGGTGCCGCTGAGCCATCTGTCCATCAGGGCGAAGGGCGCCCCGCAGCAGATCCCGGACTTCACCCGGGGTGAGTGGAAGAAGGCCCGCCCCGGCATGGACTCGGAGAACCCGGAGCCGGCCTGACCGGCCGGTACAGGCGAACGGGCGGGCCGGGGTGCGTACCCCCGGCCCGCCCGTCGCAGAGCTTCCCGGCCCTCAGAAGACGTTCAGGGCGGCCGCCCCGCCCACTCCCCCGAGCACCATGAACACCGGCATCAGCACCTTCAGCTCCACCCAGCTGCCGGCCTTGAACCGCATGGCCTTCGGCGGGCCGACCGGGTACCAGCGCTTGCGGCCGATCGGGATGGGCCACAGGATCGGGCAGCCGGAGACGGTCAGCGCGTCCCCGATGTCGTGGACCAGGGCGCCGAGCACGATCGGCAGCCCGAGCCACATGTACTCCTGGCCGGGTCCGGTGAACAGCCAGTCGGAGCCGTTGCCCGGCTCGTCCAGCACACCGGCCAGTATCCAGGCGCTGGTCGCGCCGAGCATCCACACCAGGACGTCGCTGGACATCCTGGCTGCCCGCCACAGCAGCCCTTCGACCGCGAGCACCAGGTGGACGAAGAGGATCCCGAGGACCGCCCACCGGCCGCCGGTGATCGCCGCGGCGGAGGCCCCGGCGCCGATCAGGACGGCCCAGGCCCAGGTGTGGGTCAGGGTGCGGTGCCCGCCGTTGCGGTTGGAGTCGCCGCGCATCCTGGTCGCCTTGTACACGGCGTGCGAGAGCTTGTCGACGATCTCGCAGAGTCCCCGGGACACCGGACCGAAGGCGCGCGAGATGGTCGCGGACTTGTGGTCGAGGTCCGGGGCGAGCGCCGCTCCGGCGGTGATGAGCGCGCCCACGACCAGGACGGGCCAGGGCATCGGATGGCCCGCGGCGGAAGCCGCGGCACCCACCCCCAGCCAGGCCGCCGCCCCGGACAGAGAGTGTGCCGGTCCCATCATGGTTCTTCCCGCCCCCAAGAGTCTTTTCGCTTCGCCGCCATGGCCGCCCGGGCATGGCCGAGTTGAGTGCGAAGCGTATCGCTCATGATCTTCATACGGTCGTCCGGTTCCCTCATCCGGGCGGAAGGAAGGCAAGATGGGGGCGTGACCCTTATCGATCAGCTGCCCCCGACCGACGACCCCGACGCCCTTTTCGAGGCTTTCTCGTCATGGACCGAGAACCGGGGCATCACCCTCTATCCGGCCCAGGAGGAGGCGCTGATCGAGGTGGTCTCCGGCGCGAACGTGATCCTCTCCACCCCGACCGGCTCCGGGAAGAGCCTGGTCGCGGCGGGTGCGCACTTCACCGCGCTGGCCCAGGACAAGGTCACTTTCTACACCGCGCCGATCAAGGCACTGGTCTCGGAGAAGTTCTTCGACCTGTGCAAGCTGTTCGGTACGGAGAACGTCGGCATGCTCACCGGCGACGCCTCGGTCAACGCCGACGCCCCGGTGATCTGCTGCACCGCCGAGGTGCTGGCCTCCATCGCGCTCCGTGACGGCAAGTACGCCGACATCGGCCAGGTCGTGATGGACGAGTTCCACTTCTACGCGGAGCCGGACCGCGGCTGGGCCTGGCAGATCCCGCTGCTGGAGCTTCCGCAGGCCCAGTTCGTCCTGATGTCGGCCACGCTCGGCGACGTCCGGATGTTCGAGGAGGACCTGACGCGCCGCACCGGCCGCCCCACCTCCGTGGTGCGCTCGGCGACCCGGCCGGTGCCGCTCAGCTACGAGTACCGGCTGACCCCGATCACCGAGACCCTGACCGAGCTGCTGGACACCCGGCAGTCGCCGGTCTACATCGTGCACTTCACGCAGGCCGCGGCGGTCGAGCGGGCCCAGTCGCTGATGAGCATCAACATGTGCACCAAGGAGGAGAAGGAGAAGATCGCCGATCTGATCGGCAACTTCCGCTTCACCACCAAGTTCGGCAAGAACCTCTCCCGCTACGTCCGGCACGGCATCGGGGTGCACCACGCCGGCATGCTGCCGAAGTACCGGCGGCTGGTGGAGAAGCTGGCCCAGGCCGGTCTGCTGAAGGTGATCTGCGGTACGGACACCCTCGGCGTCGGGGTCAACGTCCCGATCCGCACCGTGCTCTTCACCGCGCTCACCAAGTACGACGGGACGCGGGTCCGTACGCTGCGGGCCCGGGAGTTCCACCAGATCGCCGGCCGGGCGGGCCGGGCCGGGTTCGACACGGCCGGCTTCGTGGTGGCCCAGGCGCCCGAGCACGTCATCGAGAACGAGAAGGCCGTCAAGAAGGCGGGCGACGACCCGAAGAAGAAGCGCAAGGTGGTCCGCAAGAAGGCCCCCGAGGGCTTCGTCGCCTGGTCCGAGACCACCTTCGACAAGCTGATCCAGTCCGATCCGGAGCCGCTGACCTCCCGTTTCCGGGTCACGCACACCATGCTGCTGTCCGTGATCGCCCGCCCCGGCAACGCATTCGAGGCGATGCGGCGGCTGCTGGAGGACAACCACGAGCCGCGCCGGGCGCAGCTGCGGCACATCCGGCGGGCCATCGCGATCTACCGTTCGCTGCTGGACGGCGGTGTGGTGGAGCAGCTCGACGAGCCGGACGCGGAGGGCCGCATCGTCCGGCTCACGGTCGATCTCCAGCAGGACTTCGCGCTCAACCAGCCGCTGTCCACCTTCGCGCTGGCCGCGTTCGACCTGCTGGACCCGGACTCCCCCTCGTACGCGCTGGACATGGTCTCCGTGGTGGAGTCGACGCTGGACGACCCCCGGCAGATCCTGGCCGCGCAGCAGAACAAGGCGCGCGGCGAGGCCGTGGGGCGGATGAAGGCCGACGGGGTCGAGTACGAGGAGCGGATGGAGCTGCTCCAGGAGGTCACGTACCCGAAGCCGCTGAGCGAGCTGCTGTGGCACGCGTACGACGTGTACCGCAGGAGCCACCCGTGGGTGGGCGACCATCCGGTGTCCCCGAAGTCCGTCATCCGCGACATGTACGAACGCGCCATGACGTTCACCGAGTTCACCTCGCACTACGAGCTGGCCCGGACCGAGGGCATCGTGCTGCGGTATCTGGCGAGCGCGTACAAGGCGCTGGAGCACACCATTCCGGACGACCTCAAGTCCGAGGACCTGGAGGATCTGATCGCCTGGCTGGGCGAGATGGTGCGCCAGGTGGACTCCAGCCTGCTCGACGAGTGGGAGCAGCTGGCCAACCCGGAGGTCGAGACCGCGGAGGAGGCCCAGGAGAAGGCCGACGAGGTGAAGCCGGTGACGGCGAACGCCCGCGCCTTCCGGGTGCTGGTGCGCAACGCGATGTTCCGCCGGGTGGAGCTGGCCGCGCTGGACCGGGTGGACGAGCTGGGCGAGCTGGACGGCGAGGCGGGCTGGGACGCGGACGCCTGGGGCGAGGCGATGGACGCCTACTGGGACGAGTACGAGGATCTGGGCACCGGCCCGGACGCCCGGGGCCCGAAGCTGCTGCGGATCGAGGAGGACCCGGCGCACGGGCTGTGGCGGGTGCGGCAGAGCTTCGCCGATCCGAACGGCGACCACGACTGGGGCATCAGCGCGGAGATCGATCTGGCCGCCTCCGACGAGGAGGGCCGGGCCGTCGTCAGGGTCACCTCCGTGGGGCAGCTGTGATCCGTGGGGCGGCTGTGGGACGGGAGCGGAAGTGGAGGGGAACCGTATGACGAATCCCGCCGAGCGTCTGGTCGATCTGCTCGACCTGGAGCGCATCGAGGTGGACATCTTCCGGGGGCGCAGCCCGCACGAGTCGCTCCAGCGGGTCTTCGGCGGCCAGGTCGCCGGGCAGGCGCTGGTCGCGGCGGGCCGGACCACCGACGGCGACCGGCCGGTCCATTCGCTGCACGCGTACTTCCTGCGGCCGGGGCGGCCGGGGGTGCCGATCGTGTACCAGGTGGAGCGGGTCCGGGACGGCCGGTCGTTCACCACCCGCCGGGTCACGGCGATCCAGCAGGGCCGGACGATCTTCAACCTGACCGCGTCCTTCCACCGTCCGGAGGAGGCGGGCTTCGAGCACCAGCTGCCGCCGTCCCGCGAGGTCCCGGATCCCGAGGGACTGCCGACCGTCGCCGAGGAGGTCCGTGAGCACCTGGGCGCGCTGCCGGAGGCGCTGGAGCGGATGGCCCGGCGCCAGCCCTTCGACATCCGGTACGTCGACCGGCTGCGGTGGACGGAGGAGGAGGTCAGGGACGCCGACCCGCGCAGCGCGGTGTGGATGCGGGCGGTCGGTCCGCTGGGCGACGACCCGCTGGTGCACACCTGCGCGCTGACGTACGCGAGCGACATGACGCTGCTGGACGCCGTCCGCATCCCGGTGGAGCCGCTGTGGGGTCCGCGCGGCTTCGACATGGCCTCCCTGGACCACGCCATGTGGTTCCACCGGCCGTTCCGGGCCGACGAGTGGTTCCTGTACGACCAGGAGTCGCCGGTCGCCACCGGTGGGCGAGGGCTGGCGCGCGGGCGGATCTACGACCGCGACGGCCGTCTGCTGGTGTCCGTGGTGCAGGAGGGGCTGTTCCGGCGGCTGGGGTCGTAGGACGCGTCCGGCGGATCAGGTGCCGGGCAGCGGGTCCTGTTCGACCTCGTGGCGGCGGGTGCGGATGTCCGCGGGCGCCGGGTGGAGCTTGGCGTCGCAGGCGGGGCCGAGGCCCGTGCGGCGTGATGCCGTACCGGTGAGCGGACGGCCGCACAGGCGGCAGCGCACCACCCTGCGCCGGGCGGCGGGTTCGTCCGGCGCGTCGCCGGTCGGGGCGCCGGGGGCGGGGAGGGGCTCGGGGAAGAGCTCGGCGGATTCCACCCGTCGATCTTCCCAGGCCGTCCGTCCCCCGTGCGACGTCGGAACGGAGCAGAGGGAGGGAATCGGCGAGTGAGCAGGGCGGTGACGCTGCGGCGGGCCACGGCGGCGGAGGGGGACGTCGGCCATGTCGTCGAGCTGGCCCACTCGGCCGGCGGCGGGCCCCGGGTCGTGGCCCATGTGGAGCGCGAGCTCCCGGAGGGCGGGATACCCGCGTACCTCGCGGCCCGCAAGTCGGGGGCGCGGTCCTTCGTGCTCTGGGCCGACCCCGGACGCCGGACCCGGATGGCCACCGTGGTCACCGCCTCCGCGACACACGGCGTCGCGACGTACCGGGTGCTGGACACCCACGGCGGGCTCATCGGCACCGTGGTCCGCGAGCAGGCCCTCCGCGGGAAGGGGCTGCGGACCCGCTGGACGGTCGCGCAGGCGGGCTGCCCGGAAGCGGTCGGCTACAAGGGCCGCGTCTTCTGGTGGTACGTGTGGTGGCTGCTGTCCGGCGTCCAGGTGGCGATCGCGGTGGGCAGTCTGCTGAACGACGGGGGCGAGGTGGCGCGCGGGCCCCGGCGCGTCGTCTGGCGGGCCGGTGGCGAGGTGCCGTTGGAGTTCCGCTCGGACGGCGACGTGATCCAGGTGCGCGCGCACTGGGTCGACCAGCGGCTCGCGGCGGCCCTGAGCGCCCTGGTCCGCTCCTTCGACGGCTGGCTGGGCTCGCCCTGGGACGACGAGAAGGAGGAGCGGAAGAGGACCGGGAGGGCGAAGAAGTAGCCGGGTGCCGGTCAGGTGGCGAGGATGCGGGCCTTCTGGGCCTCGAACTCGCTCTGGGTCAGTACGCCCTGGCTCTTGAGGTCGCCGAGCTCCTTGAGCTGGGCGATCTTGTTGCTCATCTCGTCCTCCGGCGCGACGGTGGTGGGCGGCGGTGGCGCTGCCTGATAGCCCGCCTCCTCCTGGCCGCGCAGGGCGTCCTGTTCGGCCCAGCGGCCCGCCTGGCGCCGGGAGACCCGGTTGGAGACGGAGGTGGCGGTTCCGGCGATCACCGCGGTGCGGGCGACGCCGCGAAGCAGTCCTGGCATGGTGCGTTCTCCTCTGGCCGGCTCGTGTGGGCGGTTCAGGACCTGGCCGCGGCCTCGGCGGCGTCCAGGGAGGCGAGGACCTCCTGGAGCGGGATGCGCCCGCCCGCCACGATGCGTCCGCCTGAGCGGCGCAGGGCGGCGGCGAACGGCCCGGCCCAGGTGTTCTCGTAGACGACGATCCCGGCGGAGCTGCCCGGTTCGAGGACGGCGCCCACCTCGTCGATGTCGTCGCGGCCCACCAGCCCGGAGGAGACGCCCTCGAAGACGGCCAGTCCGTCGTGTCCGTCCCCGGTCAGCTCGGCGAGCTCCACCCCCGCGACCGTGCCGTTCCGGTCCTTCCTGACGAAGACCAGGTCCAGGATGCGGATGATGCCCCGGTCGACCAGATCGACCAGGAGGGGCAGTCCCTCGCCCGTCATCCGGTTTCCCGGGAACTCGACCACCAGGTAGTCGACCGGCCCCGTCTCGTCGGTCTCGCTGCTCACACCGGCTCCTTGGCGTCTCGACCGCCCCGGGTCGGGCCCGGGGCCTGTGCCCTGGTCATTGGAACAGGGGGCGGGCCGGTACGCATCTCGGCCGTGGCCGGGACCCGGTGGCCGGTTGCTCCGTCGGAGGGACGGCGGGTCCTCCCGATGGCGGAGCGGTGCGAGCCGCGCCCGGCGCCGGTGCCGGGGTGCGGCGATGATCGCGCCTGCGCTGCGGAGGAGGGACGGGCATGACGGCCGATCAGGTCATGGTGGGGGCGGGTCTGATCGTGGTGCTCGCGGTCGGCTCGCAGGTGCTGGCGAGCCGGCTGCGGGTGCCCCCGCTGCTGGTCCTGCTGCCGGTGGGGTTCGTCGCCGGTGCGCTGACGGACACCGTCCATCCGGACAAGCTGCTCGGCGGGGCCTTCTCCCCGCTGGTCTCGCTCGCGGTGGCGGTGATCCTCTACGAGGCGGGGCTCGGCCTGGAACCGGCCCGGCTGCGGGGTGACACCCGGCGGGTGGTGGTGCGGCTGCTCTGGCTGGGGACGCTGGTCACCTGGATCTCCGGCGCGCTGTTCGCGGCACCGGTGCTGGGCATGTCCAAGGGCGCGGCGGTGATGCTGGGGGCGATCCTGGTGGTGTCCGGGCCGACGGTCGTCGGGCCGCTGCTCAATTTCGTACGGCCCCGGGAGCGGGTGCGGCGGGTGCTCCTCTGGGAGGGTGCGCTGATCGATCCGGTCGGCGGCATCCTGGGGGCGCTGGTCTTCCATGCGGTGGCCGCCGACGAGGTCAGGGGGTTCGGGGGCCAGGTGGAGCAGTTCTCGGCCAGTGCGGCGGTCGGGGTGCTGGGCGGGGTGGTCGGGGCCGGGCTGCTGTGGCTGCTGCTGCGCCGCGTCCGGCTCACCGAGGAGTTGGCGGCGTCGGCGCAGATCGCCGCGGTGGTCGGGGTCGCGGCCGTGTGCGACGCGGTCCGGGAGGACACCGGGCTCATCTCCGCGATCGTGATGGGCGTGGCCATGGCCAATCTGCCGGGGCTGGACCTCCCGGCCCGGCGGCCGTTCCTGGACACCCTGGTCTCGCTGATCATCGGCCTGCTGTTCGTCTCCATCTCGGCCACGGTCACCCCCGCCTCGCTGCGCCATGTGGTGCTGCCCGCGCTCGCCCTGTCCGCCTTCCTGGTGCTGGTCGTGCGTCCGTCGGTGACGCTGCTGTCGACGGCCGGCACCGGGGTGCGGGGCGGGGAGCGGTGGTTCATCGGGTGGATGGCCCCGCGCGGCATCGTCGCCGCCGCGACCGCCGCCACGTTCTCGCAGACCCTGGTGGCGCGGGGCGTCGGCGGCGCGGAGCGGATCCTGCCCGCGACGTTCGTGGTGATCGTCGCGACCGTCACGCTGTACGGGCTGACGGCGTTTCCGGTCGCCCAGTGGCTGGGGGTGCTGCGTCCCTCGCGTTCCCGGCCGTTGCTGGTCGGCGGTGAGCCGTGGGCGGTCGATCTGGGGCTGGCGCTGCGCTCGGCGGGGCTGGACGTGCTGATGTGGGCGGGTGCCGGGCGGCAGCGGACGCGGATCGAGGAGGCAGGGCTGCGCCTGGCCCCGGGCGAGCTGCTCGCGGCGGCCTCCGGTGCGGGGGCGGAGCTGGAGGGGATCACGGGGGTGCTGCTGCTCACCGGGGAGGACGACTTCAACGCGCTCGCCGCGATGACGCTCCGGGAGAGCGTCGAGGGCCGGGTGCACCGCCTCGCCCCCGCCGCGGGCGACCAGGGCGTGGTGGCGCCGTACACCGGGGGCGAGCCGCTGTTCCGTCCCGGGCTGACCGGACCGGAGCTGGCCCGCCGGTACGAGGCCGGGGCCCGGGTGCTGGCGCTACGGGCCGACGGGGCCGTCCCGGCGGGCCACGAGGTGCTGTTCGTGGTCCGCGCGGACGGCGGCCTCGACCCGGTCACCCGGACCGGTGCCCCCGAGCCCCGGCCGGGCGACACTGCCGTGCTCCTCGCTCCCCCGCCCGCCGCACCGGGTGCCGCGTGAGGCCCGGGGCACGGCGATGATGGTTCCCGACGACGACCGCGACCCCCGCGAAAGGACCCCGCGCATGACCGAGATCGTTCCGGTGAGCGGACCCGAACTGATCACCTACGCCGACGAGTTGGCCGCGCTCCTGATCGACGCCGTGGCGGACGGGGCGTCGGTGGGCTTCCTCGCTCCGCTGGACCGGGCGGCGGCCGCCGCCTGGTGGCGGGAGCGGGCCGGGAGCGTCGAGGACGGGCCCCTGCGGATCTGGATCGCGCGGGACGGCGAACGGATCGCCGGGACCATCAGCCTGGCGCGGGCCACCCTGCCCAACGCCCGCCACCGCGCGGAGGTCGCCAAGCTGATGGTGCGCGGCTCGGCCCGCAGCCAGGGACTGGGTCGGGCGCTGCTGGACACCGTGGAGCGGTCGGCCGCCGACGCGGGGATCTCCCTGCTGGTCCTGGACACCGAGAGCGGAAGCCCGGCCGAGCGGCTCTACCGTGCCGCGGGCTGGACGGAGTGCGGCTCGATCCCGGGCTACGCGGCGGACCCGACCGGGGTGCTGCGTCCGACGACGCTCTACTACAAGGAGATCGGTCCGGTCCCCCTCTGAGGGCCCGAACTCCAGTATGGGGAATGGCAGTTCGTCGCATCCGTCCGCCCGGCCGCCGGGGTCGGTGCCGGAGCGGGAACGCGCAGGCAGGAGGCGTACCGGCGCCCCGGCGGCCGGGCGACCGGCTTCCGACGGGTCGTCCGGGACGGGACAATGATCCCGGTAGCCATACCTATGAGGAGACCCACATGACGCTGCACGACATCCCCCTGCGCACCCTCACCGGCGAGCCCACCTCCCTGGCCGACTACCGCGACAAGGCGGTCCTCCTGGTGAACGTCGCGTCCCAGTGCGGGCTCACTCCGCAGTACGCGGGCCTGGAAAGGCTCCAGAAGGCCTACGGCGGGCGCGGATTCACCGTGCTCGGTGTGCCCTGCAACCAGTTCGCGGGCCAGGAGCCGGGGACGGCGGAGGAGATCGGGACCTTCTGCTCGACGACCTACGGCGTCACCTTCCCGCTGCTGGAGAAGACCGAGGTGAACGGCGAGGGCCGGCACCCGCTCTACGCGGAGCTGACCCAGCTGGCCGACGCGGACGGCGAGGCCGGTGACGTCCAGTGGAACTTCGAGAAGTTCCTCATCTCCCCGGCCGGGCTGCCGGTCGCGCGGCTGCGCCCGGGTACGGACCCGGAGGCTCCGGAACTCGTCGCGGCCATCGAGGCGCAGCTGCCCTCCTGACCCGTCGTACGCCCGGCCGCCGGGCGGGTCCGGAAGTCCGGTCCCGCCCGGCGGCCGGGTCGGTTCGCGCGGGGTGGCGTGCGGTCAGCGGATCGGCATGCCGGAGAGGGTGCGGGCGATGACCAGGCGCTGGATCTCGCTGGTGCCCTCGAAGATGGTGTAGATCGCCGCGTCCCGGTGCATCCGCTCCACCGGGTACTCCCGGGTGAAGCCGTTGCCGCCGAGGATCTGGATGGCCTGGGCGGTGACCTTCTTGGCCGTCTCGCTCGCGTACAGCTTGGACATGGAGCCCTCGGCCGAGGTGAACGGCTTGCCGGTGGTCGCCATCCAGGAGGCGCGCCAGACCAGCAGCCGGGCCGCGTCGATCTGCGTCCGCATGTCGGCGAGCTGGAAGGCGACGCCCTGGTTGTCGATGATCGGGCGGCCGAACTGGGTGCGGGTCTTCGCGTAGTCCAGCGCCACCTCGTACGCCGCGCGGGCGGTGCCGACCGCCATCGCGCCGACCGCCGGGCGGGACGCCTCGAAGGTGGCCATCGCGGCGTTCTTCACCCGCTCACCGCCACCGGCCTTGGCGCGCTCGCGGGCCCGCGCCAGGCGCTCGTCGAGCTTCCCCTTGCCGCCGAGCAGGCAGTGGCCGGGCACCCGTACGTCCTCCAGGACGACCTCGGCGGTGTGCGAGGCGCGGATGCCGTGCTTCTTGAACTTCTGGCCCTGGGACAGGCCGGGGGTGTTCGGCGGCACGATGAAGGAGGCGTGGCCCTTGGAGCCCAGCTCCGGGTCGACCACGGCGACGACCACGTGGACGTTGGCGATGCCGCCGTTGGTCGCCCAGGTCTTGGTGCCGTTCAGCACCCATTCGTCCTTGGCCTCGTCGTAGACCGCGCGGGTGCGCATCGAGGCGACGTCGGAGCCCGCGTCCGGCTCGGAGGAGCAGAAGGCGGCGACCTTGACGTCCTCGGCGTCGCCGTACATCTGCGGTATCCAGGTACCGATCTGCTCCTCGGTGCCGTTGGCGAGGACGCCGACGGCCGCCAGGCCGGTGCCGACGATGGAGAGGGCGATGCCCGCGTCCCCCCAGAAGAGCTCCTCCATCGCCATCGGGATGCCGAGTCCCGTCGGGTCGAAGAACTGCTGGGCGTAGAAGTCGAGGGAGTAGATGCCGACCTTGGCGGCCTCCTGGATGACCGGCCAGGGCGTTTCCTCGCGCTCGTCCCACTCCGAGGCCGCCGGACGGATCACGTCCGCGGCGAAGCCGTGAAGCCAGTCACGGACCTGCTTCTGGTCGTCGTTGAGTTCGAGCGTGAACTCCGCCATCTTCCCCTCCACGTACTGCTGTGAAAAACCACTCGTTACTTGCGGTAACCGCAGTCTGTTACCGACAAGTAGCCTCTGTCAACCGCCCCGGTCCCCATCCGCGCGGAGCTGGGCGGAGTGTTACGTTGCGCAGGCAGGACGCAGGCGCACGGCCAGGGGCGGGGAGAGACGACATGGAGAGCACACGACAGGCGGAGCGCCAGCGGACGGCGGCCGAGAACCGCCGCCGCGAGTTGCTCGAAGCCGCCGACCGCGTGGTGCTCAGGGACGGCCCCGGGGCCTCGATGAACGCCATCGCGGCGGAGGCGGGCATCACCAAGCCCATCCTCTACCGGCACTTCGGGGACAAGGGCGGGCTCTACCGCGCCCTCGCCAAGCGCCACACCGACGCCCTGCTGGTCGCCCTGCGCGCCGCGCTCGACGCCCCCTCCGACCGCCGTCGGCGCGTCGAGTCGACGCTCGACACCTACCTCGCGGCCATCGAGGCCCGCCCGCAGGTCTACCGCTTCCTGATGCACCCGTCCGACGACGCGGCCCCCTCGGCGGAGCACGGTTTCGACGTCGGACGGCACTCGGCCCCGCTGCTGCGCCGGCTCGGCGAGGAGCTCGCCCAGGTGATCGCCGAGCGGGTGGACCTGGGGCCGGACAGCGCGGCCATGGCCCGCATCTGGGGCCATGGCATCGTCGGCATGATGCACGCCGCGGGCGACTGGTGGCTGGGGGAACGGCCGTGCTCCCGCGAACAGTTGGTCCGCAGCCTGGCCGACCTGCTGTGGGGCGGGGTGGCCGCGGCGGCCGACCGGCCGGGCGGCCCCGGCTTCTGAGACCGCGGCGCGCCGGACGCGGTCAGCCCTCGCGCGCCCAGGGCGCCCGGCCGGCCGCGCGCAGCGCCCTGCGTCGGCGCAGTCCGGTCAACCGGTCGGTGTAGACGGTGCCTTCGAGATGGTCGCACTCGTGCTGGAGGCAGCGCGCGAAGAAACCGGTCCCGGTGACCCGGACCGGCTCACCGGTCACCGTGACTCCCTCGACGACGGCCCGGTCGAAGCGCTCGGTGCCCGCCTCGATGCCCGGCAGCGAGAGGCAGCCCTCCGGACCGCGCACGGTGACGCCGTCGGCCTCGACGAGCCTCGGGTTGACCAGGTGGCCGAGATGGCGCACCTCGTCGTCGTCCGGACAGTCGTAGACGAACACCCGCAGCGGGACGCCGATCTGGTTGGCCGCGAGGCCCACGCCCTCGGCCGCGTACATGGTGGCGTACATGTCCTCGACGAGCCGGGCGAGCGGGGGGCCGAACTCCGTGACGGGTTCGCATGCCTGGTGGAGCACCGGATCGCCGAGCAGACTCATGGCACGAATCAGTCCGGAACTGCCGGGGATCGGGCGGTTTCGCATGCCCGCAATCGTACGTTCCGCAGGTGCCCGGCCCTCGCGGCGGTGCCAGGGTGCGGCCTTCGCTCCGGACATCGATAGGCTGGGCGGCGGACCGATGCAAGGAGGATCTAGGACGATGGCAGGCAACACGGAGCCGCTGTCGCCACGGGCCAAGCTGGCCGTGACGGCGGGCAAAGCCGCGGCGGCGGTCTCACGCGCCGCGGGGCGCGGCAGCGGATCGGTGATCGGCGGCCGGGTGGCGCTCAAGCTCGACCCCGACCTGCTGGGGCGGCTGGCGCAGCACCTGGACGTGATCCTCGTGTCGGCGACGAACGGCAAGACGACGACGACCCGGCTGATCGCCGAGGCGCTGCGGGCCGCCGGCCCGGTCGTGTCGAACGCGCTCGGGGCGAACATGCCCGCGGGCATCACCTCGGCGCTGGCGGGCGGCTCGGACGCGCAGTACGGCGTGATCGAGGTCGACGAGAAGTACCTCGCCGGGGTCGCCCGCGACACCACGCCCAAGGTGATCGCGCTGCTCAACCTCTCCCGCGACCAGCTGGACCGCGCGGCGGAGACCCGGATGCTGGCGGAGAAGTGGCGTGAGGGGCTGTCCGGTTCGAAGGCCGTGATCGTGGCCAACGCCGACGACCCGCTGATCGTCTGGGCCGCCTCCTCCTCCCCCAACGTGGTGTGGGTGGCGGCCGGCCAGGCGTGGAAGGACGACGCCTGGTCCTGCCCCTCCTGCGGCGGTGTCATGCAGCGTCCGGGCGACGACTGGTTCTGCGGCGAGTGCGGATTCCGCCGGCCCGCCCCGAGCTGGGTGCTGCACGGCGACTACGTCCTGGACCCGCACGGTTCGGCCTGGCCGATCCACCTCCAGCTCCCCGGCCGCGCCAACAAGGCCAACGCCACCAGCTCCGCCGCCGTGGCCGCCGTCTTCGGTGTGCCGCCGCAGGTCGCGCTGGAGCGCATGTACCAGGTGCAGGCGGTGGCCGGCCGGTACGACGTGGTGTCCTTCCTCGGCCGTGAGCTGCGGCTGCTGCTGGCGAAGAACCCGGCGGGCTGGCTGGAGACGTTCTCGCTGATCGACCCGCCGCCCACGCCGGTGATCCTCTCCGTCAACGCGCGCGGCGCCGACGGCACGGACACCTCCTGGCTGTGGGACGTGGACTACACCCAGCTGGCCGGGCACCCGATCTTCGTGCTCGGCGACCGCAAGCTGGACCTGGCGGTCCGCCTCGAAGTGGCCGGGCTCGACTTCCGGGTCTGCGAGACCCTGGACGAGGCCGTGCAGCAGGCCCCGCCCGGCCGCATCGAGGTCATCGCCAACTACACCGCTTTCCAGGATCTGCGCCGCCGTGTCGGCAACTGACCCCGGGCCCGGGCAACTCCGGAGAGGACGAAGCATGAGCAACAACGGTCTGCGCCTGGTCTGGGTCTACCCCGACCTGCTCAGCACCTACGGCGACCAGGGCAACGCCCTGGTGGTGGAGCGCCGGGCCCGGCAGCGCGGGCTCGACGTGCAGCGCGTCGACGTCCGCAGCGACCAGCCGGTTCCGACGTCCGGTGACATCTATCTGGTCGGCGGTGGCGAGGACCGGCCGCAGCGGCTGGCCGCGGAGCGGCTGCGCCGGGACGGCGGGCTCAGCCGGGCCGCGTCCAACGGCGCGATCATCTTCTCGGTCTGCGCGGGCTACCAGATCCTCGGCCACGAGTTCATCAACGACCTCGGCGAGCGCGAGCCCGGCCTCGGCCTGCTCGACGTGGTCTCCACCCGGGGCGAGGGCGCCCGGTGCGTCGGCGACGTACTGGCCGACATCGACCCGCAGCTCGGACTGCCGCCGCTGACCGGCTTCGAGAACCACCAGGGCGTCACCCACCTCGGCCCGACGGCCCGGCCGTTCGCCCGGGTGAAGCTCGGCCGGGGCAACGGCACCGGCGACGGCACCGAGGGCGCGTACAACGACACCGTCTTCGGTACGTACATGCACGGCCCCGTGATGGCGCGCAACCCGCAGATCGCGGACCTGCTGCTGAAGCTGGCCCTCGATGTCAACGCGCTGCCGCCCACGGACGACCGCTGGTACGAGGCGCTGCGCTCCGAGCGCATCGCGTCCGCGACACAGCCCGCCTGATGAGGCCGGATTCGCTCTTCTGAGCGGATTCCAGCAGGTGGACGCCTGGTTCGGTCCCGCCACCCCACGCCGGTAGGGTGGCGGGGAACCAGCCGGACGACGGGGTCCGGTCGTCGGCCCACGTTGCAAAGGTTTCCCGGGCAATGCGAATTGGTGTGCTCACCTCCGGCGGCGACTGCCCCGGCCTGAACGCCGTCATCCGTTCCGTCGTGCATCGCGCGGTGGTCGACCACGGCGACGAGGTCATCGGCTTCCACGACGGGTGGAAGGGGCTGCTGGAGTGCGACTACCGCAAGCTGGATCTCGACGCGGTGGGCGGCATCCTCGCCCTCGGCGGCACGATCCTCGGCTCCTCCCGGGTCCAGCCCGCCCATCTGCGCGGCGGTGTCGAGCAGGCCCGGGGCCACGTCGCCGACCTCGGTCTCGACGCGATCATCCCGATCGGCGGCGAGGGCACGCTGAAGGCGGCCAGTCTGCTCTCCGAGGCGGGCCTGCCGATCGTCGGCGTCCCGAAGACCATCGACAACGACATCGCCTCCACCGATGTGACCTTCGGCTTCGACACCGCCGTCGGGGTCGCGACGGAGGCGCTCGACCGGCTCAAGACGACCGCCGAATCGCACCAGCGGGTGCTGATCGTCGAGGTCATGGGCCGCCACACCGGCTGGATCGCCCTGCACTCGGGCATGGCGGCCGGTGCGCACGCCATCGTCGTGCCGGAGCGCCCCTTCGACATAGACGAGCTGACCGAGGTGGTCGGCAGGCGGTTCTCGGCCGGGAAGAAGTTCGCGATCGTGGTGGTCGCGGAGGGCGCCAAGCCGCGCCCCGGCTCGGCGATGGAGGTCGAGCAGGGCACCAAGGACATCTACGGGCACGAGCGGTTCGCCGGCATGGCGACCCGGCTCTCCTCCGAGCTGGAGCAGCGGCTCGGCAAGGAGGCCCGTCCGGTGATACTCGGCCACGTCCAGCGCGGCGGCACGCCGACCGCGTACGACCGGGTGCTCGCCACCCGCTTCGGCTGGCACGCCGTGGAGGCCGCGCACCGGGGAGAGTTCGGGATGATGACGGCGCTGCGCGGCACGGACATCGTGATGGCGCCGCTGAGCGGGGCCGTGGAGACGCTGAAGACCGTCCCGGCCGAGCGGTACGCAGAGGCCGAGTGCGTGCTCTGAGCGACACCCGCTCCCCTGCACTGCCCCCGGCCGCGAACGCGACCGGGGGCAGTTCTACTCTGGTCGGGACAACCGGCACGAAACGGGGAAGCCCCCGGCGGGAGTGAACAGATGGATCACAGCGGGCACGGCATGAACATGGACCTGCCGCCGTTCACGCTGGGACGAGGGCTCCAGTTCTCCGCGGACCCCTTCTTCCTCATCGGCTGCGTCCTCGCCATCGGCCTGTACGTGTACGCCGTACTGCGGCTGCGGGCACGCGGCGACGGCTGGCCGGTCGGCCGGACGGTGTTCTTCGTCGTCGGCGTGCTGAGCATCGCCCTGGTGATGTGCACCAAGCTCAACGACTACGGCATGGTCATGTTCAGCGTGCACATGGTGCAGCACATGGTGATCAGCATGCTGTCGCCGATCCTGCTGCTCCTGGGCGCTCCGGTGACCCTGGCGCTGCGCGCGCTGCCGGTCGCGGGCCGCGGCCGGACCGGTCCGCGCGAGCTGCTACTGAAGCTGCTGCACAGCCGGTACATGCGGGTGATCACGCATCCGGCCTTCACGATCCCGATGTTCATCGCGAGCCTGTACGCGCTGTACTTCACCCCGCTCTTCGACTTCCTGATGGGTTCGACCACCGGGCACATCGCGATGATGGTGCACTTCCTCGCGGTCGGCCTGGTCTTCTTCTGGCCCATCATGGGCGTCGACCCGGGACCGCACCGGCCCGGCTACGTGATGCGGATGCTGGAGCTGTTCGCCGGGATGCCGTTCCACGCCTTCTTCGGGATCGCGCTGATGATGGCGTCGACGCCGATGGTGGGGACGTACCAGCACCCGCCCGCCTCGCTGGGCATCGACGCGCTGAGCGACCAGAGCTGGGCCGGCGGGATCGCCTGGGCCTTCAGCGAGATTCCGTCGGTGCTGGTGCTGATCGCGCTCGTCTACCAGTGGTACCACTCCGAGCAGCGGATGGCGAAGCGCTCCGACCGGGCGGCCGACCGGGACGGCGACCAGGAGCTGGAGGCGTACAACGCGTATCTCGCCTCTTTGCAGGCGCGCGGGCAGTAGCGCCGGGGACGCCTCAGGGGTGACGATGGCCTCCACGGCCACCCGGCCGACGAGGAGGGTGCGGGCATGTCCGGATCCACGAAGGCCATGGGAGCGATCACCCTGGCGGCCCTGGTCGTGGTCACCGCCTACACGGTGGCCCTGGGCAGCAGCGGCTGGCTCTGGTTCGGGTGGGTGGTGCTCGGCCTGATCACCCTGGGGATGGCGGCGACGCGCGAATCCTGAGGCCGCCCCCCTTCCGCCACGAAGCCCCCTTCATCCGTCGATGGAGGGGGCTTCGGGCATCCCGCGGACCCCGCCGCACGCCGGGTACCGAACGTTCTTCTCCGGTTCCCCGCCCACCTGCCGCGACCTGCGGTCCTTCCCCGCGCACCGGCCCGCGCCCCGCCCCCGGCACGGAAGGCGTTGCGCTTCAACTCTTGACAGGTGCGTGACACCACGTCACCTTGGGAGCGCTCCCACAATCAAGACTCGCACACGGCGACGGCCGGACGACCGTCCCCGGGAGCATCCCTGAACGCCGGGCCCCACCCTCCCCGGGGCCCGGTACGGGCGGCGCTCCCCGAGCCGCCGCCCCGGTACGGCACCATCCCCGAGGCCCGTGGGCCGACCTCCCGCGGGCACCCGAGAGACATACGGAGCCGCAATGAGAAGGACAGGTACCACCTCCCACCGCGCACGCCGAAGGTCCGCCGCGCTCTGCGCCCTCGCCCTGGGCGCGGCGCTGACGGTCGCCCTCCCCGCACCGGCCTCGGCCGCGGCCCGGGTGGACAACCCCTACGTGGGGGCCACCCCGTACGTGAATCCCGACTGGTCGGCCAGGGCCGCCGCCGAACCGGGCGGCGGCGCCATCGCGAACGAGCCCTCGTTCGTCTGGATGGACCGCATCGCGGCGATCACGGGCACCAGCGGGGCACGCGGGCTGCGCGCGCACCTCGACACGGCGCTGGCACAGGGCGCCGACCTCTTCCAGGTGGTCATCTACGACCTGCCGGGACGGGACTGCTCCGCCCTGGCCTCCAACGGCGAACTCGGCGCCACGGAGATCGACCGGTACAAGAACGAGTACATCGACCCCATCGCCGCCATCCTCGCCGACCCGGCCTACGCGGGCCTGCGCATCGTCGCCCTCATCGAGCCGGACTCGCTGCCGAACCTGGTGACCAACGCCGGCGGCTCGGACGGCTCCACCGCGGCCTGCGCGACCATGAAGGCGAACGGCAACTACGAGAAGGGGGTCGGCTACGCCCTGCACACCCTGGGCGCGATCCCCAACGTCTACAACTACGTCGACGCCGCCCACCACGGCTGGCTGGGCTGGGACTCCAACTTCACGCCGGCCGCGCAGGAATTCAAGCGGGCCGCCACCACTGAGGGGGCGTCGGTCTCCGACGTGCACGGCTTCATCGTCAACACGGCCAACTACTCGGCCCTGAAGGAGCCCTACGTCAGGATCACCGACGCGGTGAACGGGACGACGGTGCGCCAGTCGAAGTGGGTGGACTGGAACTACTACGTCGACGAGCTGTCCTTCGCCCAGGCGTTCCGTACCGAGCTGGTGAACCAGGGCTTCGCCCCGGGCATCGGGATGCTGATCGACACGGCCCGCAACGGCTGGGGCGGTTCCGCCCGGCCCACCGCGGCGGGACCGCAGACCAGTGTGGACGCCTATGTCGACGGCGGCCGGGTGGATCGGCGGATCCACGCCGGGAACTGGTGCAACCAGAGCGGCGCGGGCGTCGGCGAGCGGCCGACCGCCGCCCCCGAACCCGGCATCGACGCGTACGTCTGGGCGAAGCCGCCGGGCGAGTCGGACGGCAACAGCCAGCCCGTCGACAACGACGAGGGCAAGGGCTTCGACCGGATGTGCGACCCGACGTACACCGGGAACGGGCGCAACGGCTACAACCCGTCGGGGGCCCTGCCGGGCGCCCCGCTGGCGGGCCACTGGTTCTCCGCGCAGTTCCAGGAGCTGCTGCGCAACGCCTACCCGCCGCTGGCCTGACCGCTGGCGTCGTCCGTCCGGGTCGTGGTGGGGGCCCGCCCGGACGCGGCCGCCCCCTGTCGCTCCGGCGGCGGGGGGCGGCCGCGTTTCCTCAGGCCCGCTGGAGCCCCGGGTGGCCGGACTCGGTCACGTAGGAGGTCCGGGTCGAGACCGGGGCGCCGGGGGTGGTGACGTACGGGAGGACCCGGAAGTCGGCCCGGCACCGCTCCCGGGTCAGTGAGCAGCGCACGTAACCGCGCTGGAAGTTGGTGAACTCGATGTGTTCGTTGGCCGCGAGCAGCTTGGCTCCGGAGGGGTCCAGGTCCATTCCGTCCTTGGTGGTGGAGATGGACGAGCCGACGAATTCGACGCCGAGCGTGCGCGATCCCGGGTCGTCGAAGTCCTGCTTGAGGTTGGCGGCCAGATGGCGGTGCATGTCGCCGGTGAGGACGACGGGGTTGCTCACGTCGCGGTCGACGAGCTCCTTGAAGAGGCGTCGGCGGGCGTCCACGTAGCCGTCCCAGAAGTCCATCACGAAGGACTGACCGGGGCCGGGGTCGGTGTCGACCTGGGTCACCGGGATCTGCTGCGAGATCATGTTCCACGTGGTGTCGGAGCGGCCGAGGCCCCGGTAGAGCCACTGCTCCTGCTCGGGGCCGAGGATGGTGCGGCCGGGGGTCAGCCGTTCGTCGCAGCCGCTCTTGGTGCCGTCGCCGCAGGGCTGGTCGTCGCGGAAGAGCCGGGTGTCGAGGATGTGGAAGGTGGCCATCCGGCCGTAGCGCAGCCGCCGGTACATCCGGGCCTGGAATCCGTGCGGTTTGTTCGGGAGCCGCAGCGGCAGGTGCTCGTAGTACGCCTGGAAGGCGTCCGCGGCGCGCCGGCGGAAGACGGCCGGGTCCTGGTCGGGTTCGTTGTCGGTCTTGGACTTGTCGGCCGCCCAGTTGTCCTCGACCTCGTGGTCGTCCCAGACCAGGGCGAAGGGGTGGTTCTGGTGGGCGGCGATCAGGTCGGGGTCGAAGCGGTGCAGGGCGTGGCGGTTGCGGTACTGGACGAGGTCCATCGGCTCGGGGCGCAGTGCCGCGTCGACCGGTACCTTGCGGACGCCGCCCATGGCGTCGATGGGGTTCTCGTAGATGTAGTCGCCGA
The DNA here is from genome assembly GCF_053598535.1 of Streptomyces sp. NPDC001108. Taxonomy (NCBI): domain Bacteria; kingdom Bacillati; phylum Actinomycetota; class Actinomycetes; order Kitasatosporales; family Streptomycetaceae; genus Streptomyces; species Streptomyces sp. NPDC001108. Next base: position 211,003 of record NZ_JBSFKL010000008.1, read on the forward strand.
GGTGCAGGACGAGGTCGACGTCCTCCTCGGCGAGGTGCCGGTAGGCGGTGTAGAAGCCCTCGAACCAGGCCTGGCAGGAGACGAAGGCGAAGTCGACCTCCCGGGGCAGGCTGTTGGGCGGGGGCGCGGTGCGGGTGCGGCCGACGGGGCTGAGGACGCCGCCCGCCCGGAAGCGGTAGTAGTAGTGCCGGTCCGGCTGGAGCCCGGAGACCTCCACATGGACGGAGTGGGCGAGTTCGGGCACCGCCCGGGTCCGGCCGTGGCGGACCACATGGCGGAAGCGGTCGTCCCGGGCGACCTCCCACTGCACGTCGACGGCGTACGGCGGCATGCCTCCGCTGCTGTCGGGGGTGAGGGGGTGGGGGGCCAGCCGGGTCCACAGCACGACGCCGTCCGGCCACGGGTCGCCGGACGCCACCCCCAGAGCGAACGGGTTCTCGCGGAAGCGGCTGTCGCCCCAGGCCCGGCTCGCCGACATTCCGGCGGCGGCGAGGGCCATCCCGACGGTTCCGCCGAGCATCAATCGTCTTCCGAACACTCCAGTACCACCTGACCCACTGTTCATTTGCATGAAACTCGTCCCTTCGTCGAACGGAATTCCGTCCGGTACGAGGTGGGATCGGCGCGTGATTTCACGCCCGTCCATGTGGTAATCACAGCGTGAATATCACAGGGGAATCATGCGCCACAAGACTACTCGCGCATGGTCATTTTGCCGTTCGCGGGCGGTTAGTTGGGGATACATCGACCATTTCCGGAGTGGTCGGCAACGGCGCGGCGACACTCTTGACACCCTTTGGACCTGCTCCTAGTCTCCACGCCACAGAATTAACGTTAGATTTCACATCGGAAAATTCGGTACGAAGAAAGGGCGTGCTCGTGTCCGGTGTCCGGAGGCTGCGGCCGTACGCGCTGCGCTGCGAGCACCGCACCACCCCGCTGGGAATCGACGAGCCCGCCCCCCGGCTCTCCTGGCGGCTGGCCTCCGATCTCCGGGGCGACGACCCGGTGGCGTACCGGGTCCGGGTCGCGGGGCGTGCCGAGGATCTGGACAGCGGCGGTCAACTCCTCTGGGACACCGGCCGGGTGGCCGACACTCGTGCGGTGGCGGTCGACTACGCGGGACCGGTGCTGGCGGGCCTCACGCGCTTCCACTGGCGGGTGTCGGTATGGTCGGCCGGTTCCGGCGCGCCCGCCGAGGCCGACTCGTGGTTCGAGACCGGATTCACCCGGGCGGATCAGTGGCGCGCCGTGTGGATCGCCCAGGGGCCGCGCCCCGTCGACGTCATGGACGCGCCCACCGAGGGCGAGTTCGCGCTCGACGACCACGGGCTGGCCCCCTGCCCCCTGTTACGCCGGTCCTTCACCGCCCCGGCCGGTGCCCGCGGCCGCGTCCACGTCAGCGCGCGCGGCCTGTACGAGCTGCGGCTCAACGGGGAGCGGGTCGGCGACGCGGAGCTGGCCCCCGGCTGGACGGACTACCGCCACCGCGTCCAGTACCAGACGTACGACGTCACCGCGTTGCTCCGGGCGGGCGAGAACGTCCTCGCGGCCACCGTGGCCGACGGCTGGTGGAGCGGGTTCGTGGGGTTCGAGCCGCGCCGGGCGGGCGCCCACTACGGCTCGTTCCCGCAGTTCCTGGCCGAGCTCCGGCTGACCGGGCCGGACGGCGCGGAGGCCGTGGTCGCCACCGACGCGAGCTGGCGCACCGCCACAGGAACGATCCGCCACGCCGATCTGCTGATGGGCGAGTGCCACGATCTGCGCCACGCCGCCGAGGGCTGGGAGCTGCCCGGCTTCGACGACTCCGGCTGGCCGTCCGCCGTGGTCACCGACACCGGTCACGCATCCCTCGTGGCCTCCCCCGACGAGCCGGTCCGGGCGATGGCCGAGCTGCGCCCCCGTTCGGTGAAACGTCACTCCTCCGGCGTCCACGTCGTCGACTTCGGCCAGAACCTCGCCGGACGGCTGCGGCTGACCGTCCGTCACCTCGCGGCCGGAGCACGGGTGGTGGTCCGGCACGCCGAGGTGCTGGACGGGGCGGGGCGGCTGTACACGGCCAACCTGCGCACCGCCGCCGCGACCGATGTGCTCGTGGGGGACGGCCGTGAGCACGTGGTGTTCGAGCCCCGCTTCACGTACCACGGGTTCCGGTACGCGGAGATCAGCGGCCTCGCCGAACTGGCCGAGGCGGACGTGGTGGCCGTGGTCCTGCACAGCGACACCCCGTGGGCCGGGGAGTTCGACTGCTCGGACGCGGGGCTGCGGCGGCTGCACGACTGCGTGGCGTGGGGGCAGCGCTCGAACTTCGTCAGCGTGCCCACCGACTGTCCGCAGCGCGACGAGCGGCTCGGCTGGCTGGCCGACGCCCAGGTCTTCCTTCCGACCGCCGCGCTCAACGCGGACGTGGCCGCCTTCTTCACCAAGTGGCTGCGCGACATCGAGGACGCCCGTACCCCGGACGGCGGCTTCACCAACGTGGCCCCGCGCCTGGTGGGGGTGGCCGACGAGGGCGCGCCCGGCTGGGCCGACGCGGGGGTGATCATGCCCTGGCACCTGTACCGCAGCTACGACGACCCCCGGTTCCTCGCCCGGTCCCTGGACGCCATGTGTGCCTGGGTCGATCTGGTGCACCGTCACAATCCGGACCTGGTCTGGCGTCACCGGGTCGGGCCGCACTTCGCGGACTGGCTCGCCCCCGGCACGCCCACCCCGCGCGAGGTCGTCGCCACCGCGTACTTCGCGCACAGCGCCCGGCTGACCGCCGAGGCCGCCGGGGTGCTGGGCCGGCCGGAGCCGGAGCGCCGCTACCGCCGACTGGCCGAGGAGATCCGCCGCACGTTCGCCGAACGCTTCGTCACCGTCGACGGAACGGGCGACGGGGCGGGTGTACGGATCGCGGGCGACACCCAGACCGGCTACCTCCTCGCGCTCGCCTTCGAGCTGCTGCCCGACGGGCCGGCCGCCGGAGCCGCCCGAAGGCTCGCCGAGCTCGTGGAGTCGGCCGGGCCCGCGCTGCGGACCGGCTTCCTCGGGGTGGCGCTCGCCGCTCCCGTCCTCGACGCCCACGGCCGGGCCGACCTCGCCCACGCGCTGCTGCTGCGCGAGGAGGTGCCGTCGTGGCGGTTCCCCCTGCGGCACGGTGCCACCACGATCTGGGAGCGGTGGGACGGCTGGACGCCCGACGCCGGGTTCCGGGCGCCGTCGATGAACTCCTTCAACCACTACGCGCTCGGCTCGATCGGCGAGTGGCTGTACCGGGGCGTCGCGGGACTGGACCAGGCGCCGGACTCCACCGGGTTCCGGAAGCTGCGGATCAGGCCGCGTCCCGGCGGTCTGCGCCACGCGAGCGCCCGCCACGAATCGGTGCGCGGCACCGTCATGGTGACCTGGGAGCGGCGCGGCGGACTGATCGCCCTGCGCCTCACGGTGCCGCCCGGGGCCACCGCCGAGGTGCACCTGCCGACCACGGATCCCGGTTCGGTCCGTGAATCGGGGCTGGTGCCGGACCCCGGCGACCCGCACCTCACCCGGATACGGGTCGCCGCCGACCATGTGCTCTACCAGGTGGCCTCGGGTTCCTACCGCTTCACCGCCGCCCATCCCCCGGCCGAGGGCCGCTCCGGAACACCCGGGGCCCGCCGGCCGTCCGCGCCGCCCGTACCCGGCCGACGCGCTTCAGGCTCGCACGAGGAGGAAACACCATGACGACGGGTTCTCGCTCTTGGCCGGAACACCGCACGGTCGGCCGCCGGGGCTTCCTCCGGATCGGCGGCGGGGCCGCGGCGCTCGCCGCCCTGCCGGCCACGCTGACGGCCTGCTCGGCCTCCGGCGGCGGTTCCGGAAAGGTCCGCGTCGTCGGCGTCGCCGACCAGCAGAAACCGGTCGAGGAGCTGATCGCCCGCTACCGCGAGGCGCACCCCGACTCCGCGTTCACCACCTCCTTCGCCCCCACCGACCAGGTCCAGACGGTGGTGCGCACCCAGCTCGCCGGCGGCAACGCCCCCGATGTGCACGTGCTCTACCCCGGCAGGGGCAGCGCCATGTCGATGGTCGAGCTGGCCCGGGCCGGGCTGCTGGCCGACCTGAGCGACCAGCCCTGGACGAAGGAGGTCCCGGCCAACTTCCACCCGGCGTACCGGTACGAGGGCAAGACGTATCTCTACTCGGCGGGCAGCAGCGTCATCGGGGCGATCCACAACAAGAAGGTCTTCGCCAGGGCCGGGGTCGAGCCGCCGAGGACCTGGAACGAACTCCTCGACGTCTGCGCGAAGCTCAAGGCCAAGGGCATCGTCCCGATCGCCCTCGGCACCCAGACCCCCTGGGTCACCCAGCTGATCACGTACGCCCTCGTCCCGAACGCCGTCTACGCGAAGAACCCCGGCTTCGACGCGGACATGGCCTCGGGCAGTGCGCACTTCCGCGGCTCCGGGTGGGCCGACGCGCTGGGCAGGTACCAGGAGCTCCAGCGCCGCGGCTTCTTCAACGAGAACCCCAACGGCACGACGTACGAGCAGCAGACCTCGATGGTCGCGAGCGGCCGGGCCGCGATGGCCGTGCAGGTCTCCGCGGTACTGGCCAACTTCCGCCAGGCGGCGCGCGATCCGCAGGACCTGGGGATGTTCCCCTTCCCCGGCGGCGACGACCCCGGGAAGCTGTGGATCCCGGCGGGCATCGTCGTGGGGCTCGGGGTCTCCGCGCGGTCCCGCAAGGACGGGGCGAAGGAGTTCGTGGAATTCCTCGGGAAACAGGAGAACATCGACCGCTGGGCGCAGTCCGTGGCGGCGATCCCCTTCAAACGCGGCGCCACCACGAAGACCGATCCCGCTCTCGACGGCTTCCTGCCCGTCATCGACGCCGGGCGGGCGGTGCCGTTCATGGACCAGAGCTGGCCCAACGCCGAGGTGCAGCCCGCCCACTTCGCCGCCGTTCAGGACCTCCTCGCGGGCAAGACGGACGTCGACGGGGCGCTCGGCCAGATGGACGAGGCGTACGGGAAGCAGTCGTGACCAGCACCTTCGAACAGACCGCCCCGGACGCGCCGGGGCGGGACACGACCGGTCCGCGTACCGGCGGCCGGACCCGGCGCCGCGACCACACCGTGCCGCCGTGGCTCTTCGTCGCGCCCGCGCTCGTCGTCTACGCCGTCGTCGTGCTCTACCCGAGCCTCGCCGGGGTGATGTACGCCTTCACCGACTGGTCCGGGATCGGCGGTTTCTCCTTCACCGGCCTGGCCAACTTCCGCGAGCTGCTCGCCGACGACCGGGCCCTGGAGTCGGTCGCCAACACCCTGCTCCTCACCGTCGCCGTGGTCGTCGTCCAGAACGGCATCGGGCTGCTGCTCGCGCTCGGCGTCCACGCCAACATCAGGTCCCGGGCCGTGCTGCGGCTGATCTTCTTCGCCCCGGCCGTGGTCAGCCCCGTCATGGTCGCGATCCTCTGGAAGTACATCTACAACCCGGACAACGGCGCCGGTCTCAACGGCCTCCTCGGCGCCGTCGGGCTCGGCTCGCTGCGCCAGGACTGGCTGGGCGATCCCTCGCTCGCCCTGTGGTCGGTCGCGGCGATGGTGGTGTGGCAGTACGCGGGCTACTCGATGGTGGTCTTCCTCGCCGGGCTCCAGGGGGTGCCCGCCGAACTCCACGAGGCCGCGCGGATCGACGGCGCGGGCTCCTGGCAGCGCTTCCGCTACGTCACCTGGCCGCTGCTGGCCCCGGCGCTGACCATCAATCTGATGCTGTCGACCATCGGCGGCCTCAAACTCTTCGACCAGGTCTACGCCGCCACCAACGGCGGCCCCGGCACCTCCAGCGAGACCCTGTCGACCGTCCTGTACAAGGAGGCTTTCGTCTACGGGAAGTTCGGCTACAGCACCGCCGTCGCCCTGGTCCTCGCGCTGTTCGTCGCCGCGGTCTCCCTGGTCCAGCTCCGCTATCTGCGCGCGCGGGAGGTCACCGCATGAGCACCCCCACGGCCGCCGGACGGCGGCGCCCCGCACTACCCGTCGGGCGGTACGCCCTGGAACTGGTGATGGCCGCCGTCGCCGTCGTCTTCCTGTTCCCGGTGTACGCCCTGATCACCCTGGCCATGAAGGACCCCCGGCAGATCTCCCAGTCCCCGCTGTCGCTGCCCTCGCCGCCCACCTTCGGCAACTTCGGCGACGCCTGGTCCTCCGCCTCGCTGGGGCCCGCCCTGGTCAACAGCACCGTCATCACCGCCGTCAGCCTGCTGCTCCTGGTCGTCCTCGGCTCCACCGGGGCGTACTACCTCGCCCGCTGCGCCCGTGGGCTGGGCTACGGGCTGTACGTCCTGTTCCTGCTGGGCATCGTGCTGCCCTTCCAGCTCGGCATGATCCCGCTGTACAAACTGGTCGACGGACTCGGCTGGCTCGGCACCTACCAGGGGATGGTCCTCTTCTACACCGGCATCCAGCTGCCCTTCACCGTCTTCCTGTACACCGGGTTCGTCCGCGCCCTGCCGCAGGACTACGCGCAGGCCGCGCTGATCGACGGCTGCAACCACCGGCAGGCGTTCACCCGGATCGTGTTCCCGCTGCTGCGCCCGATCACCGGCACCGTGATCATCCTGAACGCGGTGTTCGTGTGGAACGACTTCTTCACCCCGCTGCTGTACCTGGGCGGCTCCGCCCGGGAGACCGTGCCGGTCGGCGTCTTCGCCTTCGTCGGGCAGTACGTCTCGGACTACGGGCTCGTCTTCGCCGGGCTGGTGCTCGCCGCGCTGCCGGTCCTGATCGTCTTCGTGGTGCTCCAGCGCTATGTGATCAAGGGCTTCGCGGGCGGTCTCAAGGGCTGAGTGCGCTCGTGGAGCCGCGGTACGGGGGCGCGGCGGCCGACCCCCGTACCTCCCGGCTCCTACCGGTCCCGGGTGAGCATCGGCAGCAGCAGGGCCGCGGACCAGCTGAAGTTGGGCGCGTTGAGCGGTGCGCCGGTGGTCGGGTCGTAGTTCTCCATGATCGGCCCGTTGCCCGCGAGACCGGAGGCCCGGTCCAGGAGACGGTCCGTGAGGGCGTCCGCGTCCTGCGCGTACCCGTAGCGGCGCAGCCCGCCGAGAGCGAAGTACGCCTGGTCGAACCAGACGGGGCCGCGCCAGTAGGCGGTCGGCGCGAAGTACGGGGAGCTCTTCGCCACGGTCGGGAAGGGGACGGTGGTGGCGAACTCGGCCGGGTCGGTGAGCTTCGCGCGCACCGTGCGGGCCTGGGCGGCGGAGGCGGTGCCGGTCCAGAGCGGGACGGCGCCCTCGATGCCGCGGCCCCGGGCGGTGAGCGGGGCGCCGGTGCCGAGCGCTATGTCGTGGAACCAGCCGTCGGCGGGGTCGTACATCCGGGTGCGTACGGCGGTGGCGGTGGCGTCCGCGCGGCGCTTCCAGTGCCGGGCGTCGGCGGTCCGGCCGAGGGCGCCCGCGATCGACGCCAGGTAACCCTGGTCGGCGGCGAGGTAGGCGTTCAGGTCGACCGACTCCTGGTCGAGGGAGTGGCCGAGGAGCGTTCCGTCGTCGGCCCGGTTGGCGACGACCCCGGTGCCGAGGGCCGCGTCGAAGCGGGGCGCGTTGTCCATGCCGCTCTCCCAGGCGGCGGCCAGGCGCTGGTCGGCGGCGGACTCGTTGGCCGGGTCGACGGTGGCACCGTACTCGGCGAGGCCGTTGCCGTCGTGGTCCCGGTTGCGGTACCACCACGCCTGGTAGGCGGCGAGCTTCGGGTACATCTCGCGCAGGAAACCCTTGTCCCGGCTCTTCCCGTACACCTCCCAGACCGCCCAGGCGGCCAGCGGGGGCTTGGAGTTGCGTTCGTTCCAGTTGCCGCCGCCGCGCGAGGGGTCGTTGTAGAAGATGGCGTCGGGGATCATTCCGGCGTCCTGCGGGCGGGTGGCGGAGTCCGGGGTGATCTGCCAGTCGAACATGGACCGGATCTGCGACTGGGCGAGCCGGGGGTCGAAGCGCGCGGTGCCGACGGCCTGCTTCCAGGTGTCCCAGGCCCAGATCCCGCCGGTGAACCACTTGTAGGAGATCGACGGGGTGATGCCGTCGTGCTTGATCCGCCCGGCGGCGCTGCGCCAGTTGGTGACGAGCGTCTCCAGCGACTTCACGGCGGTGCGCCGCCGCTCGGCGGGGACGCCCCGGGTGACACCGGCGACGTAGCCCCGCCAGCGCCGGTCGGCGGCGACGCCGACGGCTCCGGGGCGGGCCAGTACGGAGCGGACTCCGGCCCGTTCGGTGGCGCGTTCGGCGGCGGTGAAGGTGTAGGACTCGGTCCAGTCGAAGCGGTGCGAGCGGCCGGGGGCCAGGGTGACCGGCTTCTCGGCCTCGGTGCGGTAGGTGTCGCCGTGCACGGTGGTGCGAACGCGGTCCTTGTGGGTGACCTCGAAGCGCTCCGTGCCGTCGGTGAGGTAGTCCCAGGTCTCGCGGACCTCGGCGAAGTCGACGCCGACGCCGGAGGGGGTGGCGGTCAGCGAGGGTGCGTCGCGCATGGGCCGGTCGGCGGGGCGCAGCAGGCTGCCGGTCCACGCGGCGTCCAGGGTGCGCGGGGTGCGGCCGGTGTTGCGGAGCTCGGCGCCGACCAGGGCGGTGCGGCCGGTGGCGAAGCGGAGTTCGAGGGTGAGACGCAGGCCGCGGCCGAGGTCGTAGGACTGGACGAGGCGGCCCGGCAGCGAGGTGAAGCGGGGGGCGGAGCCGGCGGCCAGGTCGAGGGGGCGGCCGTGTTCGGTGAGCTGGATGCGGCTGAAGGAGCCGCTGAGCCACCAGGGGTATTCCTGGGCGATGTAAAGGGGGCCGGTGAAGCCGCCGTAGCTGTCCGTGTCGCCGGTCTTCGGCAGGGCGTAGGCGTGCCAGGCGCCCCGGTCGGCGAAGACGTTGACCGGGTTGTTGTCCTCGCCGTCGCCGGGCTCCGCGGCGGTGGGGGTGCCGCGCAGGTCGAGGACGTCGGCGTAGGCGGGCGGGGGCGCGGGCCGTTCGTGGGCGGCGGCGGTCCGCGGGACGGCGAGGGCGCAGCCGGCGAGGAGGAGCGCGGTGAGGGCGCTCACCGGGCGGTGCGTGGACGGGTTCCGGTCTCTCCAGCGGGTCATTTTCCGGTCTCTCCTGGGTGGGTGGGGAGGCGCAGGACGGCGGCGCCGAGCGGGCCGAGGTCGAGGTGGCCGTGGACGGGGGCGCCGGTGAGCAGGTCGGTGGCGCCGGTGGCCCAGGGGCCGGTGAGCGGGGTGCGGGCCGGGTGGTCGCGGTGGTTGAGGACGAAGAGGTGGCTGCCGTGCTCGCCGGTGCGTACGGTCGCCTCGACGCCTTCGGGGACGTCGGGGAGCACGGGGCGTACGCCCGCCGCGTCCAGCGCCGGGCCGAGCACGGTGGCGATGGAGTCGCCGAGGTGGGCGCCGGTGTACCAGGCGGTGCCGGCGCCGTGCCGGCGGCGGGTGACGGCGGGGCGGTCGGCCAGCTCACCGGTCGCGTAGGTGTCCAGGACCTCCGTGTCCGGGTCCTCAGGTTCGATCCACTCGCTCCACAGGGTGGCGCGGGCGCCGGAGGCGAGCGGCACCGACTCCTCGTCCGGGAGGGGCCAGAACTCGTCGACGCAGACGCCGAGCAGTGCGCGCAGCGGGCCGGGCGCCCCGCCGTCGTGGATGTGGTCGTGGCCGTCGACGACGCCGCTGAAGGGGCCGCAGACGAAGTGGCCGCCGCCGTGGACGTAGGCGGCGATCCGTGCGGCGTCCCCGGTCCGCAGCAGATGGAGGTTGGGGGCGAGGACCGCCCGGTAGCCGGTCGGGTCGGCGTGCGGGGGGACGAAGTCGATGGTGACGGCGCGGGCGTGGAGCGCGGTGTACCAGGGGCGCAGGAGGTCGCGCCAGCGCATCCGGGCGGAGGGGTGGTCGTCCGCCTCCAGCGCCCACCAGGAGTCCCAGTCGAGGAGGATCGCCACGTCGGCGGTGGTGGTGGCGCCCGCGACGGAGGCGAGGCGGGCGAGTTCGGCACCGAAGCGGACCGTCTCCCGCCAGCCCCGGGAGGCGGTGCCCCGGTGCGGGAGCATCGCGCTGTGGTACTTCTCCGCTCCGGCGCGGGAGGCCCGCCACTGGAAGTACATGATGCCGTCGGCGCCCCTGGCCAGGGCCTGGAGGGACCAGAGGCGTTGCAGACCGGGCCGTTTGGGGACGTTGACGGGCCGCCAACTGACGGCGGAGGGAGCCTGTTCGAGGAGGAGCCAGGGGCGGCCGCCCTTGAGGGAGCGCATCAGGTCGTAGGTGAGGGCGGCGTTGACATGGGCCTGCGGGTCGGCGGGGTCGGGGTAGGCGTCGTCGGAGACGAAGTCCTCGTGGCGGGCCCACTCCCAGTAGTCGAGTGCCTTGAACATCGACATGAAGTTGGTGGTGGCGGGGGTGTCGGGGCTGAGTTCCCGCAGGGCCTCGCGTTCGGCGCGGTGGCAGTCGAGCAGGGCGTCGGAGCAGAAGCGGCGCCAGTCGAGCAGCTGGGTCGGGTTGACCGGTCCGGGGGCGGTGCGGGGCGGTTCGATCTCCTCGTACGTGCCGTAGTGCTGGGACCAGAAGGCGGTGCCCCAGGCGTGGTTGAGGGCGTCGATCGGGCCGTAGCGCTCGGTGAGCCAGCTGCGGAAGTGTGCGGCGGAACGGGCGCAGAAGCATTCGGTGACGTGGTCGCCGTACTCGTTGTGGATGTGCCAGAGCGCGAGGGCGGGGTGGTGCGCGTAGCGTTCGGCGAGGGTGCGGGTGAGACGGAGCGCGGCGGCGCGGTAGTCGGGCGAGGAGGGGCAGTAGTGCTGCCGGGAGCCGAATTCGAGGCGTACGCCGTCGGCGGTGACCGGCAGGATCTCGGGGTGGGCGCGGATCAGCCAGGCGGGCGGCGAGGCGGTCGCGGTGGCGAGGTCGACGGCGATGCCGTGGGCGTGCAGCAGGTCCAGGAGCCGGTCGAACCAGTCGAAGTCCCAGGTGTCGGGGCCTGGTTGGAGCCGGGCCCAGGAGAAGACGCCGACGGTGATCATGGTGACGCCGGCCTCGCGCATCAGCCGGGCGTCCTCGGCCCAGACCTCCTGCGGCCACTGCTCGGGGTTGTAGTCGCCGCCGTACAGGATGCCGGGGACGCGGGTCAGGCCGTTCATCCCTTCACCGCCCCGCCGAGGAGTCCGGCGACGAACTGCCGCTGGAAGAGGAGGAAGAGGAGCATCAGCGGGAGGGTGGCGAGAAGCGATCCGAGCATCAGTCCGGAGTAGTCGACGTGGGTGAGTCCGGTGAGCGTGTTGAGTGCGACGGGCACGGTGTACTTCTCCTCGGAGTTCAGCATGAGCAGCGGCCAGATGAAGCTGTTCCACTGCGCCATGAACGTGAATATGACCAGGGCACCGAGTTGGGGGCGTACACAGGGCAGTACCACCTGGTAGAAGGTACGCACCTCGCCGGAGCCGTCGATGCGGGCCGATTCGAGGAGTTCGTCGGGGAAGTCGACGAAGCCCTGCCGCATCAGCAGGATGCCGAAGGAGTTGACCAGGAACGGCAGGATCACCGCCTGGTAGGAGTCGATCCAGCCGACGCTCGCCATCATCTGGAACAGCGGTACGAGCAGGACCTGGAACGGGATCATCATCGTGGCGAGCACCGCGCCGAGCAGCAGGCCCCGGCCGCGGAAGCGGAACTTGGCGAGGCCGTAGCCGCACATGGCGGAGATCAGTGTGCTGAGGACGGTGTGGACGACGGCGACGCCCGCGCTGTTGAGCAGGACCCGGCCGAAACCGATGGTGTCCTGGAGCCGGACGAGGTTGTCGAGGAGCCGGCCGCCGGGCAGGAGGGGCGGCGGCGAGTGGAAGAGTTCCGAGGTGGAGTGGGTCGAGGCGATCGCCATCCAGAGGAACGGCACCAGGCTGACGACGGCGCCGGCCGCGAGGAGCAGCCGGACGAACAGGCGGCCCGCGCGCCGGGCCGGGTGGACGCGCACGGGGTTCTGCGGGAGGGCGGTCACCGGCGGCGCTCCCTTCCGAAGGCGAGGTACTGGAGGGCGGAGACCGCGGCGATGAGGAGTACGACGACCCAGGCGATGGCTGCGGCGTAGCCGAAGTCGAACTGCTGGAAGCCGATCCGGTAGAGGTAGAGGACCGGGGTGAGGGTGGCGTCGTCGGGGCCGCCCTTGGTGAGGACGTAGTTCTCGTCGAAGAGCTGGAGCGTCCCGATGGTGGAGGTGATCACGCAGAACAGGACGATGGGGCGCAGCTGCGGCAGGATGACGCGGGCGTACGTGGACAGGGTGCCGGCGCCGTCGATCGCCGCGGCCTCGTACTGCTCCTTGCCGATGGCCTGGAGTCCGGCGAGCAGGATGACGGTGTTGTAGCCGGTCCAGCGCCAGGTCAGGGAGAGGATCAGGGAGATCCGGGCCCAGGTGGGGCTGTTGAGCCAGTCGATCTCTCCGATGCCGACGCCGCCGAGTATCTGGTTGACCAGTCCGCCGTCGGTCTTGAGGAGCACCTGGAAGACGACCGCGTACGCGACGAGGGTGGTGACGGCGGGCAGGAAGTAGAGGGCGCGCCAGGTGCCCCGGAAGCGCAGCCAGGACTGGTTGAGCAGGACGGCGAGGACGAGCGCGAGCCCGATCATGACGGGGACCTGGACGACCAGGATGGCCCCGGTGTTGACCAGCGACTTCAGGAACACGGGGTCGTCGATCATCCGCCGGTACTGGTCGAGTCCGACCCAGCGGCTGGATCCGGCCTCCTCGGCGGTGAAGCTCTGCAGCAGGCTCGCGCCGAGCGGGTAGGCGAAGAAGAGCGCGAAGAGCGCGGCGGCGGGCCCGGCGAAGATCCACGCGGTGGGACGGCGCCGGGCGCGGCGGGCCGGGGCGCGGGCGGGGGCGGCCACCCGGTCGGGGGCGGTGGTGACGGCCATCGGGCTACTTCATCCTCTCCCGGCCGGTGGCCGCGGCGATCTGCCGGGCCGCCGATTCGAGGGAGGCGCGCGGGTCCTTGCCGCGGAGTGTCACCCCGGTGACGGCCGCGACCATGATGTCCACGGCCTTCGCGTCGTCCTTGGTGTACTCGACCGGCGGAATGGTACGGGCCAGACCGGCGAACAGGTCGAGGACCCGCTGGCCGCCGAAGTACTCCTGCCCGGCCCCCACGTACGGGTCGTCGAGTGCGGGCAGGTAGGCGGGGAAGAGGCCCTCCTGCTTGAGCATGGAGACCTGGTTGGCCCGGTCGGTGAGGACGAACTCGATGAACGCCCAGGCCAGCTCGGGGTTCTTGCTCTGGGCGGGGACGCAGAGGGTGGAGCCGCCCTCGTTCGAGGTGCGGGGGCCGTCGGCGGTGAAGCCGGGCAACGGCACCACACCGAACCTGTCCTTCAGTTCCGGCATCTCGTCGGTGAGGGTGCCGGTCCACCAGGCGGCGGTGGGCGCGGTGGAGGCCTTGCCCTCCTTGGTGCCGGTGACCAGCCCGCTCCAGCCCTTCTCGTAGTCGACGAGGCCCCGGTCGTGCAGGGTCTTCATCAGGGTGAGGGCCTTCACGGCCTCGGGGCTGTCGACCGCGACCCGGCCGTCCTTGAAGTAGGCCTGGCCCTGCTGCTGGAGAAGCAGGGGCAGGATCCCGGTGTTGGTGGTGTCCATGATGAGCAGCTTGTGGCCGGTGGCCTTCTTGACGCGGACGCCGGCCGCCACGTAGTCGTCCCAGGTGAGGAGTGCTCGCGGGTCGACCCCGGCGGCGCGGAAGTGGTCCTTGCGGTAGTACAGCGCGCAGGGGCCGATGTCCCAGGGCAGGCCGAAGACCTCGTGGCCGGGGCCGGTCACGGTGCGCCAGGAGGCGCGGTCGAAGTCGCCTCCGTAGCGGCCGCCGAGGGTGCCGAGATCGTAGAAGCCCTGGGGGAAGTTGCCCGCGTAACGGGGCAGTTGGTTGCCGCCGATGGTGAGGACGTCGGCGAGGCCGGAGCCGCCGCGCAGGCCCACGGTCATCTTGTCGGCGGCGTTGTCGTAGCCGATGTCGGTGACGGCGACGGTGGTACCGGGATGGCGCTTCTCGAAGGTGCGGGCGAGGCGTTTGAGGGCGTTGGCGGCCACGTCCCACGACCAGACGGTGATCTTCCCGCTGACCTTGCCCCCTCCGTCCTTCTTCCCGCCGCCGAGGTCGCGGCTCGCGCCTCCGCCGGTGCCTCCCATCGCGCATCCGCCGGCCAGGGCGGCCGTGGCGGTGGCGATCCCGGTGGACAGAACGGCCCGTCGGGTGGGTCGTGTTGACACTCTTGCCTCCTCGAGCCTGAATGCCTAATGCTGTATTCAGAACACTGAATGACGGAGGCTGCCGTCAAGAGGTGTACACACAAAGACTTTTGCTGCTGTGTCCACGACCGACCCGCCCGAGTCGGCCCACGCGAAAGGCGCGGCATGACGCCACCCCAGGAACCCGTCCCCCCGTTCACCCATCCGTACATCCCCAACGCCGTACCGGCCGTGCGGCAGGCGATGCTGGACGAGATCGGCGCCGCGAGCGTCGAGGACTTCTACGCCGACATCCCGGACTCCGTCCGGCTGCACCGCCCCCTCGACCTGCCCGCACCCCTGCGTTCGGAAGCCGAACTCACCCGGCACATGGAGGGACTGCTCGGCCGCAACACCTCGACGCGGCAGGTGCTGAGCTTCCTCGGCTCGGGCTGCTACCAGCACCATGTCCCGGCCGTCGTGGACGAGGTGGTCAACCGCAGCGAGTTCCTCACCGCCTACGCGGGCGAGCCCTACGAGGACCACGGCCGCTTCCAGGCGCTGTGGGAGTACCAGTCGATGATGGCCGAGCTGCTCGACGTGGAGGTCGTCAACGTCCCGGTGTACGACGGCTTCCAGGCGGCCGGGACGGCCCTGCGGATGGCCGGCCGGATCACCGGCCGCCGCCGGCTGGTGGTCGCCACGGCGATCGACGCGGACAAGCTCTCCCGCATCCGGGACTACGTACGCCCCGACCACGATGTGACGGTGGTCCCGGTCGATCCGGCGACCGGCCGCGCCGACCTCGACGCGGTACGCGAGGCGCTCGCCGCCGGTGACACGGCCGCGGTGTACGCGGACGCCCCGTCCGCCCTCGGCATCGTCGACGAAGCGCTGCCGCTGCTCGCCCCACTCGCCCACGACGCCGGCGCGCTCTACGTCGTGGGCTGCAACCCGCTCACCCTCGGGGTCCTCGCCCCGCCCTCCGCGTACGGCGCGGACATCGCCTGCGGCGACATCCAGCCGCTCGGCCTGCACCAGAGCTTCGGCGGATCCAACGCGGGCTTCATCGCCACCCGGGACGAGGAGCGGCTCGTCGCGGAGTACCCCTCCCGGTTGTTCGGGCTGGTGCCCACGGCGGTCGAGGGCGAGTACGGGTTCGGCGACGTGGCCTATGAACGGACCTCGTTCGCGCTGCGCGAGGAGGGCAAGGAGTGGGTCGGCACCGCCGCCGCGCTGCACGGCATCGGCGCCGGGGTCTACCTCGCGCTGATGGGACCGCAGGGCATGCGGGAGATCGGCGACACGATCCTCGCGCTCACCGCGTACGCCCGGCGGCGCCTGGCCGAGGTCCCCGGCATCGAGGTCCCGTACGGCGACGCCCTGCACTTCGCCGACTTCACCGTCCGCTACACGGGGGCCCGTACGGCCTCCGAGATCAGTGCCGGGCTCAAGGAGCGGGGCATCTACGGCGGCACCCCGACCGGCACCCGCGAGGCCGCGTACTGCGTCACCGAAGTCCACACCAAGGCCGACATCGACCGGCTCGCCGCGACCCTGGAGGAGATCGTCAAGTGACCGCCCACACCCCGGTTTCCGTGGAGCCCGAGCAGGCGCGCATCGCGGCCAGACCGCCGCTGCGCAGGTTCCGGCAGGCGTCCTGGGACGAGGAGCTGATCTTCGAGCTGGGCTCCCCGGGCGAGCGCGGCGTGCTCGTCCCCGTCCCGGACCCGGCCGTCGAGCCGGTCACGGTCCCGGCCGCGCTGCGCCGGGCCGAACCCCCCGCCCTGCCGGAGCTGTCCCAGCAGCAGGTCCTCCGCCACTATCTGCGCCTCTCGCAGGAGAACCTGGGCGCCGACCTCAACATCGACGTCGGCCAGGGCACCTGCACCATGAAGTACAGCCCCAAGGTCAACGACCAGTTCGTCCGCGACCCCCGGATCGCCGCGCTCCACCCGCTCCAGGACGCCGACACCGTGCAGGGCGTCCTCGGGATCGTCCACGGCCTGGAGGAGCTGCTGAAGGAGATCTCCGGCATGGACCGGGTCTCGCTCCAGCCGGGCGCCGGTTCCGCCGCGATCTACACCAACGTCGCGATGATCCGCGCCTACTTCGCCGCGCGCGGCGAGCTGGAGCAGCGCGACGAGGTCATCACGACGATCTTCTCCCATCCGTCGAACGCGGCCTGCGCGAAGACGGCGGGCTTCAAGGTCGTCACCCTCCACCCGGACGCGGACGGCTACCCGGACATCGAGGCGCTCAGAGCGGCGGTCGGCCCGCGCACGGCGGCACTCCTCATCACCAACCCCGAGGACACCGGCATCTACAACCCGCGCATCGAGGAGTTCGTGCGGATCGTCCACGGGGCGGGCGGCCTGTGCTCGTACGACCAGGCCAACGCGAACGGCATCCTCGGCATCACCCGGGCCCGGGACGCGGGCTTCGACCTGTGCCACTTCAACCTGCACAAGACGTTCTCGACGCCGCACGCCTGCGGCGGCCCGGCGGCGGGGGCCTGCGCGGTCACCGAGGAGCTGGCCCCGTACCTGCCGCGTCCGACGGTCGAGCGCGACCCGGACACCGGGCTGTTCCGGCTGGACGACGACCGGCCGGAGTCGGTCGGCAAGATGCGGCCGTTCTACGGAGTGGTGCCGAACCTGGTCCGCGCCTACGCCTGGATCATGTCGCTCGGCGCCGAGGGGCTGCGGACCGCCGCCGAGACGGCCGTGCTCAACAACAACTACCTGCTCCACAAGGTGCGGCGGATCCCCGGGGTGTCGGTGCCGTACGCGCAGGGCCGCCCCCGCGTGGAGCAGGTCCGCTACAGCTGGGAGCAGCTCCACCGGGACACCGGGCTGCACTCCGAGGACCTCGGTCTGCGGGCCGCCGACTTCGGGACGCACTACTGGACCAGCCACCACCCCTACGTGGTGCCCGAGCCCATGACGCTGGAGCCCACCGAGTCCTACACCCGCGCCGACCTGGACGAGTACGCGGCGATCCTCGCCGAGGTGGCCCGCGAGGCGTACGAGGACCCGGAGACCGTGCGCACCGCACCGCACCGCTCGACGATCCACCGGGTCCGGCCGGAGGCGCTGGACTCCCCGGAGACCTGGGCGGTCTCCTGGCGCGCCTACCGCCGCAAGGTGCTCGGCGAAACGGACCGGGGGTGACCCGGATCGGCCTGGTGGTCAACCCGGTCGCCGGGCTCGGCGGCCGGGTGGGGCTGGGCGGCACCGACGGCCCGGACCGGGCGCGCGCCGCGCTCGCGCGGGGCGCCCGCCCGCTGGCGGGGGCACGGGCCACCACCGCCCTGGCCGAACTCGCCGCCCGTGCCGGCCGGGCCCCCGTCGTCGTCGCCGCGGCCGGGCCCCTGGGCGCCGGCCCGGTCGCCGCCGCCGGACTCACGGGGCGGGTGGTGTACGACGCGGGCACCGGGCGGGACACCTCGGCGGCGGACACCGCCGCCGCGGTGCGGGCCGTCGTCGCCGAGGGGGTGGAGCTGCTGCTCTTCGCGGGCGGCGACGGCACCGCGCGGGACGTGCTGGGCGCGCTGGACGGCGTGCGGTGCCCGGTCCTCGGCGTACCGACCGGGGTGAAGATGCACTCGGCGGTCTTCGCCGTCAACCCGCGCGCCGCGGGCGAGGTCGCCGCGGCGTGGCTGGAGCGCGCGGGCGCGGTCCGGCTGCGGGACGCCGAGGTGATGGACCGCGACGAGGAGGCGCTGGACCGGGGCCGGGTCGCCTCCCGGCTCTTCGGGTGGCTGGCGGTCCCGGACGTACCGGTCCGGGTGCAGCAGCGCAAGACCGGTTCCACCGCGGCGGCGCCGGAGGCGGTGGGCGGCATCGCGGCGGAGGTGGCCGAGCGGGTCGGGTCGGGGCTGCTGGTGCTCGGCCCCGGCACCACCACCCGGGCGGTGGCGGCGGCCCTCGGCGCGGACACCTCGCTCACCGGCGTGGACGTCCTCGCGCTGCGGCCGGGCCTGCCGCCCCGGGTCGTGGTCCGCGAGGCCGCCGAGGCCGACCTCCTGACGCTCGGGCCCGCCTGGGTCGCCCTCTCCCCCATCGGCGGCCAGGGCTTCCTCCTGGGGCGGGGCAACCAGCAGATCTCACCGCGCGCCCTGCGGGCGACGGGCGGGCGCGAGCGTCTGCTGATCCTGTGCACCGAGGCGAAACTGGCCGCGCTCGGCGGCCGCCCCCTTCTTCTCGACACCGGCGACGACGCGCTCGACGCGGAGCTGTCCGGCCACCGCCCGGTCATCACCGGCCGGCGGAGCTCCGCGCTGTACCGCCTGGCCGGCTGACCACGCACCTGTCCCTCGACACCGTGACCAAGGAGCCCAGCATGTTTTCCCTCGACGGCAAGCGCGCGATCGTCACCGGCGGCGGAGCCGGGATCGGCCGCGCCACCGCACAGGTCCTCGCCGAACTCGGCGCCCGGGTGGTGGTCGCCGACATCGACACGGACGGCGGCGAGAGCGCCGCGAAGGACACCGACGGCGTCTTCGTCCGCTGCGACGTCTCCCGGCGCGAGGACTGCGAGGCCGTGGTGCGCACGGCCGAGGAACGGTTCGGCGGGGTGGACGTCCTCTTCAACAACGCGGGCATCATCCGTCGTTCCACGGTCTGCGAGATCACCGACGACGACTGGGACCTGGTGATGGCGGTGAACATCCGCTCGGTGATGCTGATGAGCCGGCTGGTGATACCGGGGATGGCGGCGCGGGGCGGCGGCTCCATCGTCAACACCGGCTCCGGATGGGGCATCCGGGGCGGCGGCCGGGCCGTCTCGTACTGCGCCTCCAAGGGTGCCGTCGTCAACATGACCCGGGCCATGGCCATCGACCACGGCCCCGACAACATCCGGGTCAACTGCGTCTGCCCCGGCGACACCGCGACGGGGATGCTCGCCGACGAGGCCCGCCAGCTCGGCGAGAGCGCCGACGCCTTCTACGCCGACGCCGCCGACCGGCCGCTCGGCCGGATCGGGCAGCCCCGCGACATCGCGCAGACCGTGGCGTTCCTGGCCTCCGACGCCTCGGCGTTCCTGAGCGGGGCGGTCATCCCCGTCGACGGCGCCGGTACCGCGTGACTTTCCGGTAGCGGATAATCGACCGGACCGAAGGGGAGGGCAGCCGCACATGCCAATCGAGAACCGCCCGCTGCGCGAACAGGTCAAGGAGGAACTGATCAGGCGCCTCGGGCGCGGCACGATCGCGACCAACTCACCGATCAACGAGGGGCAGCTCGCCACCGAGCTCGGTGTCAGCCGTACGCCGCTGCGCGAGGCGCTGATCACGCTGGAGCGCGAGGGCGTCATCACCAGCGAGCGCGGCAAGGGCTTCCGCTTCACGCCGCTCAGCGCGCAGGAGTTCCGCGACCTGTCCGCGATCGTCGCGACGCTGGAGGCCCTCGCCCTGGAGTCCAGCGATCCGGAGCATCTGGCGGCGGCGGCCCCCCGGCTGCTGGAGGAGGCCCGCGCCTTCTCGGCACCGCAGGCCCCGCACGACGTCATAGAGCGGTACGACGACGCCTGGCACGACCTCCTCCTGTCCGGCTGCACCAACGACCGGCTGATGAAGTTGATCACCTCCCTGAAGGTGACGATGCACCGCTACGAGCGGGTGGCCCTGGGCGACCAGGACATCCTGGAGCGCTCCGCGGAGGAGCACGAGCGGATCGCCGAGTGCCTGCAGCGCGGCGACCTGGAAGCGGCCGTCGCGGCGCTCAAGGAGAACTGGAACAGCGGGATGCACCGCATCCTGGAGCATCTGACGGACTGACCGGGGCGGCGTCCGCGGCGCCGCCCCGGAGTTCCCGGAACGGTGACGCCGAGAGCGGATCCGCGCCGGGTGAACACCACCGCGGTTCCCGGTGGATCCGCCCTACCGTCGCTCCCATGAGCCGAGGAAACGCATGGGTGCTGGGAGCGACGGGACAGATCGGACGGGTGGCCGTACGGGCGCTCGTCGAGGACGGCTGGGAGGTGACGGCCGCCTCGCTCGGCGGCGGCCGGGACGAACGGTGGGACGGGGCGGTGCGCACGGTCGCCCTGGACCGGGACGTGGACGGGGCGCTCGCGACGGCGCTGGGCGAGGGGTGCGACCTGCTGGTGGACATGGTGGCGTTCCACGGGGGCCATGCCCGTCAGCTGACCGGTCTCGCCGACCGGATCGGCTCGGCGGTGGTCGTCTCCAGCGGCGCGGTCTACGAGGACGACCGGGGCCGCAGCTTCGACACGCACGGCGAGCCGGACGGCGCGCCGCACTATCCGGTGCCGATCCCGGAGTCGCAGCGCACCCTGCCGCCGGGCGACGCCACGTACGGGAAGCGGAAGATCCAGCTGGAGCGCGCCTTGCTGGCGGCCGGCGAGAGCCTGCCGGTGACACTGCTGCGGGCCGGCGCGGTGCACGGCCCGCACTGCCGCTCCCCGCGTGAGCTGTACTTCGTGAAGCGGGTGCTGGACGGCCGGGAGTGGCGGGTGCTCGCCCTCGGCGGCAGGGCCCGGTTCCACCCGGTCCATGTCTCCAATCTGGCCGAGCTGATCCGGCTGGCGGCGCTGCGGCCCGGCTCGCGGGTGCTCAACGCCGGTGACCCGTACGCGCCGACGGTCGCGGAGATCGGCGAGGCCGTCGACGCGGTGCTGGGGCGCAGCACGGTGACGGTGCTGCGGGAGGGGATGCCGGAGGAGGGCTTCGTCGGCCTGACCCCGTGGAGCGGCGCGCACCCCATCGTGTACGACATGACGGCGGCCGGGCGCGAGTTGGGCTACCGGCCGGTCACGGACTATGCCGGCTCGCTACCCGAGACGGTCGAGTGGCTCGCGGCGCAACTGGCCGACCGGGACTGGCGGGACGCCTTCCCCGCCCTGCTGCACGCGTACGGGGAGAAGCTCTTCGACTACGCGGCGGAGGACGCCTGGCTGGCGGCGTACGACCGGGAGCACTGAGGGGCGGCGGCCGGAGCTTGCCCCGGGAGTGGTGTCGGCGCGGCGCCGTTCAGCGGCCCGGCTCGGGCCGCTCCCCGGGCTCGCGGTGCTCCGCCGCGATGCCGAAGCGCTGACGCTCGCCGGGAACGGACGGCGCCGACCCGACCGAGGAGATCGAGCTGATCACCTGCTCCCCGGCCGCTCCCGGCTCCTGCTCCAGTCGTTCCAGGTCGGCGGCCGAGACGAGCGCCACCAATGGCTTGCCGTGGCGGGTCACCACCACGCGCTCGCCGCCGTAGACGACTCGGTTGATCAGTTCGGCGAGCTCCGCCCGGGCTTGCGTCACCGGAATCTCATAGGCCATGCCCTCCAGCTTATGTAATGCCCGCCCGGTCCGGCGTGGTCCCGTGGCGGGGGTGACGATCCTGGTCGGAGGTGCCGGCTGCCGCCCGGGACGCGGGGCGGATTCGCACGGTGCGGTCTAGGTCGGGGCCGTTTCCCGGCGGCGCGGCCCGGCTCCGGACGCACGGCGTGCTCTTGCCGGTTGCGGTGGGTGAGGGGAGGGCGGTCGGTTCCGGTCACATTCGGCGGGTGAGCGGCCGTGCGGCCGGGGAGCGGTCCGGGATCCGTCCCCGCGCGCGGTGGCCCGGTCGGCACCGAGCGGGTGACCGCCCTGCCGTGGGTGTCGGGGATGGCCGGATAGAACGCAACAGCCGATCACCCTCGGTGATTTAGTTGTGTCAGGCTACTAATGCTGTGAGAAATGAGTCACGTGATTCCTCTTCCCCAAGGAGGTACGCATGACCGAGGCCGCGGACACGACGGTCCGACTTCCCGAACTCCCCAGCCCCCGGGCGGCGGGCTGCCCCTTCGACCCGCCGCCCGCGCTGCGGTCGCTCCAGGCCGACAGCCCCGTCACCCGGGTCCGGATCTGGGACGGCAGCAGCCCCTGGCTGATCACCCGGCACGATCATCTGCGCACGCTGCTCGGCGATCCGCGCGTCAGCTCCGACCCGGCGCTCCCGGGGTTCCCGCACCGCAACGCCGGGATGAGGGACCGGGACCAGCGGGACCCCACGTTCATCAACATGGACGATCCCGAACACGCCCGGCTGCGCCGCATGGTGACCGCCCCCTTCGCGGTCCGGCGGACGAACGCGCTGCGGCCGGCGATCCAGCGGATCGTCGACGACCTGATCGACGGGATGCTCGCCGGACCCAAACCCGTCGACCTGGTCGAGGCGTTCGCGCTTCCGGTGCCCAGCCTGGTCATCTGCGAGCTGCTGGGCGTTCCGTACGAGAAGCACGACTTCTTCAGCACCGCACCAAGGTCATCGTCCGGCGCACGTCGACGCCCGACGAGGTGCGGGAGGCGACCGAGGCGCTCACCGACTACCTCGACGGCCTCCTGGCCGCCAAGAGCACGGCACCCGGCGACGACCTCCTGTCCGAACTCGCCGTCAAACGTGTGGCCACCGGCGAGACGACTCGGCACGAGGCCGCGCGGATGGGCGTCCTGCTGTTGGGCGCGGGGCACGAGACGACGGCCAACATGATCGCGCTGGGCACCCTCGCCCTCCTGGAGAACCCGGACCAACTCGCCCTGCTGCGCGAGTCGGAGGATCCCGCGGTGGTCTCCGCGGCGGTCGAGGAACTGCTGCGCTACCTGAACATCACCCACTCCGGCCGCCGCAGGGTGGCGCTCGCGGACATCGAGGTGGACGGCTTCACCATCCGCGCGGGCGAGGGCATCGTCTTCGCCAACGACATCGCCAACCGCGACCCCGACGCCTTCCCCGACCCGGACCGTCTCGACCTCACCCGCGACGCCCGCCGCCACGTCGCCTTCGGGTTCGGCGTGCACCAGTGCCTGGGGCAGCCGCTGGCCCGCGTCGAGTTGCAGTGCGTCTACAGCACGCTCTACCGGCGCGTCCCCACGCTCCGGGCGGCCACCGGTATCGACCGGCTGGACTTCAAGCACGACGGCTTCGTCTACGGCGTCTACGCGCTGCCCGTCACCTGGTGAACGCCCCTCTCCCCCGAACGGAAACGAGAAGCCGATGCGTGTGGAAGTCGACCGGCCCAAGTGTGTCGCCTCCGGTCAGTGCGTTCTGCTGGCCCCCGATGTCTTCGACCAGGACGACGACGGCATCGTCGAACTGCTCACCGACACCCCCGGTCCCGCCCACCACGACGACGTCAGGGAATCGGCCGCCGTCTGCCCGGCCGCGGCGATCCGTCTGGTCGGGGCCTGACCGCCGGGCCTCCGCGCCGGACCGCCGTCGACCCGCCCGCCCCTTCGCCCCCGTCCCCTGTTCTCGCCCACCGACTCACCGGCGCCCTGTCCTTCGGCATGCCGCCCAGGGCACTGCGCCCCTGGCACGCAGCCCATCGCCGCCGGGAGTGACTGGCGGCCGACCACGGCGACGGCCCCGGCCGTGCGACCGCACATCTCCGTGAGGCACCAGGGGCGTTGACCGGCCCTCCCGGCCGGTCGACGCCCCTCGCCCGGGGTTTTCCGGCCAGGACCGGAAGCCCACGCAACGGCCGGATCGCCTCTCCACGCCTACCCGTTCGGCGGGTTCACGGCGTTCCCGCGCGCCTCGGCCACCTCGTGGAACCGGTCGTTGGGCAGGCCAGGTCGATGGCTGAATACCCCCTCCTTCTTCTGTACGTCCTGTACATTTTTCACGGAAGCCCGCCCAGGGCCCGGCCCGTACCGTTCCGGAAGAGAGGCGTCGCCATGCCGTTCCGCCCCGCAGCCCGCCATGTACTGCCCGAGTTCACCGAGCGCACGGCGGACGGTGTCCGCACCTTCGATCCGTACTCCAAGCTGCTCGCCGAGCGGATCGTCTTCCTCGGCACCCCGGTCGACGACGCCGCCGCCTCGGACCTGATCGCGCAGTTCATGTATCTGGAGCACGCGGCCCCCGACCGGCCCCTCTCGCTCTACATCAACTCCCCCGGCGGCTCGTTCGAGGCCATGTCCGCGATCTACGACACGATGCGGTACGTGGACTGCGAGGTGGAGACCTTCTGCCTCGGCCAGGCCGGCCCCTGCGCCTCCGTACTGCTCGCCGCCGGGACGCCCGGCCGTCGGCACGCGCTGCCCGGCGCCCGGGTGCTCGTGCGCCAGCCCGAACTTCCCGAGCCGATGCGGGGTCAGCCGTCCGACCTGGCCATCGAGGCGCGGGAGATGGAACGGCTGCACGCGCTCCTCGTCGACCTGCTGGCCCGGCACACCGGGCAGGACGCCGGGCGGATCGCCGAGGACATCGAGCGCGACCTGATCCTCGACGCGGCCGGGGCCCGGGCGTACGGCCTGGTGGACCATGTCCTGGAGAACCGGAACGCCGTCCGCGCACCGCACGGCGCGCGGTGACCGCCCGATGCGACCGCCGGAGCCCCGGCCGCTTCCCGCGCTGACCAGGGCCGAGGGGGAGTTCATCGACCGTTACCTCGATGTCGTCGACCAGGTCGGGCGGATCAACCCGGCCCGGGGCAGCGACACCTACGGCGCCCTGCGCGCCGCACAGGCGCTGGCCTCGCACGCGGTCGCACTGCGGGACGCCCTGACGCTGATGCACGAGCGCGGGGAGGCACACATCCACGCCGCGACACTCGCCCGGGCGCTGCGCGTCCTGGACGGCGAGCGCCGCGCCGGGCGCGTCACCGTGCCACCGGCTCCCACCGGTTGACCGGAGCGTACGCTCCGCCGTGGGCGGCGCGGCCCACCGCACCGCCCACGGCCCGCATCCCGTCCCAGGGGGGCGACACACCCGACACGGTGATCGAATTTCCTCGCTCGTTCGGCGTAGGAAGTCCCCTGCGCAAGAGACCGCTCGACTTGCGCGTTTCGCGTGGACCACGGCTGGAACCGGCGCTTCCGCCGCTGGTACCGCGCCGGTCCGATCGTCCGGCGACGGTCCGGAAGGACAGATGTCCACCCGAATGGATCAGCCGTGAGGAGCCTCACATATCCGTTTTTCAGCTCGGAAATCCACCGGCCCGTGGGTCAAGATCCCTGGGACGACAAGCCCCCGCCACCGCGGCGGGGCGGTCCGGGTGGACGCCGAGTCCTGCCGCCGTCCGGATGCCTGGTCGACGAAAGTGGATCGGCAGGAGTGGAGGACCCGAGCACAACGGGTCGGCCCGGGCACACCGGACGGCCCTCGGGGTGAAGCCGCACCACGCGGCCGGGCGACTTCGCAGGCCCGAACCCGACAGGTCACCCTTCACAGGCGGCTGACGAAGGGTTGCGCATGTCTGCGCAGGTTCATGTCCCGTCCTTGCTCGCCCGGGCCGGAACGGCCTCGGTCCTCACTCTCGCCGCCGTCGGCGGCACCATGTTCGCGCCGGGCGCCCCTACGGAGGCCCAGGCCGCGACCGTATCGATGAAGGCGCTCGACATCGCGGCGTCGAAGAAGGGCTCACCGTACCGTTGGGGCGCCGCGGGCCCCCACCGCTTCGACTGCTCGGGCCTGACGCTCTACGCGTTCAAGAAGGCGGGCAGGACGCTCCCCCGCACGGCCCAGCAGCAGTACAACCGGGCCAAGCACGTCCGGTCCTCGGACCGGCGCCGGGGCGACCTGGTCTTCTTCCACTCCGGCCGCAGCGTCTACCACGTCGGGATCTACGCCGGGGAGAACCGGATCTGGCACTCCCCGAAGGCCGGCGCCGTGGTGAGGCTGGAGAAGATCTGGAGCAGGAGCGTCTACTACGGCCGGGTCGGCTGAGCCCCGGCCGGCCCGCCACGCGGTCGCGGCCGCGTATCGCGTTCGGCGCCGGACCGTCCGGCGCGGCCCCCTACCTGATCGGCTCCGGCCCGTCCGGCCCGACGGAAGGGAGGGAGGCCGCGCGTTCCTCACCGGGCCGCGCGGCGTGTCCGTCGCACCCCGGCCGACGGACACGTACGGGGCGAGTGCGGTCAGCCGGCGGGCGCGGTGCGCAGGACGGTCGACACGGCGGTGGCGATCTCCTCCTCGGTCAGGTCGGCGCGCGCGGTCAGCCGGAGCCGGGACACCCCGTCCGGTACCGACGGGGGCCTGAAGCAGCCGACGGCGACCCCGGCGGCACGGCAGTCGGCCGCCCAGCGCACCGCCGCGTCCGCGGAGGGGGCGCGCACCGACACCACGGCCGCGTCGGGGCGTACGGCGGTCAGCCCGGCCCCGGTCAGCCGTTCGTGGAGCGTGGCGGCCACGGCGCGGGCCCGGCCGGCCCGTTCCGGTTCGCGGCGCAGCAGCCGCAGGCTCGCCAGGGCGGCGCCCGCCGCGGCCGGTGCGAGACCGGTGTCGAAGATGAACGTCCGGCCCGTGTTGACGAGGTGTTCGATGACGCGGGCCGGTCCGAGGACGGCCCCGCCCTGGCTGCCCAGGGACTTGGAGAGGGTCAGGGTGGTGACGGTCCCGGCGGTGCCCGCGAGCGAGGCGGCGGCCGGCGCACCCCGGCCGCCGGGCCCGAGCACGCCCAGGCCGTGTGCGTCGTCGATGAGCAGGGCGGCGTCCTCCGCGCGGCAGACCTCGGCCAGTTCGGGCAGCGGGGCCGCGTCGCCGTCGACCGAGAAGACGGAGTCCGTGACGGCGAGCGCCCGCCCGTCCCGTGTCCGCAGGGCCTTGCGTACGGCCTCGGGGTCGGCGTGCGGGACGACGGCGGTCCGGGCGCGGGAGAGCCGGCAGCCGTCCACGATCGAGGCATGGTTGCCCGCGTCGGAGACGATCAGCGAGCCGTGTCCGGTGAGCGCCGTGACGGCGGCGAGGTTGGCCGCGTAGCCGGACGACAGCACCAGGGCCGCCTCGAAGCCGCAGAACTCGGCCAGTTCCCGTTCGAGTTCGGCGTGGAGCGCGGTGGAGCCGGTGACCAGCCGTGAACCGGTCGCGCCCGCGCCCCATTCGTGTGCGGCGGCGGCCGCGGCCGCCGTGACGTCGGGGTGTCTGGCCAGCCCCAGGTAGTCGTTGCTCGCGAGGTCCAGGAGCCCTGAGGCGGCGGCCCGGGGGCGGAGGACACGGACGAGTCCGGCATCGGCACGACGGCGTGCCTCGGCGTCGATCCAGCCGAACGGGTCGAAGGGCATGAGCGGTCCCTTTTGTAGGCAGCTCACAGACCCTAACCGTGGGAACCGCCGGTCATGGTGTGGCAATACACACACCCTCGACAGGCACTGTTGTCCGGTTCCTCCTTGGCTGCGGGACGTCGGTAGGACAGGATCTTCGCCATGGACCTCCTGACCACACTGGTGGACAAGGGCCTGCGGCGTGAGCTGCCGACCCGTGAAGAAGCCCTCGCCGTGCTGGCGACCTCGGACGACGATCTGCTCGAAGTGGTGGCCGCGGCCGGGAAGGTGCGCCGCCAGTGGTTCGGGCGGCGCGTGAAACTCAACTACCTGGTCAACCTCAAGTCGGGGCTGTGCCCCGAGGACTGCTCGTACTGCTCGCAGCGGCTCGGCTCCAAGGCCGGGATCCTCAAGTACACCTGGCTGAAGCCGGACGAGGCGTCGAAGGTCGCCGCGGCCGGAGTGGCGGGCGGGGCCAAGCGGGTGTGCCTGGTCGCGAGCGGCCGCGGTCCCACGGACCGCGACGTCGACCGGGTCTCGGAGACCATCGAGGCGATCAAGGAGCAGAACGAGGGCGTCGAGGTGTGCGCCTGCCTGGGTCTGCTCTCCGACGGCCAGGCCGAGCGGCTGCGGTCGGCCGGCGCCGACGCGTACAACCACAACCTCAACACGTCCGAGGCGACGTACGGGGACATCACCAGCACCCACACCTACGCGGACCGGGTGGCGACGGTGCGTCAGGCCCAGTCCGCCGGGCTCTCGGCGTGTTCCGGGCTGATCGCGGGCATGGGAGAGAGCGACGCCGATCTGGTGGACGTCGTCTTCTCGCTGCGTGAGCTGGACCCGGACTCGGTGCCGGTGAACTTCCTGATCCCGTTCGAGGGGACGCCGCTGGCCAAGGAGTGGAACCTCACCCCGCAGCACTGCCTGCGCATCCTGGCCATGGTCCGGTTCGTCTGCCCGGACGTGGAGGTGCGGCTCTCCGGCGGGCGCGAGGTGCATCTGCGCTCGATGCAGCCGCTGGCCCTGCACCTGGTGAATTCGATCTTCCTGGGCGACTACCTGACCAGCGAGGGTCAGGCGGGCCAGACGGATCTGGACATGATCG
Source organism: Streptomyces sp. NPDC001108 (assembly GCF_053598535.1). NCBI lineage: Bacteria > Bacillati > Actinomycetota > Actinomycetes > Kitasatosporales > Streptomycetaceae > Streptomyces > Streptomyces sp. NPDC001108. Next base: position 239,265 of record NZ_JBSFKL010000008.1, read on the forward strand.
CGGACGCGGGTTTCGAGGTGGAGGGCGCGGGCACGACGACGCTGCCCGCGCACCGGTCGGAGCAGGGCGGCGGATGCGGCTCGCACGCCGGCGGATGCGCCCCCTGCGGGGGGACGCCCGAGGCGGATCCGGCCGCCCCCACCGAGGTGCCGGCCGCCCGCACCGATCTGGTGGCGGTCCGCCGCCGCGGCGCGGGGACGGATCTCGCCCCCAATGCCTGAGCCGCTCTCCCCGGCCGAGCTGAGGTCCCTGGACCGGGCCCATGTCTGGCATCCGTACGGCCCGATGCCGGGGCGTCAGGATCCGCTGGTCGTGGCGTCCGCGTCCGGGGTACGGCTCAGACTGGCCGAACCTGCCCACGGACGGACCGAGTTGGTGGACGGCATGTCCTCCTGGTGGTCCGCGGTGCACGGCTACAACCACCCGGTCCTCAACGAGGCGGCCCGCGGGCAGCTGGACCGGATGAGCCATGTGATGTTCGGCGGGCTCACCCATGAGCCCGCCGTGCGGCTGGCCTCCCGGCTGGTCGAAATCACCCCGGAGCCGCTGCGGCACGTCTTCCTCTCCGACTCGGGGTCGGTCGCGGTCGAGGTCGCGGTCAAGATGTGCCTGCAGTACTGGCGTTCGGCCGGTCGGCCCGCCAAGCGACGGCTGCTGACCTGGCGCGGCGGCTATCACGGGGACACCTGGCAGCCGATGTCGGTCTGCGACCCCGAGGGCGGGATGCACGAGCTGTGGTCGGGCGTCCTGCCCCGTCAGGTCTTCGCCGACGAGCCGCCGGCCGGCTTCGACGCGGGGCCGGACGCCGCCTATGAGCGACGGCTGCGGGAACTGGTCGCCGAGCACGCCGAGGAGTTGGCGGCGGTGATCGTGGAGCCGGTGGTGCAGGGCGCGGGCGGAATGCGTTTCCACTCCCCCGCGTATCTGCGGGTGCTGCGCGAGGCGTGCGACGCGAACGACGTGCTGCTGGTGTTCGACGAGATCGCCACCGGGTTCGGCCGGACCGGAAAGCTGTTCGCCGCCGGGCACGCCGGTGTCTCGCCCGACGTGATGTGCGTGGGCAAGGCGCTGACCGGCGGCTATCTGACGATGGCGGCGACGCTGTGCACCTCCCGGGTGGCGGAGGGCATCTCGCGCGGCGAGGTGCCGGTGCTCGCGCACGGCCCGACGTTCATGGGCAATCCGCTCGCCGCCGCGGTGGCGTGCGCCTCGATCGATCTGCTGCTCGGCCAGGACTGGGAGCGCGAGGTGGAGCGCGTCGGGGCGGGGCTGCGGAAGGGGCTCGCCCCGGCGTCCGAACTGCCCGGAGTACGGGACGTACGGGTGCTGGGCGCGATCGGCGTCGTACAACTGGACCACGCGGTGGACATGGCGACCGCGACCCGGGCCGCGGTACGGGAAGGGGTGTGGCTGCGGCCGTTCCGCGACCTGATCTACACGATGCCGCCGTACGTGACGGACGACGAGGACGTGGCGCGGATCTGCCGGGCCGTGTGCGCGGCGGCGCGGGAGGGATGAGATGACGATCCTGGTGGTGACCGGTACGGGCACCGAGATCGGCAAGACGATCGTGACGGCGGCCGTGGCGGCGGCCCACGCGGGCCGCCGCGTCGCGGTGCTCAAACCGGCGCAGACCGGCCTCGCCCCCGGCGAGCCGGGCGACGCCGCCGAGGTGGCGCGGCTGGCCGGGGACCACGTCACGGCGGTCGAGCTGGCCCGCTTCCCCGAGCCCCTGGCCCCGGCGACCGCCGCCCGCAGGTCCGGACTCCCGCCGGTACGGCCGGACGATGTCGCCGACGCGGCACGGAAGCTGGCGACCGAGCACGACCTGGTGCTGGTCGAGGGTGCGGGCGGGCTGCTCGTCCGGTTCGACGACGAGGGCTCGACCCTCGCCGACGCCGCACGGCTGCTGGCCGCCCCGGTGCTGGTCGTGGTGGCCGCGGGGCTGGGCACGCTCAACACCGCGGCGCTGACCTCGGAGGCCCTGCGGTCCCGGGGGCTGGAGTGCCGGGGGGTCGTGGTGGGCAGCATGCCCGCCGAGCCGGACCTCGCGGCGCGCTGCAATCTGACGGATCTGCCGGTGGTGACGGGCGCCCCGCTGCTGGGTGCGGTACCGGCCGGTGCGGGCGCGTTGGAGCCGGCCGCCTTCCGCAGGCGGGCCCGGGGCTGGCTCACGGCGGAGCTGGGCGGGGACCGCTGACCTCGGCGCGCGGGGCCGTGCGGGCCGCCCCTCCGCATCACGCGGACGCGGCCCACACGGCCCGTGCGGCTCCCTTCCGGGTCACAGACTCCACTGGCGGAGTTCGTCGGCGATGGCCCGTACGTCGGCCTTGCCCTCCTTCACCAGCCTGGCCAGGTCGCGGACCTGCTCGGGCGAGGTGATGACCTTGAGGCCGGAGGCCACGAGATATCCGTAGGCGACGGCCGAGGAGAACATCGCGTTGGAGTGTTCGAGCGCGGGGACGTGCAGCAGCAGTTGGAGGAGCGAGGCGGCCCGGGAGTGCGGGTCGCTGTACACGGGGCTGCCGAAGATCTCGGCCTCGTGACGGGCCACTGCCGCCACCAGCGCGCCCCAGTCGACGACCTGCGGATCGCCGGGGGTCTTGTGCTCGGCCACCATGAGCAGCCAGGCGAGGTCGATCTTCAGGTTCAACGCTTGCCTTCGCGCTCCGGGCCGAACTCCTCGGCGAACACCGACCCGTACTGCTTCATGAAATCGGCCGCCGCCTCGACGAAGGTGTGTCCCACCTCGCCGGCGTCCTGACGCACGAGCTCCTCTATATAGCGGTTCACGCTCATCCCCCTCTGCAGCGCGCGCTGCCGCGCGGCCTCGGCGGTGGCCTCGTCCACTCTCACGTTCAGCTGAGTCTTGGGCACCCCACCACGCTAGCGCCGGGGCGCTAGCACCGACAAGAGAAGGCCCCGGGTGCTCCGTACACGGGTCGGGGGGACGGGGATCCGGGTCCGGGAACGCCCCGCGGATGTGATGCCACCCATAGGGGCCAGATCACATACGAAGAGGGGTAGTAGGTGTCGGAGCCGCAGACGCGCGAGATAAACAGCCTTAAATGCACCATTTCCGACATTGCTCCGTATTGGGGTAGTACGTCACATCGTTGCCCCCTGGACGGACCGCCGCTAACCATGGTTGTCATCACGGGGAGCCACGAACGACCCGGACGCGACACCACCGGACCCGCCACCCCGTCCCGCATCCCGCGGGCCCCGCCCCACCGCCGACACCGGCACCCGGGCGGCCTCGTCCCACCCCACAGGAGTTACTTCCGCATGACCGCTCGCACCCTGACCAGCACCGGCCGCATCCGTAACCTGGCCATCACCGCCCTCACCACCACCGCCGCCGCGGCCGCCGCCCTCACCCTGGTCCCCTCCTCCGCACACGCCGCGGAGGTCAAGCAGACCGCCGCCGCGGTCACCGCCGGTGACACCGGGCAGACCGGCAATGCCTACGCGAACAACCTGGACGGCTGGATCAAGGAGTCCCTGGACATCATGAAGTCCAAGGGCATCCCCGGCACCTACGAGGGCCTGCACCGCAACATCATGCGTGAGTCCAGCGGCAACCCCAACGCCGAGAACGGCTGGGACGTCAACGCCCAGAACGGCACCCCCTCCAAGGGCCTGCTGCAGGTCATCCAGCCGACCTTCAACGCCTACCACGTCGCCGGCACGGCCCACAGCCTCACCGACCCGGTGGCCAACATCACCGCCGCCGCCAACTACGCCGCCGCCCGCTACGGCTCCATCGACAACGTCAACTCGGCGTACTGATCGGGCCGTACGTACCGGCACCCGCCACCGCGCAGCGTCCGCACCACGGCGGACCGTCCACAGCGCGAAACACGCTCGCCCGGCCGATCCCACTCTGCTTGGCTCGGCCCATGAGCGATCTCCACATCCGCCACGCCGACCTCGGTGACATCGACGCCGTACTGGACTTCTGGCGCGAAGCCGCTGAGGGAACGAGCATCAGCGACGACCACGACGGGGTGACCCGGCTCATCGGCCGGGACCCCGAGGCCCTGCTCCTCGCGGAGCGCGACGGGCGGCTCGTGGGAACCGTCATAGCGGGCTTCGACGGCTGGCGGTGCTCGGCCTACCGACTGGCCGTACACCCCGACCACCGCCGCGAGGGCATCGGCACCGCCCTGACCCGGGCAGCGGAACAACGCTTCCTCGCCCTCGGCGGACGACGCGTCGACGCCATGGTCCTGGAAGCCAACGAACGCGCGCATCGCGCGTGGGGCGCGAACGGCTACCACCGCGAGGACCGCTGGCGGCGCTGGGTCAAGCCACTCACCGGCTGAACACCCCCGGACCGCTGCCGCCGCACCGGCGACCACCGGCCGCGACAGCGCCGAACCGGGCGGCCCACCGGAACGATCAGCCGACTTTGCCGATCCTTTACTATGGTTGTTCCACTGTCCGCATCCTTCCGAAAGGTGTGAGCGTCCGCCCATGGGCGAGCCTCCCAGTCGACACGACCGGTACCGAGCGATCCTTCTCCCCCTGCCCGATCATGGGACGGAGGTGAACCGATGACCGAAGTGCTCCTGCTGCTCGTGGCCGTACTGCTCTCCCTGGCCTGCGGCGCCTTCGTCGCGGCCGAGTTCTCGCTGACGACCGTCGAGCGGGGCCAGCTGGAACGGGCCGTGGAGCGCGGCGAACGGGGCGCCGTCGGCGCCATGAAGGCCGTACGCAGCCTCACCTTCCAGCTCTCCGGCGCACAGCTCGGCATCACCGTCACCAACCTCGTGGTCGGCATGCTCTCCGAGCCGTCCATCGCCAAGCTCATCCGCGGCCCGGTGGAGGCGGTCGGCCTCTCCCCGAGCGTGGCCTCGTCGGTCGCTCTCGTCCTGGGCACGGCGCTGTCCACCGTGTTCCTGATGATCGTGGGCGAGCTCGTCCCGAAGAACTGGGCGATCTCCTCCCCCCTCGCCGTGGCGAAGGCCGTGGCCACCCCGCAGCGGATCTTCACCGCGGTCTTCCGTCCCTTCATCAGCCACCTCAACAACACCGCCAACCGGATCCTGCGCCGTATGGGCCTGGAGCCGGCCGAGGAGCTGGCCTCCGCGCGCAGCCCGCAGGAGCTGGCGGCACTGGCCCGGCACAGCGCGAAGGAGGGCGCGCTGGAGGCGGACACGGCGGAGCTGTTCGTCCGCACCCTGAACCTCTCGGAGCTGACGGCGGAGAACGTGATGACGCCCCGGGTCCAGGTCACCGCCCTGGAGGCGGAGGCCACCGCCGAGGACGTCGCGAACGCGACCCGGGCGACGGGCCTGTCCCGTTTCCCCGTGTACCTCGGCAATCTGGACACCGTCGTCGGAGTGGCGCACATCAAGGACGTGCTCGCGATCCCCGCCGAGCAGCGTCCCCGTATCCGTGTCTCGGAGATGCTCCGCGCCCCCCTGCTCGTACCGGAGACCCTCACCGTGGACCGGCTCCTGGACCGGCTGTCCGGCCAGCTCGCCATGGCCGTCGTCATCGACGAGTACGGCGGAACCGCCGGGGTCGTGACACTGGAGGACATAGTCGAGGAGGTCGTCGGCGAGGTGCGCGACGAACACGATCCGCACGAGACCGCGGACCTCGTACCGGCGGGCGAGGACACCGACGGACGGCCCCTGTGGTCGGCCGACGGCGCCGCCCGCGTCGACCAGCTGAAGACGATCGGACTGCGGGTGCCGGACGGACCGTACGAGACGCTCGCCGGACTCGTCGCCACCGAGGTCGGCCGGATCCCCGCCGTGGGTGACACCGTGGAGCTGGCGGGATGGCGGATCGACGTGGTCGACGCGTCCGGGCGCCGTGCCGCGCGCGCCCTGCTGCACGCGCCGCTCCCCGGTGACGACGAGCGGACGGAGGACGCACGATGATCGCCGTCCAACTTCTCATCGGGCTGCTGACTCTGGTCGTCAACGCCTTCTTCGTCGGGGCGGAGTTCGCCCTGATCTCCGTACGCCGCAGCCAGATCGAACCCGCCGCCGAGGCCGGGAACCGGCGTGCGCGCAGCGTGATCTGGGGCCTCGAGCACGTATCGGCGCTGCTCGCGGCGGCACAGCTCGGCATCACGCTCTGCACGCTCGTCCTCGGTATCGTCGCCGAGCCCGCCATCGCGCATCTGCTGGAGCCCGTCTTCCACGCGGTGGGGATGCCGGACGGACTGATCCATCCCATCTCGTTCGTGATCGCGCTGACCGTGGCGACATATCTGCACATGCTCCTCGGTGAGATGGTGCCGAAGAACATCGCGCTCGCCGAACCGGTCCGCGCCGCACTGCTGCTCGGACCGCCGCTCGTGGCCCTGGCCAAGGCGCTGCGGCCGGTGATCTTCGCGATCAACGCCTTCGCCAACACCCTGCTCAAGCTCCTCCGGGTCGAGACGAAGAACGAGGTGTCCGCCACGTTCTCCGACGACGAACTGGCCCGGCTGGTGACCGACGCGGGCGATGCCGGGCTCGTCGACGACCGCTCGGCCGAGCGGCTGCGCCACGCCCTCGAACTGGGCAGCCGTCCGGTGCGGGAGGTGGCGATGCCGGTGGACCGGGTCACGTACGCCAGGATCGGGACCACTCCCGAGCAGTTGGAGCGGCTCTCGTACGAGACCGGCTTCTCCCGCTTCCCCGTGATGGACGGGGAAGGGCGGATACTCGGCTATCTCCATGTGAAGGACGCCCTCGACGCCGCACCTCGCGACGTGCCCTTCCCGGTGACCGCGATGCGGCCCATCGCCCGGGTCCGGGCGGACACACCGCTCGACGACGCCCTGACCGCGCTGCGGCGCAGCCGTACGCACCTGGCGGCGGTGCTCGACGAGGACGGCCGGCCGGCCGGGATGGTCACCATGGAGGATGTCCTGCGCGAGCTGGTGGGGCGCCCGAAGGCCGCCTGACGAAGGAGCGGGGCCCGCTGACGGAGTACGGGGCGCGGCCCGGACACGGGTCCGGCCGCGCCCTTCGTCCCTCGGGCGGCCACGGGCCCCGGAGGGGGCCGGCCCACCGCGATACCATCGCTCCGCCATGGAAACGAATGCCTCCTACACCAGTCTTGTCGCGGTCGGCGACTCGTTCACCGAGGGCATGTCGGACCTGTTGCCCGACGGGTCGTACCGCGGATGGGCCGATGTACTCGCCGGACGGCTCGCCGCCCGCACACCGGGGTTCCGCTACGCGAATCTCGCGGTGCGCGGCAAGCTGATCGGCCAGATCGTCGACGAACAGGTCGACGCGGCCGCGGCCATGCACGCCGATGTCGTCACGCTCGTCGGCGGGCTCAACGACACGCTGCGCCCCAAGTGCGACATGGGGATGGTCCGCGGACGTCTCGAGGAAGCGGTGGAACGGCTCGCGCCCTCGTGCGGGACGCTGGTGCTCATGCGGAGCCCGGGGCGCGCAGGCCCGGTGCTGGAGCGGTTCCGTCCGCGGATGGAGGAGCTCTTCTCCCTGGTCGACGACTTGGCGGCCCGGCACGGGGCGGTGGTCGTCGACCTGTACGGGGCACCGGTACTGGGCGACCCCCGGCTGTGGGACGTCGACCGGCTCCATCTGACGGCCGACGGTCACGACCGGGTGGCCGAGGCGGTCTGGCAGACGCTCGGGCTGCCGCCCCGGAACGACTGGCGGACGCCGCTGCCGCCCTCCGTGCCGCCCGCATGGGCTGCCCGGCGGGTCGAGGACGCCCGCTTCGCCCGTGAGCACCTCCTCCCGTGGATCGGACGTCGGCTGACCGGCCGGTCCTCCGGGGACGGGCGTACGGGCGCCCAGTACAGCTCCGAGCTGGGCGGGGCGTTCTGGGTCACCCCCGGGAACGACCGGCCCCCCGGCCCGGTCGCGACCTGGCACCGGGTCGACCCGGCCCCGCCCGCGTAACGACTCGTGCCCGGGAGCGGCCGCCCGGTGTCCGGCGCGGCCTCGCCACAAAAGATCCGTGCGACGTACCGTCTCCCTCCACCTCGCCCACGCCGGGGCGAGCCGACGGATCATGGTCCCCACCGGCCGGGACCGCCGAACCCGGACCACCTCCGAGCCCGTCACCGGCTGTGCCACCACCATCACCGGCCGGAACGGACGGACACCGCTTCGTGGCCGACGCGGGCGTGGCAGGCCCTTCGAGGACGGCCGAGGAGTGGCCCTCGGCGCGGTGGTCAGATCACGGTCCCGCATCGGTTCGGCTCCCTGGATCGAGGGACTTCTTCTCGGGCCCGGCCGTACCGGAACCATCGGACCGGGGTCATGCGCCTTACGCGGGTGCCGCCCAAAGGGTGCGAGGCGGTCGCCCAGCCTCTCCGACCTGCGTCTTGCGAGTTGGGTAGGTGACCAAGAAGGTCCGTGGGCGCTCAGGAGCCGCTGAGGGCGGCGGGTAAACTCCCGACACGTGACTGCTGTGTCTGCGAAGCCTCGCATCCCCAATGTCCTGGCCGGCCGCTATGCCTCCACGGAGCTGGCCGTTCTCTGGTCCCCCGAGCAGAAGGTGAAGCTGGAGCGCCAGCTGTGGCTGGCGGTACTGCGCGCTCAGAAGGACCTCGGGATCGAGGTGCCGGACGACGCGCTGGCCGACTACGAGCGGGTCCTCGACCAGGTCGATCTCGCCTCGATCGCCGAACGGGAGAAGGTCACCCGGCACGACGTCAAGGCCCGGATCGAGGAGTTCAACGCCCTCGCCGGCCATGAGCAGGTCCACAAGGGCATGACCTCTCGGGACCTCACCGAGAACGTCGAACAGCTCCAGATCAGGCTCTCCCTCGAACTGATGCGGGACCGTACGGTGGCGGTCCTGGCCAGGCTCGGGAAGCTGGCGGGCGAGTACCGCGAACTGGTCATGGCCGGTCGCTCCCACAACGTCGCCGCTCAGGCGACCACCCTCGGCAAGCGCTTCGCGACCGCCGCCGACGAGCTCCTGGTGGCGTACGGACGCCTGGAGGACCTGCTGACCCGCTACCCGCTGCGGGGAATCAAGGGCCCCGTGGGCACGGCGCAGGACATGCTGGACCTGCTGGGCGGTGACGCCGGAAAGCTCGCCGACCTGGAACAGCGCATCGCGGCGCACCTCGGATTCTCCCAGGCCTTCACCTCGGTCGGCCAGGTCTACCCCCGTTCCCTCGACTACGACGTGGTGACCGCGCTGGTCCAGCTGGCCGCCGCTCCTTCCTCGGTCGCCAAGACAATCCGGCTGATGGCCGGACACGAGCTGGTGACCGAGGGCTTCAAGCCGGGCCAGGTCGGCTCGTCGGCGATGCCGCACAAGATGAACACCCGGTCCTGCGAGCGCGTCAACGGCCTCATGGTGATCCTCCGCGGCTATGCGTCGATGACCGGCGAACTGGCCGGCGACCAGTGGAACGAGGGCGACGTGTCCTGCTCCGTGGTCCGCCGGGTGGCCCTTCCGGACGCTTTCTTCGCCTTCGACGGTCTGGTGGAGACGTTCCTGACGGTGCTCGACGAGTTCGGTGCGTTTCCTGCCGTCGTCGCCCGTGAGCTGGACCGTTACCTTCCGTTCCTTGCCACGACCAAGGTCCTCATGGGCGCGGTGCGTGCGGGTGTCGGCCGCGAGGTCGCCCACGAAGCGATCAAGGAGAACGCGGTCGCCTCGGCCCTGGCCATGCGCGAGCAGGGTGCCGAGCGCAACGAGCTGCTCGACAAGCTGGCCGCCGACGAGCGCATCCCTCTGGACAGGGAACAGCTCGACGCGCTGATGGCCGACAAGCTCTCCTTCACCGGTGCGGCCGGTGATCAGGTCGGTTCGGTGGTCTCTCGCATCGAGGAGATCGTCAAGCAGCACCCCGAGGCCGCCGCGTACGCCCCGGGCTCCATCCTCTGACGGCCTCGGCCTTCCTGCCGGATGACGCCCGAAGAGCTCCAGGCCGCCCGTGACCGCACCGTTCCCGACGTGGTCACGGGCGGGCTTCGTGTACTGTTCTGCGGAATCAATCCCAGCCTCATGACGGGGGCGACGGGCCACCACTTCGCCCACCCCGGCAACCGCTTCTGGCCTGTTCTCCATCGGTCCGGCTTCACCCCTCACCAGTTGGATCCAGCTGAGCAGAACGAACTGCTGCGCTACGGTCTCGGCATCACCAATGTGGTCGCCCGGGCCACCGCTCGTGCGGACGAACTGTCCGCCGAGGAGTACCGGGAGGGCGGGCAGATCCTCCGGGCCAAGGTCGAGACCCTGCGGCCGCAGTGGCTGGCGATCGTGGGCGTCACGGCCTACCGCACAGCCTTCGGCAGGCGCACCGCGCGGATCGGTCCGCAGGACCACACGATTGGCGGCGCGCAGGTCTGGGCCCTGCCCAACCCCAGCGGGCTCAACGCCCACTGGACCGTTCAATCGATGGCGGAGGAGTACGGCCGTCTCCTCGCCCGCGTCGACGAGGCCACCGCCTTCACCCCCGAAGCTCCCTGACATGTCTGTCGGCGATCCCTCGGATTCCGCCTCTCTTCCCTCGGGGATCAGTCATTGGCTCCGTCCCATGGATCCCGCTCCTCGCACCTGGCCCCGGAGGGCTTCATTCGTCGTGGGGCGGCGCAGGCCCCACAGTTGAGGGGAACTACGCGTCCCTGCGTCGTACCGCCCACCAGCCGGCCAGCACGGCGGCCAGCGCCCACGCCGCCGTCACCGCGAGCCCGCTCCATGGCCCGAGACTTCCCTGCGGGGTCTGGTGGAGCACCAGCTGGCCCGCGCGGTCCGGCAGATAGTCCGCGGCACCGGCCGCGACATCACCGATGACGAACGGCACGATGAGCACGAACGGGATGAGCAGGCCGAGGACGGTCACCGCGCTGCGCAGCAACGCGGTGAGACCGGCCGCGAACAGTGCCATCAGAGCCAGGTAGATCCCTCCCCCGAACGCTGCCCGCAGTGCGCCCGGATCTCCCAGGCCGATCGCGTACTCACCCATGAACAGCTGACCCACCAGGAAGGTGGTGAAGCTCGTGACCAGGCCGACGGCACCCGCCGCCGCTCCGACGACCGCGACCTTCGCGGTGTAGAAGAGGTTTCTGTGCGGTACGGCGGCGAGCGATATCCGCAGCGCGCCATTGAGGAATTCGCAGGACAGCGCGGTCGCTCCGAAACTGATGGCGGCGAGCTGGCCGAAGTTCAGCGCGTAGAAGGCACCGAAGACGGGGTCGGCCCCCGCGTTGTCCGCCTCCGCCTGGCCGACGGTCGGGAAGACCAGCAAGGTGACGGCGAGCGTCACGGCCAGGACCGCTATCAATGACCCCGATGTGGACCGGAGCGATCTCACCTTGATCCACTCGGAGCGCAGCACTGCTGTGGTCGACATGTTCAGGCCTCCTGCTGAGGGTCGGATCGGATCGGCGCGGACGCGAATTCCGCGGTGCTGGTGGTGAGGTCGAGATATGCCTGTTCCAATGTGGTTCGCTCGTCCGCGAGTTCCAGAACCGGAATACCTGCGGCAGCGGCTATCGCCCCTATCTCTTCCGCTTTCACCCCTTCGATGGTCAAACGGCCGTCGTCGCCCTGCGTCGGGGTGTGGCCCCTGCGAGCCAGAAGGTCGCGCAGCCGTGTCGGCTCGGTCGTTCGCACGCGGGTCCTGGGACTGCTGCGGGATTCCAGGAACTCCTGCATGGGCAGGTCCGCCAGCAGCCGCCCCTGGCCGAGAATCACCAGGTGGTCGGCGAACGACGAGGTCTCGTTCATCAAGTGGCTCGACACCAGGACGGTGCGCCCTTCACGGGCCAAGCGCTTCATGAGCTCGCGGATCCAGATGATGCCTTCCGGGTCGAGACCGTTCGACGGCTCGTCCAGCATCACTATCTCCGGGTCTCCCAGCAGGGCGGCCGCGATGCCCAGCCGCTGACGCATTCCGAGCGAGAAGGTCTTGATGCGGGCGCCGCCGACCTGTGCGAGGCCGGCCTCCTCCAGCACCTCCTCCACTCTCCGGGCACCGATCCGGTTACTGACCGCGAGTGCCGAAAGGTGATTCCGTGCGGTGCGCGAGCCGTGGGCGGCCTGGGCGTCGAGCAGGGCGCCTACCCGACGCAGAGGTTCGGTGAGCTCGGCATACCGTCGGCCGCCGATCGTCGCACTGCCCCGGGTGGGCCTGTCGAGACCGAGAACGAGTCGCATGGTCGTGGACTTGCCGGCCCCGTTGGGACCGAGGAATCCCGTGATGCGCCCCGGGCGCACACTGAACGTGAGGTCGTCCACGGCACGTTTGTTTCCGTACAGTTTGGTGAGGGTCTGGACGTCGATGCTGGTCATGTCCTCAGCCTCGCGCCGGTGCCCCGTTGCTCGCCTCACTCGCGCGTGGGGTTCTCCTCCCTCTCGCGGGGGAGCCGCTGCGACCCGGCGGACTGGCACGATGACCGCATGTTCCACCTCCTGCGACCGCTCGCCTCGTCCGTCACCTACACCCGATGGCTTCATCTGCTCATCCCGGGTGCGGGCTACAGCGTGTGGATCTTCATCTCGCCGGACTCGCCGTGGGTGCCGGTCCTCTTCGCGATACCGGTCGGGTTGTTGCCCGGGATGCGGCTCGCCGAGGGAGTGCAGGCGCAGTTGCTGCTCGTTCCGGAGGACCGTGGCAGACCCGATCCCTCCGTATCCGCGACCTCGGCGTCCACCTGGGGCGACCGCTGGCGAACGGTGCTGTGGTTGGAGGCGCGCCTGATACTCGCGGCTCCGGTCTGGTACGTCACGGTGTGGCTGTCGGCGACCGCGGTGGACCTGTTTCTCGCTTCGCTCGGAAAGAACCCGAGCGACGACTGGCTCGCCCGGGGGTGGGAGTCTCACTGGTGGCTCGGCCTGCTCGCGCCGCTCTCCCTTCTCCTGCTGTTTCCCGTCGTTGTGCTGAGCGGCCATCTGATCACCGCGATCGCCCGGTGGCTTCTCGGTCCCTCACCGACGCAGCGGCTGACGGAGCTGGAGGAGCGCACGGAGCAGTTGCTGGAGCGCAATCGCATCGCACGCGAGTTGCACGACTCGATCGGCCACGCGCTGACGGTGGCGGTGGTGCAGGCCGGAGCGGCTCGTGCGGCACGGGATCCGGCGTTCACCGAGCGCGCCCTCGCCGCGATCGAGGAGACCGGCCGGGACGCGCTCGACGATCTGGAGCGGGTCCTACGGATCCTGCGGGAGCCGGAGGCGCCGGTGGGGCAGAGACCGACGCTCGCGGAATCGGACCGGCTCCTGGAATCCGCGCGCGGCTCGGGGGCTGAGGTCGACGCGGACGTGTCCGGTCCTCTGGGGCAGGTTCCTGGTGCGGTCTCCCGCGAGGGGTACCGCATTCTTCAGGAGGCGCTCACCAATGTGCTGAGGCACTCGGGAGCCGTCCCCGTCCGTGTACGAATCGCCGTCGCCGAGGGGCGCCTGGAGTTGGAGATCACCAATCCGCTCACGGACTCTTCCGTAGCCCCGGGCGGCGGAAGCGGGCTGCGTGGTATCCGGGAACGGGCGGCGCTGCTCGGCGGAAGAGCCGTGGCGGGCCCGCACGAGAAGGAATGGCGGGTCCACGTGGTCCTTCCGTTGGACGGAGTGCGGATCACTCCGCCGTCCCCGAGCGCCCGCAGGAACCGTCTGGACAGCCCTTAGGCTGTGCCAATGGCGGTCAGCGTACTTCTGGTAGACGACGAGCCCCTCGTCCGCGCGGGGTTGCGCGCGATTCTCGATGCTCAGCCCGATATCGAGGTCGTGGGCGAGGCCGGTGACGGAGCCGCTGTGATCCCGCTGGTGCGTCAGTTGCGTCCCGATGTGGTGGCCATGGATGTCAGGATGCCACTGATGGACGGGATCGAAGCCACCCGCACGATGCTGCGGACGGTGCCGGACCCGCCGAAGATCCTGGTGGTGACGACCTTCGAGAACGACGAGTACGTCTATGAGGCGTTGCGGGCCGGTGCGGACGGCTTCCTGATCAAGCGGGCCCGGCCGACCGAGATCGTGAACGCGGTGCGCCTGGTCGCCGAGGGCGAGTCCCTGCTCTTCCCCGCGGCGGTCCGGCAACTGGCCACCGAGTACGGGAGCAGCAAGGCGCGCGCCGCCATGGAGCGGGCGGCTCTCACCGAGCGGGAATCCGCGGTGCTCCGGCTGATGGCCCGTGGCCTGTCGAACGCCGAGATCGCCGCCGGGCTCGTGGTCGGTGTCGAGACGGTGAAGACCCATGTCAGTTCCGTACTGGCCAAGTTGGGCGCGCGGGACCGGACCCAGGCGGTGATCGCGGCGTACGAATCCGGGTTCGTCGCCCCGGGCTGAGGTAGCCGCCCCGAAGGCCGTCGCGTCCCGTGGTCGCCCGGCGCCCGGGTAGCGAGTACCATCCGCCTGACATTCGCTTGAGCTGGGAGGACACACTGTGGGCCGGCTGACCGGCGGAGATCCGTCACTGTTGCGACGCATCAATTCCGCAGTGGTGCTGCACGCGCTGCGTGGAGCCGACTCCCCCACTCTGACGGACCTGACCAGGATCACCGGCCTGTCCCGGCCCACGGTCGAGGGAGTCGTGGAGGGGCTCTTCGAGGCAGGGCTGGTCGTCGAGTCGCTGCCCGACGGCGGCGAGGCCCGACGTCAGGGACGACCGGCGCGCCGGTTCCGGTTCCGTGCCGAGGCCGGCCATCTGCTCGGTGTCGAGATCGGTCCGCACCGTGTCTCGGCGCTGCTCTCGGGGCTGGACGGCCGGATCATCGGTGCGGGCGCCCGTGAGGTGTCGGAGACTGCCTCCGCCGACGACCGGCTCGACAAGGTCAGGGCCGTGGTGGCCGACGTGCTGCGGCGAACGGGGGTGGCCCGCAGCAGTCTGCGGGCGGTGGGCGTGGGCAGCCCCGGCATCGTGGAGGCGGACGGGACGGTGCGGCTGGGCACCGCGCTGCCGGGCTGGACGGGGCTGGCGCTGGGAGAGCGGCTGAGACGTTCCTTCCGCTGCCCCGTCCTGGTGGAGAACGACGCCAACGCGGCGGCGGTCGCGGAGCACTGGAAGGGTGTGGCCACCGAGTCCGACGACGTCGTGTTCGTCCTGGCGGGGCTGAGCCCCGGGGCCGGATCGTTGATCGGCGGACGGCTGCATCGCGGTTTCGGCGGTGCGGCGGGCGAGATCGGAGCACTGCATCTGCTCGGGCGGGAGGCGACTCCGGAGCGGCTGCTGTCCACGACGGACACTCCGCTGGACCCGTTGGACGAGCCGGCCGTGGCCCATGTGTTCGCGCAGGCCCGGCAAGGAGACGACCGGGCCCGGGCGGCGGTCGAGCGGTTCATCCAGCGGCTGGTGCACGATGTCGCCGCCTTGGTCCTGGCGCTGGATCCCGAGCTCGTCGTGGTGGGCGGCTGGGCCACCGGCCTCGACGACCTGCTCGATCCCCTCCGCAGTGAGCTGGCCCGCTACTGTCTCCGGCCGCCACGGGTCGCCTTGTCGATGCTCGGTGAGGCGGCCGTGGCCACCGGCGCGCTGCGGCTGGCTCTCGACCATGTGGAGGAGCAGTTGTTCGCGGTGGAGGGAACGGTGACGGCCCGCCGCTGAGGGCGACGGGCCGTCACTGTTCCGGCCGCTCCTGCCGTATGTCCGGAGCGGCTCAGGAGGCCTGGCGCTCCGGGCCGTGGTGGCTGATCTCGACATCGCCCGCGTCGCCGAAGGTGAGCCGGCAGGTGTCGGCCCGGTACGTGGCGACGGAGAGCGCGGCGGTGCCGCCCGCCACCAGGTAGCGGGTGGTGACGACCAGCACGGGAGCGCCGGGGAGCCGGTCGAGCTCCTTGGCGTCGTCCGCCCGCGCCGAGCCCAGCTCGACGGAGCGGTCCTGCCCGTCGAGGCCGAGACGGTGCAGCTCGCGCAGGACGGCACGGGCCCGGGCGGGCCCGGACGGGGCGTCGATCGCGGAGAGTTCGGGTACGGAGGACGCCGGGACGTAGAGGAACTCCGCCGCGACCGTCTGGCCGTGGGTCGTCCGGATCCTGCGTACGACGTGCACCGGCTCGGCGGCGTCCGCCCCGAGCGCGGAGGCGACCGCGGGCGGGGCGGGGGCCGTCGTGGCGTCCACGGGCCGCCATGCCTCCGCGGCGCCATCGCCGGTCCAGTCCCGCTGGGCCGTGGAGACGGCCACGCCGACGCGCGGCGGGGCGACGGTCGTCCCGACGCCGCGGCGGCGCTGGAGCCTTCCTTCGAGTTCGAGCTGCTCCAGGGCCTGCCGGAGCGTGGCCCGGGCGACTCCGAAGCGAGCGGCGAGCTCACGCTCGTTGGGCAGGATCTCGCCCACCGCAAAGTCCGAGTCGAGTGCCTCACTGAGCACGGTCTTGAGGTGCCAGTACTTCGGCTCCTGCACCGATTCCAGCTGCGTGGTCCCCACCCTGTCCTCCGCAATCGCCCAGCGGCTATTCCGCGACGTTATTTATTAAAGGTTCCTGCCTTAACGGTGAGACCATAGGACGGTAGACACCCTTGGTCAAGACCAATCCTGCGTCGGTCACGCAGTGGAACGAACCCTTGCCGCAGAGCGTTCACAGGACGTTCGTGATGCCGTGGGACGCGCGCAGCACAAAGCCCCACGGCCGGCGAGGCCATGGGGCTTCGTCCGCAGCGACGCGAGGGGCGTACGGCTACGGGAGGGCGGAGAAGTGCTGGAGCTTGTCGGGGTTGCGCACGATGTACACGCACTGGACGGCCCCGTCACTGATGTCCAGCTGGACGACGGAGTCGACCTCGCCGCCCACGAGCACCAGGAGCGCCGGACCTCCGTTGAGTTCCAGGAGCCGGGAGTCCAGACGTCCGGCCTGCTCGCGGGCGACCGCGAGCAGGAAGCGGCCGACCTTGTCGGCGCTGTCGATGATCCGCAGCGGCGCCTTGGACTTCCCGCCGCCGTCCCCGACGAGCCGCACGTCGGGCGCGAGGAGCGCCACCAGTTCCTGGAGGTCCCCGCCCGCCGCCGCGGCGAGAAAGCGCTCCGTGAGGTCGCGGCGTTGGGCCGGATCGACGTCGTACCGCGGCTTGCGCTCCTCCACATGGCGCCGCGCGCGTCCCGCCAGCTGGCGCACGGCCGCCTCGCTCCGGTCCAGGGTGTCGGCGATCTCCGCATACGGGAGTCCGAACGCCTCACGCAGCACGAAGACGGCCCGTTCCAGCGGCGACAGGGACTCCAGGACGACGAGCACGGCGATCGACACGGAGTCGGCCAGGACGACCCGCTCCGCACTGTCGGGCGCGGCGGGGCCGAAATCGGTGACGACCGGCTCCGGCAGCCACGGCCCGACATACGTCTCACGGCGTGACCGCGCCTGCCTCAACCGGTCGACGGCGAGGCGGGTGACGACCCTCACCAGGAAGGCCCGCGGCTCGCGTACGTCCTCGCGCGGCGCGGAGGACCAGCGGAGCCACGCCTCCTGCACCACGTCCTCGGCATCGGCGATCCGGCCCAGCATGCGATACGCGACGCCGGTGAGGACGGGGCGGTGGCTCTCGAAGACATCGGTCGCGGTGTCGGCTGTCACTCCCCCATCCCAGCCCACCCGCCCCACCCTGTCCAGCACGAACCGGCCGCCCCCCTTGAACTGCGGGCTACTCGGCGGTAATTGTTGTTGACGAGACGTCTAAGTCGCCTTCGGGCATGGCCCGTTCATGTCTGATCACCCCGGGAGCCCAGCATGGCCAGCACGGTCTCGTTCAGCGTCGAATCGCCCCATGGGCCCCGGACCGTGTCCGTGGCGTACGAGCGGACCGGTACCGGCGATCCGTTGCTGCTGCTCCATGGCATAGGTCACCATCACCAGGCGTGGACCCCCGTGCTGTCCCCGCTCTCCGCGGAGCGGGATGTCATAGCCGTCGACCTGCCCGGCTTCGGCGAGTCGCCGGAGCTCCCCGAGGGGCTGCCGTACGACCTGCCGACCGTGGTCTCGGTACTCGACGCGTTCTGTGCGGAGATCGGTCTGGACCGGCCGCATGTGGCGGGTAATTCCCTGGGCGGAATGCTGGCGCTGGAGCTCGGGCGGCAGAAGCGGGTGCGGTCGGTGACCGCACTCTCGCCCGGCGGATTCTGGACCGAGGGCGAGCGGCGTCTGGCGTTCGGCACGCTGCGGGCCATGAGGCACGCGGCACGGTCCATGCCGGTCCCGCTGATCGAGCGGCTCTCGCGCAGCGCGGCCGGGCGCACGGCGCTGACCAGCAGCATCTACGCGCGGCCCGGCCGCCGTTCACCCGAGGCCGTCGTCGCGGAGACCTTCGCCCTGCGGCAGGCCACCGGATTCGACCAGACGCTCGCCGCCGGGCGGAGCACAGCGTTCACCCGTGATGTGCCGGGGCTGCCCGTGACCGTCGCCTGGGGCACCCGGGACCGGATACTGCTGCGCCGGCAAGGGGTCAGGGCGAAGCACACCATCCCGGATGCCCGGCTGGTCCGCCTGCCCGGCTGCGGCCATGTGCCGATGAACGACGATCCCGCGCTGGTGGCCCGCGTCATCCTCGACACCAGCCGCTGAATCCGCACCGATGCGCGTATCCGCACCACGGGCGGCCGCGCGCCGGGACAGGGTCCCCGCCCCGAGGGCGACGCCGAGCCCGACGAGCAGGCTGCCGCAGATCTGGGCGGAACCGTAGGAACCCGTGCCAACGACCGGCGCGGTGAGTGCGGCGGAGACCGGGATCAGGCCGGAGAAGAGGGTCGCGCGCTCGGTGCCGATGTGCTGCATGCCCGTGTACCAGCAGACGAATCCGACGACGGTGACCACGGCCGCCTGCCACAACAGCGCGGCCGTCTCGGCTCCGGTGGGTATGCGCAGCGCTCCACCGCCGTCCAGGAGCACACCGAGCAACGCCGATTCGACGGCCGCGATGCCGCATACGACGGCCGAGAGCAGTCGTGGCCCGAGCGGACGCAGCACCGGCCCCGCCAGGACGGCGAAGCCGACCTCGCCCGCCAGCGCTCCGGACGAGCAGAGGATGCCCGCCAGGTCCGTGCGGCCCCACCCCTGGACGGTGAAGGCCCCGGCGGCGACCAGCCCCGCCGCGCAGAGCACCGTGCGCGTGGGCCTACGCCCGTCCAGGAGGGGTACGAGTACGGCGACGACGATCGGCGCGCATCCGACGAAGACTCCTGGAACGGCCGGTTCCGCCGACCGTTCCGCGCCGAGCACGGCCAGGTTGAAGCCGACCATCCCGATGGCGGCCAGCAGTGCGAGCCGTCCCCATTGACGTGGGGTGAGGGTGCGCAGCACGGCGGTCGGCCGACGGCCGCCGTCGCGGGCCAGGACCGGTAGGAGCAGCAGTGCCGCCAAGCCGTAGCGCAGCGCCTGGCCGCCCGCGTACGGGTAGTCGCCGAGGACGCTGTTGGCGGTGAAGGAGGCGCCCACGAGGACGCAGGCGAGGGCCGCGAGGAGGGCCCCGCGCAGTGAGCTGGCGTTCATGGGACCGACGTTAGGCAGCCGGGCGGACCGGGTTAAGGTCCACTTCCATGACGTCTTCGGGGACCAATTCGGCGTCCGGCCCGCAGGCGGCCGGTGCACGCGTCACCGGCCCACGGACGGACGGCACACGGGCCGGCGGATTCGGTTCCGCCGCCTGGGAGCTGCTGCTTCCGGCCGCCGACGCACCGGTTCGCCGACGTGGCCGCGCTCTGCAGTCGGCCCTGCGTGAGGCCGTGCGTTCCGGCCGTCTCGCGCCGGGCACCCGGCTGCCGTCCAGCCGTGCGCTCGCCACTGATCTGCGGGTTTCGCGCGGGCTGGTGACCGAGGCGTACGAGCAGTTGACGGCCGAGGGCTATCTGCGCAGTGGACGCGGCGCGGGAACATGGGTGAGTGGCGCGGTCCGTGCCCCGGCGCCCGGGGCACGTGATCTGGCGCCGCGCGCCCCGGGCGTACGCGTGGACTTCCGGCCGGGCACTCCCGATCTGTCGCTGTTCCCGCGCGGCGCCTGGGCCGCCGCCCACCGTTCGGTGCTCGGCCGGTTGCCGCACGATGCGCTCGGCTACCCCGACCCGCGCGGTCTGCCGGCGCTTCGGGACGCCCTGGCGGCCCTGTTGTCCAGGCGCCGCGGGGTGGTCGCCGATCCGGAGCGCCTGGTGGTGTGCTCCGGCGTGGCCCAGGCGACGACCCTGCTGGGGTTCGTCCTGCACGGACGGGGTGCACGGACCGTCGGCGTGGAGGACCCCGGAAGCCCCGAGCACGCCGACCTGTTCGCGTCGGCGGGGATCACCGCCGTCGGCCTGCCGCTCGACGACGAGGGGCTCGCGGTCGAGCCCCTCGTGCACTCGGGCGTACGCGCGGTCGTCACCACGCCAGCCCACCAGTTCCCCACCGGAATCGCCTACTCCGCGCAGCGTCGCGGCAGGCTTCTGGAGTGGGCCCGCGAGGTGGACGGGCTGATCGTCGAGGACGACTACGACGGCGACTTCCGCTACGACCGGGCGGCCGTCGGCGCGCTCCAGGGGCTCGACCCGGAGCATGTCGCCTACACCGGATCGGTCAGTAAATCGCTGGCCCCCGGGCTGCGGCTGGGCTGGCTGCTCGCGCCCGCGGCCATGACCGAGGAGATCGTCGCCCGTAAACGCACCATGGACCTGGGCAACCCCTCCCTCGACCAGGCGGTGCTCGCCGACTTCATCGTCCGGGGCGGCTACGACCGGCAGTTGCGCCGCTGCCAGCGCGCCTACCGCGAGCGCCGGGACGCGCTCACGTCGGCGCTGGCGGAACACTTCCCCGGGGCCGAGGTCAGCGGGATCGCCGCCGGTCTCCACGTCATCGTCGACCTGCCGGAGCGGTACGGGCCCGAGCCGCTCTTCCTGGCGCGGGCGTCCGGGGCCGGAATCGCCCTGCGGCCGCTCAGTACCTGCGGCACCGCGGCGCCCGGGCACGGGGCCGTCCGGCTGGTCGTCGGCTACGCCCATCTGTCTCCGCAGGAGATCGGGACAGGGGTACGGCTACTGGCCGATTCTCGACGGCGCCGGGAGTTCATCTGAGGTTGGCGTGCCCGCTGCCGAGGGGCACGAAGGTGGGAGCGTCCGACGAGCCACCCGTTCGTTCCGCCGACCGCTGCCCGAAAGGCGCCCCGATGCCGAACCGCCCCCCGTTCCCGTCCCCTGCCCGTCGCAGTGTGCTGCGTGGTTCGCTCGCCGCGTCGGCCGCGCTCGCACTCCCCGCGGTGGGCGCCGCCGCCCCCGCCTTCGCGCTGTCCGGCCGACCGCGCGCGGAGTGGGGTGTGCAGGTGGGCGACGTCACCTCCTCGTCCGCGCTGGTCTGGGTGCGGTCGGACCGGCCGGCCCGGATGATCGTGGAGACCTCGGCCACGGAGTCGTTCCGGCGTTCCCGCACCTGGCACGGCCCGCTCGTCGGCCCCGGCACCGACTTCACCGGGACGACACCGCTGTACGGGCTGCCGCCGGGCGAGCAGGTGCACTACCGGGTGACCCTCGCCGACCCCCACGACCCCCGGCGCACCGGGAAGCCGGTGCACGGGACCTTCCGGACGGCGCCCGCCCGACGCCGGGACGGGGTGCGTTTCCTCTGGTCGGGGGATATCGCGGGGCAGGGCTGGGGCATCAATCCGGACATCGGCGGCTATGTGGTGTACGACGAGATGCGCCGCCTCGACCCGGACTTTTTCCTCTGCAGCGGTGACAACATCTACGCGGACGGGGTGATCGAGCCGAGCGTGACACTGCCCGACGGACGGGTCTGGCGCAATGTCACCACCGAGGAGAAGGCCAAGGTCGCCGAGACCCTCGCCGAGTACCGCGGGAACTTCCGCTACAACCTGCTCGACCACAATCTGCGCGCGTTCAACTCCCAGGTACCCTCGATCGTGCAGTGGGACGACCACGAGGTGCGCAACAACTGGTACCCCGGGCAGATCCTCGACGACGCCCGGTACACCGAGAAGAACGTGGACGTGCTCGCGGCCCGTTCGATGCGGGCCTTCCGCGAGTACTTCCCGGTGTCCACGCTGCACTCCCGGTCCGGGGACGGACGGGTGCACCGGGTCGTCCGGCACGGTCCGCTGCTCGACGTGTTCGTCCTCGACATGCGCTCGTTCCGCAACGCCAACTCCCCCGGCCGGCAGCCCGACGACACGACGGGCATCCTGGGCGCGGAGCAGCTCAGGTGGCTCAAGAACGAGCTGTCCCGGTCCCGCGCGGTGTGGAAGGTGATCGCCGCCGACATGCCGCTCGGACTGGTGGTCACCGACGGCGCCACGGACTTCGAGGCGGTGGCCCAGGGCGACCCCGGAAAGCCGCTCGGGCGCGAGTTGCAGATCGCGGAGCTGCTGCGGTTCATCAAGCACCGTCGGATCACCGGAACGGTCTGGCTGACGGCCGACGTGCACTACACCTCGGCACAGCACTACGCGCCGGAGCGCGCGGCGTTCAAGGACTTCGCACCCTTCTGGGAGTTCGTCTCGGGGCCGCTCGCGGCCGGCCAGTTCCAGGCGAACGACCTCGACGCGACCTTCGGCCCCGACCGGGTGTTCGTGCGCGCGCCCGACCGGGCGAACGTGTCGCCGATGGAGGCGCCGCAGTACTTCGGCGAGGTCGACATCGACGGCGGCAGCGGTGAGTTGACCGTACGACTGCGGGCCCAGGGCGGTTCCGTGCTGTTCACCAAGGTGCTGCAGCCGGGGCGCGTCGGGCAGTGATCCGCCGGCGGACGAACGGCGTTCGGCCCCCGGCCGGGGGCCGATTGTCAGTGGTGGGTTCTACGGTTTTCCCATGACCCGATCCGTTCAGGCACTGGCCTACGCACGCTCGTCCGCCCTGGAGTCCTCGCAGGCCGGGCCGCTCCTCGGGCTGGAGACCGCCGGGGGGCTCACCCCCCGGGGCGCCGAGCCCCACCCGCGGTTCTTCTCCGGTTTCCTCACCTCTCCGGCGATCGCGGCCCGGGGGCTGCTCGCCGTGGCGGACGTCGCGTCCGCGCGGTACTACCAGCGCACGCTGCCGTCCTCGCTCGACCCGGTCGTGACGGGCAACGGGGACCGTCTGCGCTTCGAGTCGTTCTCCGGCTGCTGCGGCGTGTACGCGCGCCTCGATGTGCTCCAGCAGGGTCTGGACGGCGGGCGGACGGACCACGGCACCACCAATGTGGACGTCAACAACCCGTTGCGGGAGGCGCTTTCGCGGATATCGGGGGACGATCCGCTGCATCTGCGGGTGGGCCCGGAGGAGATGGCCGTGACCACGCTGGACGGTCCGGTCGTGGAGAAGAAGGTGCCGTTGCCCGACCGGTGGCTGCGCGGATTCGCGGAGGCGCAGGTGGCCTCCGCCGGGTTCGACCTGCGGGCCGAGCTGCCGGCCGCCGAGGCCGTGCGGTTCCTGCGCTCGCTGCCCCGTTCGTCGGGGAGTTCCTCGCGCGGGGCCCGGTGGGTGGTGCCCGCTGGAAAGACGCTCCGGCCGACGACCCGGCCGGTGGCGGGGGCGGTGTGCCTGCCGGGGCCCGAGCGGCTGGGCGCACTGCAGCGGGTGCTGCGCCACGCCACCTCCCTGCGGGTGTACGGGCCGGCCGGCGACGGGGCCGCGACCGCGAGCGCCTGGGAGGCCGTACTGCCGGGGATGCGGCTCACGCTGACGCTCTCGCCGGACGTCTCGCGCGGGTTCTCCGGTGAGGGCGGGGTGCTGGAGGCGCTGGCCACCGACGACGCGGCGGCCGACGCCGAGCTGGTGTCCGTGCTGCTGGCCTGGGAGCCCCGGATCGACACCGCGGACCTGGCGGCCCAGTCCGGCCTCACGGTGGAACGGGTCCGGGCGGCGCTGACCCGGCTGGGGACGGCGGGCCGGGTCGGCTACGACCTCGCGGACGCGGCGTACTTCCACCGGGAGCTGCCGTACGACGCGGACCGGGCCGAGCGGCACAATCCACGTCTCGTGGCGGCCCGGCAGCTGGCCGGTTCGGGCGCGGTGGTGCTCGACGCGGACACGGCGGCCGTGACATCGGGTGATCATCGGTACCAGGTGAGGGAGAAGGACGGCGTGCTGAGTTGTACCTGCACATGGTGGGCGGACTACCGCGGGCGGCGCGGCCCGTGCAAGCACGCGCTGGCCGTCCGGATGGTCCGGCGCGGGGCGCTGGTGGCCGGAGGTGCGCGATGAGCGAGCTGATGACCGCCGTACGGGAGTCGCGCGCACACGAGCTGCCGGCTCTGCTGGCCAGGATGGACACGGCGCAACGCCGTGCGGCACTGGTCGAGTTGAAGGCCCTCCGCAAGGAGAAGCGGGGCTGGAGCTGGGACAGTCAGAGAAAGGTCATCAAGCCGCTGCTCGTGGCCGGTGCGGGTTGCCACACCGGAGCGGCGGCCTGTGCCACCTGGATCGCGGGCCGGGACCTGCTGGGCTGGGACCGCCCTCCCTTCGCCCTGGTCGTCGCGGCCATGGCGGACCGTGACCCGGAGTGGCTCGGCGATGTCGCGCACCGGCTGGCGGCCCGGCCCACGACGGCGGAGATCACCTACGACCTGATCTCCCGGCTGGTACGGAAGTCCCAGTGCGCGGTGCCCACGACGGAGGGCTTCGTGCGGGGCTGGCTCCAGACGGTGTCGTCCCACCAGTGGCAGCGGAAGAAGAGGGAGCCGTTCATCGACATGCTCCGGGCCGACCCGTTCGCACCGGTGCTGCTGCCGCGGATCTTCGAGGTACAGGAGCTGCCGCCGCAGATGCTCTGGGCCTACGAGACCGATGACGAGCGCCGCTGGGACGTCACCCTCGCTTCGCTCCCCGAGGCGGGTCTGCTGGAGCGCTCGGCGCTCGTCGACGGCTGCGTGACCCGGCTGCTCCGTGGCGGAAAGCCGGGTGAGCAGCGCTTCTTCCTCAGTACGCTGCGTCTTCTCGCCCTGACCGAGCAGGAGGAGGCGGAGCGGATCCCGGACTGGGTCGGGATGGCCTCGGACGCGATGTCCACCGTCGCCGCCCATGCCCAGCAGGTACTCGGCCGGCTGGACGAGTGCGGCAGGCTCTCCGTGCGGACGCTGGCGGAGATGTCGGGCGCCGTGCTGTTCCGCACCGAGAAGAAACTGGTCCGGTCCCAGCTCGTGCTGCTCGGCAAGGCGCTGCGCCGTGATCCGTCGGCCGCCGACGAACTGCTGCCCGTGGTGGTGGGCGCCTTCGAGCACGAGGACATCGATGTGCGGGAGCGGGCGCTCAAGCTCGTGGGCCGTCATCTGCCGGCCGCCGGAGCCGGGGTGCGGGAGGAGCTCGCCCTGTCGGCATCGCTGCTCGGCCCGGCGCACCGCGCGCTGGTGGCCGAGGTGTTCGGCACCTCGGCGGTCGGGGAGCCGGAGGCGGAGGAGTACGAGGAGGTGCTGCCCCCGGCGCCGGTCGCCCGGCGCCTCGACCCGGCGCCCGTGTCGCTTCCCGAGCTGGTCGAGGACGTGGTGGTGCTGGGCCGCGCGTCCGCGCCGGAGGTCCCGGTCTTCGAGCGGGTACTGGACGGCCTGGTGCGCCATGCCCACACCGACCGGTCGGCACTGGTCGGGGCGTTGCGCGACGCGCTGACGGGCCAATGGTGGATGACCGGCGGATCGGGGGAGGGCGATCTGCCGCACTGGTCCGTACGGCAGTTCCGCGCGGCGGAGGGGATCGAGCCGGTCCTGGCCGTACTGCTCGGGTATCTCTCACCCCAGGTCGTGGCGGACGAGCTCGCGGCCTGGACGGGTACGGGGTCCTGCGTCCACGACTCCCTGCAGGGGGTTTCGCGGGCCCGGGTGTGGGATGCCGCCGATGCCGTGCTGACCGGTGATCGCCCGTTCCTGGTGGCGACCCCGACCTGGCACACCGGCTCGCTGGACCCCGCGGTACTGGTCGAACGGCTGCGGGAGTACTGGCGGCTCGGCCTGCGGCCCGGCCAGACCGACTTCGCCCAGGCCCTGCTGCGGGTGCGGCGTCGTGGGCAGGACGGGGCAGCGGCGGAGGCCGAGTCGCTGGGAACGCTCGAGGGCGAGCGGCTGGCCGCCTGGCTGCGGGCCGACGAACCGCTCGCCGAGGTGCACCGTTTCGATCTGGAGAAGAAGGTCAGGCGGGGGCAGACGGTCGAGCGGTCGCACCGGATCCTGCTGGCCACCAAGGAGCGCCCGTTCGTCAAGGAGGTGCTCCCGCGCTCCTTCCACTGGCTCGGGCAGGCGCGGATCCCGACGCACAGCCCGTGCTACCACTGGGACGCGCGTCAGGAGATCTGGACCGCCGTCCTGCCGGAGGACGCCGAGACCCTGGCCGCCTGGCTGCTGCCGCACGCGGCGAACGACGTGGTGGAGGAGATCGAGAACGACATACGGTCGCTGACACTGCTCACCGAGCTCGACGGCCCGGCGGGCGAGGCCCTTCATCTGACGCTGGCTTATGAGCTGGGTGCCCGGTATCCCGAGGACCGCCTGGCCGCGGTGGACGCCCTGCTGATTCTCGCCACCCAGCAGCGGCTCGACGCGGCGCTGCTCGGCGACCGGATCTCGGTCCTGCTCGGCCATGGGCTGATCAAGCCCAACCGTCTCGCGGACTCCGTCCGCACCGCCGCCCTCACCGGCGCGTACCGGACGGTGCTCTCCGTCCTGATCGGAGTGCTGCCCGGGGTGCTGGCGCACGAAAAGGCTCCGCGCGGGGCGGGCGATCTGCTCGGCGTGGCGGCGGAGTGCGTCGAGCACTGCGGTACGACGGGGGCCGGAGACATACCGGGGCTCGCGGAGACCGCTGCGCGTGGCGGATCCTCGCAGCTGGTCCGGCAGGCCAAGCGGCTGGCGGAGGCGTGGAAGGCCGGTGTCGCGGGGAAGTGACGGCCCCGTCCCTCGGAAGGGGCGGCCCTCGGGAGAACGGCCTCCGGAAGGGCGATCTTCGGAACGGGTGGCACCCGGGATCGATGACTGCCCGGAACCCGGGGGCGCCCGGAGCCGACGGCCGCCCCGGATGCCCGTGGGGGCTGCTCGGAGCCCACGGGCATCCGGGCCCCAGAAAGGTTCGGGCCCAGAAGAATTCGGGCCCAGGAACGTTCGGAACCCAGGGACGAAATCGACCTGAAAGGGATCAGGCGCACATGTAACCCATCGGTCACAGCGTGTTCGTGGTCAGGCAACAACTCTCGGTCAGAGTGAGTACATGACTGACACGACATCCGCGAAGACCGCCCATCGCCGCCACCACTGGCGGCGGGACGTGATCGAGCTGGCCGCGGTCTTCACCGCGGTCGCGGTGGCCGACGCCGTCGCGAACCTGATCGGTCACCAGCCGGGCGGACCGTCCCTGTTGATCGTCTCGGCGCTGGCGCTGGCGGTGACTGCCGGGTTCCACACCTGGTGGGCCCGCCGCCACAGTCACGCCCCGCCACCGCACGACACCACCGGCGCAAGCCCGGCCCCGGCCCCGGCCTCAGTCGCATTCCCGTCCCCGTCCGACACGGACACCGGTGCCGAGGCTGAATCCGGCACCGACACCGACACCGGGGCGCGTGCGGTGGCCGGTCCGGGCCGGGCACAGACCGTCGAGGGCACAGCGCTGTGGCGGATGCGGACCACGGTCCGGGATGTCCCCGGCAGCCTGGCCGTGGTGTGCGCCGCCCTCGCCCGGCACCGGGTGGACATCCTCACCCTCCAGACCCACCCGCTGGCCCGGGGCACGGTGGACGAGTTCCTGCTGCGCGCCCCCGCACGGCTTCCCGCGCGGGAGCTCGGCCGGGCGGTCTCCACGGCCGGGGGCAGTTCGACCTGGATCGAGCGGGCCGACGCCCACGATCTGGTCGACGCCCCGACCCGCGTCCTGGGCCTCGCCACCCGTACGGCACTCGATGCCGCCGAACTCCCCCTTGCCCTGAGGCAGTTGCTCGGCCGGTGCACCATCCGCTCGCTGCCCGCCGTCTCGGCCACCGGCCGGAGGACCGGCGCGGTCGCCCCCGTCGAAGGAGTGTTGGAGGAAACGGTGATGCGGCTGCACGACCCCTCGGGAGGCGCCCTCACGGTCGAGCGACCGCATCTTCCGTTCACGCCGACCGAGTTCGCCCGGGCACGTGCCCTGGTCGAACTCGATGCCCGGCTCGGCCCCCGTGTCCCACGCGGCGCACAGGTGCTCACCCTGCCCGAGGGCAACGAGATCACCGTACGCCGCGCCGACCCGACCGACCTCCCGGCCGCACGCGCGATGCACGACCGCTGCTCCGACCAGACGCTGCGGATGCGCTACCACGGTCCGGTCCAGGACGCCGACCGCTACCTCGACCACCTGCTCGGCCCCCGCTTCGGCCGCACCCTCGCCGTACAGACCGCCTCGGGTCGGCTGGTCGCGCTCGGCCACCTGCTCTGGGACGGTGACGAGACCGAGGTGGCCCTCCTCGTCGAGGACGACTGGCAGCGCCGCGGCATCGGCTCCGAGCTCCTGCGCCGACTGGTCGCACTCGCGATCGAGGCCGGTTGCGAGAGCGTCTACGCCGTCACCCAGGCATCGAACACCGGAATGGTCGCGGCCATGCGCTCGCTCGCCCTTCCGCTGGACTACCAGATCGAGGAGGGCACCCTGGTCGTCACGGCCCGGCTGGACGCGACGCCGGTCCGTTCACTGCCCCCGTACGAGCAGGCCGGCCGCTGACTGACCGGTCGCTGACTGGCCGGTCGCGGCCACCGGGTGCTCGGCGTACTGCGCGCCGAGCGCCTGGTCGAGGTCGGCCCACAGGTCCTCCACGTCCTCCAGGCCGACCGACATCCGCAGCAGCCGGTCCCCGACGCCGGAGGCGTGCCGGTCCCCCTCGTCCACGATGCGATGGCTGATGGAGGCCGGGTGCTGGATCAGGGTGTCCACGCTGCCGAGGCTGACCGCCGGTGTGACGAGCCGTACGGCCGAGATCACCCGGTGCGGATCGCCGTGCACCTCGAACGAGACCATCGCACCGCCCAGTTCCGGGTAGTGGACCCGGGCGACACGCGGATCGGCGGTCAGCCTGCGGGAGAGTTCGGCAGCGGTCGCGGACGCCGCCCGTACCCGTACCGGAAGGGTGGCCAGGCCCCGCAGCAGCAAGAATCCGGCCATCGGGTGCAGCACTCCGCCGGTGGCGAAGCGCACCTGTCGCAGCCGGGCAGCGAACTCCTCGTCGCAGGCCACCACCCCGCCCATCACATCGCCGTGCCCACCGAGGTACTTGGTAGCGCTGTGCAGCACGATCCGGGCGCCGTGCTCGACGGGCCGCTGGAGCACCGGCGTGGCGAAGGTGTTGTCGACAAGCAGCGGCACCGAACCGCAGGAGTGGGCGACTGCCCGGATGTCCACCTCGGCGAGCGTCGGATTGGCGGGGGTCTCCACCACCACCAGCCCGGTCTCCGGGCGGATCGCCTCGGCGATGCCCGCCGGGTCGGTCCAGGTCACCTCCGTACCCAGCAGCCCCGCGCCGAGCAGGTGGTCGCTGCATCCGTAGAGCGGGCGGACGGCGACCACATGGCGCAGACCCATGCTCGCGCGGGCCAGCAGCACGGCGGTCAGGGCCGCCATTCCGCTGGCGAACGCGACGGCGCTCTCCGTTCCTTCGAGCCGGGCGAGGGCGGTCTCGAACCGGGCCGTCGTCGGGTTGTCCAGCCGCGCGTAGACCGGCGGTCCTTCGAGCCGGGCGCCGGTCGTGGCGAAGGTGTCGATCCGCTCCGCCTCGGCCCGGGAGTCGTACGACGGGTAGGTGGTGGACAGATCGATCGGCGGGGTGTGCAGTCCGAGGGCGGCGAGGTCGTCGCGGCCCGCGTGCACGGCTTCGGTGGCGAGCGCCCGGGACCGGTCGGGAACCGGGGGCGCCGTCGGGGTTTCGGTGTCCATGCCTCCACTCTGAACATGTACCGGCCGGTCCGGTGCAACGCCCGTGCTACGTTCGGCCAATGGCCGATTCTGTCGCTCTCGACCCGGTGGACCTGCACATTCTGCGGCTGCTGCAGAACGATGCCCGGACCACGTACCGAGAACTGGCCGCCGAGGTCGGGGTGGCTCCGTCGACCTGTCTGGACCGGGTGGCCAGACTGCGCCGCTCGGGCGTCATTCTCGGCCACCAGCTGCGGCTGGACCCGGCGCGGCTCGGCCGGAGTCTGGAGGCGCTGCTCTCCGTACAGGTCCGGCCGCACCGCAGGGAGCTCATCGGCCCGTTCGTCGAGCGCATCAGGGCACTGCCGGAGTCCCGCGCACTGTTCCATCTGACCGGCCCCGACGACTATCTGGTCCATGTCGCGGTCACCGGCACGGCCGATCTGCAGCGTCTGGTGCTGGACGAGTTCACCTCCCGCCGCGAGGTGGCGCGGGTCGAGACGAGGCTGATATTCCAGCAGTGGGAGTGCGGTCCGCTGCTGCCACCGGCCGCGGATCCACCGGAACCGGACCGCAGGGACCGGACGACGTGACGCAGGATTGGACAAAAACATGACGCGGGGGCCGAACGGCCGCACAACCGGACCGCCGGACCGCCGGACCGCCGGGGCCCGACGACGCGAAGCGGCGGCCCGGCCATGTGACGCGGCGGCGTAACGATGTGACGCGGAGGCCGTCGCCGTACGAGGATGTCCGCATGTCAGACACTCCCAGCAGCGCGCTGCCCCGTCAGGTCGCCGACGCCTACGTCGACGCGTTCATCGAACTCGATCCGGTCTCCGGAACATATCTGGGTGTCGCGGAGAGTTCGCGCCGCCTTCCCGACTTCTCCCCCGCCGGGCAGGAGGCCCTCGCCGAGCTCGCCCGGACCACCCTGGCGAAGCTCGACGCCGCCGAACAACTGCCCGGTGCGGACAGCGAGGCCGAGCGCCGCTGCGGCCGGCTGCTGCGCGAGCGCCTCACGGCGGAACTCGCCGTTCACGAGGCCGGTGAAGGGCTGTGCACCGTCTCCAACCTGTCCTCCCCGGCGCACAGCGTCCGTGAGGTGTTCACGGTGACGCCGACCGACACCGACGAGGACTGGGCCGCGATCGTGGACCGGCTCAACGCGGTGCCCGCCTCCCTGGAGGGCTACCGCGCCTCGCTGGCGCTCGGTCTGGAGCGCGGGCTGTACGGCGGTCCGCGCGCCACGGCCACGTTCATCGGCCAGCTCGACGAGTGGGCGGGCCAGGGCCGTGACGGCTTCTTCCAGGAGTTCGTGGCCGAGGGCCCGCAGGCGCTGCGCGCCGACCTGGACAAGGGCGCCGATCGGGCCACGGAGGCGGTCGCGTCCCTCCGCGACTGGATGCGCGACGTCTACGCCCCGGCGGTCGAGGGCGCGCCCGACACGGTGGGCCGCGAGCGCTACGCGCGCTGGGTGCGGTACTTCAACGGCACCGACCTGGATCTCGACGAGGCGTACGCGTACGGCTGGTCCGAGTACCACCGGCTGCTCGGCGAGATGCGGACCGAGGCCGAGAAGGTGCTGCCCGGTGCCGGTCCCTGGGAGGCGCTGGCCCACCTCGATGTGCACGGCACGCACATCGAGGGGGTGGACGAGGTGCAGGCCTGGCTGCAGAAGCTGATGGACGAGGCGATCGAGGCACTCGACGGCACCCACTTCGAACTCGCCGAGCGGGTACGGAAGGTGGAGTCCCGGATCGCCCCGCCCGGCGGCGCGGCCGCCCCCTACTACACGGGCCCGTCCGAGGACTTCTCCCGTCCCGGGCGCACCTGGCTCCCCACGATGGGCGAGACCCGGTTCCCGGTGTACGACCTGGTGTCGACCTGGTACCACGAGGGGGTGCCCGGTCACCATCTGCAGATCGCGCAGTGGGTGCACGTGGCCGACAGCCTCTCCCGCTACCAGGCGTCGATCGGCGGGGTCAGCGCCAACTGCGAGGGCTGGGCGCTCTACGCGGAGCGGCTGATGGACGAGCTGGGCTTCCTGACGGACGCGGAGCGCCGGCTCGGTTACCTGGACGCGCAGATGATGCGGGCCTGCCGGGTGATCGTGGACATCGGCATGCACGCGGGGATGGAGATCCCGGCGGACTCCCCCTTCCACCCGGGCGAGCGCTGGACCCCGGAGCTGGCGCAGGAGTTCTTCGGCAGCCACAGCGGACGCCCCGCCGACTTCGTGGAGAGCGAGCTGACCCGCTACCTCTCGATGCCGGGGCAGGCCATCGGCTACAAGCTGGGCGAGCGGGCCTGGCTGCTGGGCCGGGAGAACGCCCGCAAGGCGCACGGCGACGCCTTCGACGCCAAGTCCTGGCACATGGCGGCGCTGTCGCAGGGTCCGCTCGGGCTCGACGACCTCGTCGAGGAGCTGTCCCGGCTCTGACCGCCCCGGGGGCGGCCGGGCTCCGGGTCCGCACCGGACCTCGGCCCGGCCGCCCCGCACGCCGTCGTCAGCCGGTCCGTTCCCCGGCGGTGTGGTGCCGCACCACCGAGCCCTGCCGCTCCTTGACCACTTCGAGCTGGACGGGGACGCGGCGGCGCAGATCGGCGACATGGCTGACGATGCCCACGCTGCGGTCCCGTTCGCGCAGCGAGTCCAGTACGTCGAGCACGTCGTCGAGGGTCTGTTCGTCCAGGCTGCCGAAGCCCTCGTCGATGAAGAGGGTGTCCAGCCGTACGCCGCCGGCCTCGTCGGTGACGACGTCGGCGAGTCCGAGCGCCAGGGCGAGCGAGGCGAAGAAGGTCTCGCCGCCCGAGAGCGTCGCGGTGTCCCGCTCCCGGCCGGTCCAGGCGTCGACGACATGGAGGCCCAGGCCCGACCGGCGGCCGCCGGCGCGGGCGTCGGAGTGGACCAGTGTGTAGCGCCCGGACGACATGCTCCGGAGCCGGACGGTGGCCGCCGCGGCGACCTGCTCGAGACGGGCGGCGAGCACGTACGACTCCAGCCGCATCCTGCGCTCGTTGTCCGCGGATGTGCCGGCGGTGAGCCCGGCCAGCCGGGCCACCCGGTCGTACTCCTCGCGCAGCGGGCCCAGTCCGCGTACTTCCCGCTCGGCCTCCCGGGAGAGCCGGTCGAGCTCGGTGGCGCGTTCGCGGGCGGCGGCCAGTGCGGCGGAGGCGTCCCGCAGCGAGCGCTCGGCCGTGTCGTACGCGGCTTGCGCCCCTGCCACGTCGGCCCGCGGGCGGTCGGCGGCGTCCCGGGTCGCCGCTTCGGCCAGCCGGTCGGCCACCGCCGCCTCCTCGGCCTGCCAGGCGTCGACGAGGTGCTGGAGCTCGCGCTGCGCGGCCCCGTCGAGAAGAGCCCCGGAGGCCTCCCTCGGGGTGTCGAACCCGGACCGGAACGCGGCGTCCGCGAGCCGGCCGTCGGCCTCCTTGCGGCGCTGTGCGGCCGCCTCCTCCTGGCGCACCGCCTCGGCGGCCGAGGCGAGCAGCGCGACCCGGCGTTCCAGCCGGGCCGCGCGTTCGGCGACGTCGGCGGCGTCTCCCCGGGCGGTCGCCAGCTCGGCCTCCAGGGCGGCCTGTTCGCGGTCCAGTGCCTCGCGCTGGGAGGTGCGGGCCGCGGCGCGGCGTTCGGCGAGGCGGCGTCCGTCGAGGCGTTCGGCCTGTTCG
This sequence comes from Streptomyces sp. NPDC001108, assembly GCF_053598535.1. Lineage (NCBI taxonomy): Bacteria > Bacillati > Actinomycetota > Actinomycetes > Kitasatosporales > Streptomycetaceae > Streptomyces > Streptomyces sp. NPDC001108. The sequence continues at coordinate 272,609 of NZ_JBSFKL010000008.1, forward strand.
CGCTCGGCTGCGGCAAGCGCCTCGCGTGCGGCGTGGGTGCCGGACGCGGTGCGGTGGGCCTCGGCGTGCAGGGCCGTCAGGCGGTCGACGAGAGCGGCGAGTTCGGCGGTCGTCGGGTCGTCGGCGGGTGCGGCCGGACCCTCGGTGCGGGCGGCCCGCTCCCCCGGCGCCGTTCCGGGTTCCGACGCCGCCGCGCGGGCCGCCGTGTGCTGTTCGCGCACGGCCGCGAGCTCGCGGTCGGCCCGGGTCCGCGCGTCCTCGGCGTCCCGGTACGCGGCCAGCGCCCGGTCCTCGGCCGTCTTGTCGACATGTCCATCGGCGGCGCGGGCCGGCCGGGGATGTTCGGCCGAGCCGCAGACCTTGCACGCCTCCCCGTCCACCAGCTCGGCGGCCAGCTCCGCCGCGATGTCGCGGAGCCGTCGCTCGCGGAGGTCCAGCCACGTCTCGTGGGCTGCGGCGGCACGTTCCCGGCTCCCGGTCAGCCGGTCGGTGGCGTCCGAGACCCGGGCGGCGAGCGCGTCGCGCCGGTGGGCGGCGGCCAGCCGGGCGCGGGCCGGTTCCAGTCGGCCGGCGAGCTGTTCGGCCCGGGTGGCGGCGTCCTGGGCCGCCTCGATGCGGGCGTGCAGGGCGTCGCGGGTGGCGGCCCAGCCGGCCAGCCAGTTCTCGGCCTCGCGGATGAGCTCGTCGTCGGCCCTGGCCTGGTGTTCCAGTGCGGCCCGCTCGGTGTCGATCCGGGCGCTGCGCCGTTCGGCGCGCCGGGCCGCGTCCAGGGCGCCGAGCTCCTGGCGCAGCCGCCGTTCCAGCTCCGCCAGTTGTTCGGCGCCGGCCTCGGCCAGGTCGACGGGGAGTGCGGCGCGGGCGTGGTCGCGTTCCCGGCAGGCGGTGCGGTGGGCGCGCTCGGCCTCCTCGCACAGCTCCAGGGCGGGCGCGACCAGTTCGGCCCGGCGGGCCCGGGCGAGGCGTTCACGGTGCCGGTCGTGCTCGGGACGGCGGGCCTCCAGCGCGGCGGAGCGATGGAGCGTCTCGGCGTGGCGCTGCTGGAGTGCGGCGAGTTCACGGGTGCGGTCGAGGGTCCGACGGGCCGCTGCCTGACGGCCCTCGGCCGCCGCGAGGACGCAGCCGGCGATGTCGAGCCGTTCACGGGCGGCGCTGCGGGCCGTCGCCGCCCACTCCAGTACGCCGTCGGTGAGCCCCGGGTCACCGGCCTGGAATTCGGGGAGCGGGACCTCGTGCCCGGCGGGTCCGGCGGCCTGGGCGATCCGCTGGGCCACCGCGAGCACCCGCTCGTCCCCGGCCCTGACCCTGGTCTCGGCGCGACGGCGCAGCTCGGCCAGCCGGTCCTCCACGGCGGCGAAGCGGTGGGTGTCGAAGAGCCTGCCGAGGAGCTTGCCCCGGGCCTCGGCGTCGGCCCTCAGGAAACGGGCGAAATCACCCTGCGGCAACAGCACCACCTGGCAGAACTGTTCCCGGCTCATCCCCACGAGCCCGGTGATCTCCTCGCCTATCTCCTGGTGCGAGCGGCTGAGCGGCCGCCAGCCGCCGTCGGGACCGTACTCCCGCAGGTAGCTCTGGGCCCGCTCCGTGGTGAAGCCGCTGCCCTTCTTCTTGGGGCGGGGCTGGGCGGGGCGCCGGGTGATCTCCAGGCGGCGGCCGCCGACGGTCAGCTCCAGTCTGATCTCGGTGGCGAGATCCGCCGGGGCGTGGTCGCTGCGCAGGGAGGTGCCCGGGCTCTGGCGGGCGCCGGGCACCGCGCCGTAGAGGGCGTAGCAGACCGCGTCGAGTACCGAGGTCTTGCCCGCTCCGGTGGGGCCGTGCAGCAGGAAGAGCCCGGCCGAGGCGAGCGTGTCGAAGTCGATCTCCTGGGTGGCGCCGAACGGCCCGAAGGCGGTGACGGCGAGCCGGTGCAGCCTCACGGGTTCACCTCGCGCAGGCCGTCCGTCACCCGGACGTGGTCGAAGGCGTCGCGCAGCACGGCGCGTTCCGCCGCGTCGGCGGCGCCACCGCGTACATGGGCCACGAAGTCCTCCGCGATCTGCTGGTCGTCGCGCCCCCTGAGGCGCTGGGCGTAGGAGGCGAGCGGGTCGTCGGGCGCCCGGTCGGGCTCGAAGGCGAGGCTGAGCGTGTGCGGGAACCGTTCGGTCAGCCGGGCCATCGGCTCGTCCGGGCGGACCGGGTCGGTGAGCGTCGCCTCGACCCAGGCGTCGCGGTGCCGCTCCAGGGCGGGGTCGTCGAGGAGCCGGTCGAGGTGTCCGCGGATACGGGCGAGCGGGCGGGGCACCGGGCAGTCGACGCGCTCGGCGGTGACGGTGCCCGGGGCGTCCAGCTCGATCAGCCACATGGTCTTGCGGTGGGCGGCCTCGGAGAAGGAGTACGCGAGCGGCGAGCCCGAGTAGCGGACGTGCTCGGTGAGGGTCTGGCTGCCGTGCAGGTGGCCGAGGGCCACGTAGTCGATTCCGTCGAAGACCCCGGCGGGCACGGCGGCCACCCCGCCGACGGTGATGTCGCGCTCGCTGTCGCTGGGCTCGCCGCCCGCGACGAAGGCGTGCGCGAGCACCACGGACCGGGTGCCCCCCGGCCGGGCCGCCAGATCCGCGCGGACCCGCTCCATGGCCGCGGTCAGCACGGCCTCGTGGCCCGCCCGGTCCGCCCCGAGGACGTCCTTCACCAGGGACGGCTCCAGGTACGGCAGCCCGTAGAAGGCCACCTCGCCGTGGGTGTCGCGCAGCACGACGGGGGTGGCGCAGTCGGCCGGGTCGGTGCGCAGGTGGATCCCGGCCCGTCCGATCAGGCCCGCGCCGACGCCGAGCCGGCGCGCCGAATCATGGTTCCCGGAGATCATCACGGTGGGTACGCCCTCGGCGGCGAGCCGGTGCAGCGCGTCGTCGAAGAGTGCGACGGCGGCCAGCGACGGCACCGCCCGGTCGTACACGTCACCCGCGACGACGACCGCGTCCACCTCGCGCTCCCGCACCGTCGCCACCAGGTGGTCCAGGAAGGCGGCCTGTGCGTCGAGCAGCGGGACCCGGTGGAAGGAGCGGCCCAGGTGCCAGTCCGACGTGTGCAGAATTCTCAAGACCCGGCTCCGACCCGCATCGCTCTTCTCCGCGGCCCGTCCGCCGCGGCCGGCCCCTCACAGTCTCGCATCACCGCCGGCCGTGTCCGCGGGGTCCGGGAACCGCTCCGCTCAGGCGTCCCCGTACGCCTCGCCGCCCAGCTCCAGCGTGGCCTCGCCCGCCGTCGCGTCGGCCAGCCAGCCCCGGAAGGACTCCACGTCCGCGTCCGGCAGCCCGATCTCGATGACGACGGCCTCCGCGTAGCGGACCTCACGGACCGAGCGGCCGGTGGCACGGAGGTCGTTCTCCAGCTTGCCCGCGCGCTGGTGGCCCACGGTGATCGTGGCGAGCCGGAACCGGTGCCGGGTGACGGTGCCGAGCGCGTCGATGGCCTCGCCGACCACCCCGCCGTAGGCCCTGATCAGCCCGCCCGCGCCGAGCTTGATTCCCCCGTAGTAGCGGGTGACGACGGCGACGACGTAGCGCATCTCCCGGCGGGTCAGCATCTGGAGCATGGGCACGCCCGCGGTGCCCCCGGGCTCCCCGTCGTCGCTCGCCTTCTGCACGGAGGCGTCGGCGCCGATCACGTAGGCGAAGCAGTTGTGGGTGGCGGTCGGATGCTCGGCGCGGACGCGTGCGACGAACTCCTGCGCCTCCTGCTCGGTGGCGGCGGGGGCGAGCGCGCAGATGAAGCGCGATCGGTTGATCTCGGTCTCGTGCACGCCCGCTTCGGCGACGGTCCGGTACTGCTCCTGCATCCGGCCACCCTATGCCCCGGGCGGGAATGGTCCCGGTCCGCCGTCCGTTGTCCGGATCATGTATGCGGACGACGAGACGATCAGCCGGATTCTCCGGGACAGCGGCGACACCTGGGCCGTGGTGGGGCTGTCGGGCAACCGCTCGCGCGCGGCCTACCGCGTCGCGGAGGTGCTCCAGCGCTTCGGCAAGCGGGTGGTGCCGGTCCATCCGAAGGCGGAGCGGGTGCACGGCGAGGACGGCTACGCCTCGCTGGCCGAGATCCCCTTCCCGGTCGACGTTGTGGACGTGTTCGTCAACAGCGAGCTGGCGGGCGCGGTCGCCGACGAGGCGGTCGCGGCGGGGGCCAGGGCCGTCTGGTTCCAGCTCGGTGTGATCGACGAGGCGGCCTACGAGCGGACCCGCGCGGCGGGTCTGGACATGGTCATGGACCGGTGCCCCGCGATCGAGATCCCCGCACTGGGCGGCTGACGCCGAGGAGCCGCGCCGTTCGTCCGGATGTGCGTGGTGTCGCTCCGGGCCGCCCGCTGGGAGAATGGCCCGCTGTGACCACTTCGACCGCACCTGCCGTCGCCCACACCCGGACCGGCCTGGCAAGGCAGCTGACGGCGCTCGGGGTGGAGCCCGGCGGAATCCTGCTGGTGCACGCCTCGATGCGCGCGGTGGGGCCGGTGAGCGGTGGGGCGCGTGCGCTGGCCGGTGCGGTGCGGGACGCGCTCTGTCCGGGCGGAACGCTCGTCGTGCCCGCCTTCACCCCGGAGAACTCCGACACCTCCCCGCACTACCTCGACCGGGTGCGCGGCCTGGACGACCGGGCCCGTGAGGCGGTGCGGGCGGCCATGCCGCCGTTCGACGCGGCGACCCCCGCGCCCTCGGTGGGCCGTCTGGCGGAGGCGGTGCGGCTCGGCCCGGGCGCGGTGCGCAGCGGGCATCCGCAGACGTCCTTCGCCGCGGTCGGCCCGTCGGCCGGGAGCCTGCTGGCCGGCCACCGCCCCGACTGCCATCTCGGCGAGGACTCGCCCCTGGCCCGGCTCTACGATGCCCGGGCCCAGGTCCTCCTGCTCGGCACCGGCTTCGACACCTGCACCGCCTTCCACCTCGGCGAGTACCGCGTACCCGCCCCGCCGCGCCGGACCTACCGCTGCGTGGTGGCGCTGGCGGGGGTGCGCCAGTGGTGGGAGTACGAGGACGTCGCCCTGGACGACAGCGACTTCGCCGCCCTGGGCGCGGACTTCGCCCGCGTCGCCGGTCCCCTGGTGAACACCGGCCCGGTGGGTTCCTCGACGAGCCGCCTCTTCCGCGTCACCGACGCGGTGGACTTCGCCTCCCACTGGCTGCCGTCCCACCGCGATCCCGTGCTCTGCGGCACGCGCGGCTGAGCGCAAACCGGCCGCGGATCCAGCGTGCGGGCGGGACGGAGACCGCCATGGTGATCTCCACCGGTTCGGGGCCGTCGTTGCGGTGGGCGTGGGGATGGTGCGCCTCGAACGACGCGGAGCACCGCCCTGTGCTGCGCGGTCACCCGGTCGGCGGGTCCTCCGTTACGGCCGATTCCGCCAGGGCCAGCAACTGCTCGGGGGTGGCGTCCGCCGGTATCGGGATCGGGGCGGGGGTGCGCATCGGCGGCTGCCAGCCCTGCTCGGGGTCCCAGCTGCGTACGGCGCGGGCGGGGGCGCCCGCCACCACCGTGTGGTCGGGCACCGTTCCCCGTACCACCGCGCCCGCGGCGACCACCACGTTGCGCCCGAGGGTGGCGCCGGGGAGGATCACCGCCCCGGTGCCGATCCAGCAGCCGGCCCCTATGGCGACGGGTTCCATCCGGGGCCACTGACGGCCGACCGGTTCGTGCGGGTCGTCGTAGCTGTGGTTCGTGGACGTGATGTAGACGTAGGGCCCGCAGTACGTGTCCGGGCCGATGGTGACCCGGGTGTCGGCGACCACGTGGCTGCCCCGGCCGAGCACCACCCCGTCGCCCAGGGTCAGGATCGGGTCGGGACCGAGATCCAGGTCGGGCATGAGTCCCGCGGTCAGCGTGACCTGCTCGCCGATCACGCAGTGCGCGCCCAGTTCGATCCACCGTTCCCCGAAGACGGTGCCCTGGGGGAAGGCCAGCCGGGTGCCCTCTCCGATCCGGCCGAAGCGCAGGGCGCCGGGGCGGTCCGCGGTGACCGCGCCCGTCTCCCGTACCCAGCGCCAACCGCGGTGCACGGCCCGGGACAGGGCACGGCGCCGCCGGGCGGCGAGGGAGGAGAACACGTTCCTGATTGTCGGCACGCGCTCACGCTAGTCGGCGCCGGAGGCCCGATCGCCGGGGCGACCTGTGATTTTCACCCCACTCGGCCGCCGTCCGCCGACCGTCGCATACCGTTCCCCTGCCGGGGCCGGACGGCTCCGGTCGTACGGGACCCGAGCACGGAAGGAGCACGCCATGGCGGAGCGGGCGTTGATCACGGGACTGGGCGGCAAGGAACCGGACATCGACGCGGCGGCCTTCGCGGCGCCGACCTCGGTGGTCGTCGGCGAGGTCACGCTGGCCGCGGGCGCCAGCGTCTGGTACCAGGCCGTACTGCGCGCCGACTGCGCCCCGATCACCATCGGGGCCGACAGCAACATCCAGGACAACTGCAGCGTCCACGGCGACCCCGGCTTCCCCGTCACGGTGGGCGAACGCGTCTCGGTCGGGCACAACGCCGTGCTCCACGGCTGCGCCGTCGAGGACGACGTCCTGGTGGGCATGGGCGCGACCGTCCTCAACGGCGCCCGGATCGGCGCCGGTTCGCTGATCGCGGCGCAGGCGCTGGTCCCGCAGGGGATGCAGGTGCCCCCGGGTTCGCTGGTCGCCGGGGTCCCCGCCAAGGTGAAGCGGCAGCTCACCGAGGAGGAACGCGAAGGGATCCGGTTCAACGCGGTGGGCTACGTGGAGCTCGCCAAGGCGCACCGCCTGGCCCACGAGGGCTGAGCGGGCGGCGGGGGACGTACGGCGGGCGCGGCCGGTGCGGCCGCGCCCGTGGCCGTCACTCCCCGGCGGGCACCGCCGACGCCTCGGGCGCGGAGCTCGCCGAGATCCGCTCGGCCGCCTTCTTGGCGCGGCTGCGCACGATCAGCATCGAGGTGATGCCGACCAGTACCGCGGCCACCAGGCCGAGGTACGAGAACCGCTTGAGCCAGGCCTCGGCCACCACGCCGACCGAGTAGACGACGGCGGTGGTGCCGCCCGCCCAGACGATGCCGCCGAGCACGTTGGCGGTCAGGAACCGCCAGTAGGGCATGTGCAGGACACCGGCCAGCGGGCCCGCGAAGATCCTCAGCAGCGCGATGAAGCGGCCGAAGAACACCGCCCACATGCCCCATTTGTCGAACGACCGCTCCGCCAGCGCGATCTGGGCCTCGCCGAAGTGCTTGGGGAACCTCCGGCCCAGCCGGGCGAGGAGCGGGCGGCCGCCCTTGCGGCCGATGGCGTACCCGATGGAGTCACCGATGACCGCGCCCGCCGAGGCACAGGCCCCGAGGACCCACGGATTGATCCCGTCGTGCCCGGCGGCCAGGAGCGCCGCGCTGACCAGAACGATCTCGCCCGGCAGCGGAATGCCGAGGCTCTCCAGCCCGATGACTCCGGCCACCAGGGCGTAGACGCTGATCGCGGGGATGGTCTCCAGCCATTCCTGGATGTGCAACGCCCGTTCCTCCCGAAGCTGTTGTCCGCTGCCCGCCGGGCGACTCCTCGGCGCACGGCGGGCAGCCTACCCGCCTCCGCGACCGCCGGGACAGCACGAAAGGCCGCCGCGCACCCCCGGGTCGGGCAGGTGGCGGCGGCCCCTTTCGGGACGGACCGGACTTCAGGAGTGGGGACGCAGCGTCCAGACGACCGTCATCTCACCGGTCACCGCGCCGTCCTCGCGCCGGATCTCGACGGCCACCGGGAACTCCGGCCGCTCGCCCGCGTCGAGTTCGGCGACGACCTCGGCCGCCGGGCGTCCGAGGGTCGCGGTGGCGGTGACGACGCCCTTGGCCAGCTTCTTGTAACCGATCTCCGCCTTCACGGCCAGCGGCACGGCGCGTGACATCTGGTCGCCGAAGGCGGCGATCACGATCGCTCCGCTCGCCGACTCCGCCAGCGTGAACATCGCTCCAGCGTGCGGTCCGCCGATGTGGTTGTGGTACTCCGCCTGGTCCGGCAGGCGGACCACCGCACGCTCGGGGGTCGTCTCCAGGAACTCGAGATGGAGGGTCCGGGCCATCGGGACCGTCGCCACGAGCATCTCGCCGACGGTCATCTGTTCAGCGCTCATGGCCAGATGTTACTCATGAGTATATATCTTTGGCCATCCCTGTGCCTTCCGGACGACCGCCGCTGATCGCCTCCTTCACCGTCCGCTCACGGGGGCGGGCGTAGCAGACCGGCCACCGCACCTCTATCGTTACTCGCCATGTGGCCAGGACAGCAGCCGCCCGGGGGCGAGCAAAACCCGCAGGACCAGAATCAGAACCCGTACCAGCAGCCGGGTTACCAGCAGCCGAATCCCTATCAGCAGCCGGGATATCAGCAGCAGGGCCAGCCGGTACCGCAGCCGGGACACCCGCAGCAGGGCCAGCAGCCCGGCTACCCGCAGCCGAACCCGTACCAGCAGCCGACCGTGCCGCAGTACGCGGTGCCCGGCCCGCCCGGGGATCTTCAGCCCGGCGGCGGTGACAACAAGAAGAAGAACACCGTCATCGCGATCGTCGCGGCGACCGCGGTCGTCGTGGCCGCCGTGGTCACCGGTGTCGTGGTGATGAACAAGAAGGGCGACAAGAAGGACGACGTCGCCGACGGCAAGCAGTCCTCGGCACCCGCCAAGCCGTCCGAAAGCGCTTCCGACGAGGCGAACCCGCGCGGTGACGGGGACGATCCCAAGCCCCTCATCCCCGGGTGGAAGGTCGTCACCAACCCCAAGTGGGGCACCCAGTTCGACGTGCCCGGCGACTGGGAGGTCGGCAAGCCCGGCACCATGTCGTACTTCGAGGACGAGAAGAAGGGCGACGGCTCCCCGCTCATCGGCTTCTCCGCACCGTCGTTCCTCAAGAAGAACTGGTGCGTGGACGACTCCGACAAGGACGGCGTCGAGGAGACCTCCAGCCTCGCCAGCGCCGGTTCCCGGGGCGCCCAGGGCGCCACCGACGCGGGCAAGAACGCGCACAGCGAGGCCGGCACCTGGGTGTGGGCCGCCTATGCGCAGCACATGCCGCAGAGCACCATCAAGTTCACCGAGGCCAAGCAGTACACCACCAAGTCGGGGCTCACCGGCCAGGTCGTCACCGCGACCGCCCCGAACGTCAAGAAGGTGAAGAAGTGCGACAGTGACGGCAAGGCCATCGCCTTCACCTTCAAGAACAAGGAGAACGAGTTCGCCTCCTGGGTGCTGTACGGGGCCGCCGGCGTCGAGGACGAGCTCTCGGACGCCACGATCCAGCAGATCCTGAGCACGGTCCGGCTGGTGGACGTCGTCAAGTCGGAGTGACCGCTCCGCCGCCGGGAAATCGGTTGGCACGGGGCGGGGCGCGGAAGGCATAGTCCGCGGGTGACCTCCGCTTCCACCTCCCCGTCCCGTCCGCAGCGCTCCGGCCGCAACTACCGGCTGCTGACCGCCGCCGCGATCATCACGGGTCTGGGTACCCATGGCGCGTTGATCGCGGCGGCGTTCGCCGTGCTGAAGGCGGGCGGTGACAGCGGGGACGTCGGGCTGGTGGCCGCGGCGAGGGCCGCGCCCCTGGTGCTCTTCCTGCTGATCGGCGGCGCGATCGCGGACCGGCTGCCCCGCCATCGGGTGATGGTCGCGGCGAACACCGTCAACTGCCTCTCGCAGGCCGTGTTCGCCTGGCTGGTGCTGGCCGGTGATCCCCAGCTGTGGCAGATGATGCTGCTCACCGCGTTGTGCGGGACGGGGCAGGCGTTCTTCAACCCGGCGGCCGAGGGCATGCTGATGTCCAGCGTCGACCGGGAGCAGGCGAGCCGGGCCTTCGCCCTGTTCCGGATGGCGATGCAGGGCGCGTCGATCGGCGGTGCCGCGCTCGGTGGCGCGATGATCGCGGCGATGGACCCGGGCTGGGTGCTGGCTGTCGATGCCGCGGCCTTCGCCGTGGCGGGGGCGCTGCGCGCGTTCCTGGACGTCAGCCACATCCCTCCGCGCGCGCCGGGTGGCGGCCTGTTCGCCGATCTGCGCGACGGCTGGCGGGAGTTCATCGGCCGCCCCTGGCTGTGGAGCATCGTGGCGCAGTTCTCGGTGGTCGTCGCGGCGGTGGGTGCCGCCGAGTCGGTGTACGGCCCGCTGGTCGCCCGGGACGAGCTGGGCGGGGCGCGGCCCTGGGGGTTCGCGCTCGCCGCGTTCGGGGTCGGCACGATGGGCGGGGCGCTGCTGATGACGCGCTGGAAGCCGCGGCGGATGCTGTTGACCGGGACGCTCTGCGTCTTCCCGCTGGCGCTGCCCTCGGCGGGCCTGGCGGTGCCGCTGCCGGTGGGCGCGCTCTGCGTGGTGATGCTCGTCAGCGGGGTCGCCATCGAGGTGTTCGGGGTCGCCTGGATGACGACCATGCACCAGGAGATCCCGGAGGAGAAGCTGTCCCGGGTCTCCGCGTACGACTGGTTCGGCTCGGTGGCGATGATGCCGCTGGCCACCGCGCTCGCCGGTCCGGTGGAGTCGGTGGTCGGGCGGAGTCAGGCGCTGTGGGGCTGCGCGGCGCTGATCGTGCTGGTCACCGGGGCCGTCCTGTTCGTTCCGGACGTACGCCGGTTGACCCGGGCCCCCGCCTCGGCCGAGGTGGCGAAGGGCCCGGGTCCGGTCTCAGCCGATGCTGAAGGCGCCGTCGGGCGGCTCGGGTGAGGCGACCGCCTCCCCGTCCCCGACCGGCCGGGCCCCACCGGCCAGCCGTTCCAGCGCGGCGCCGTGTTCGACCCGGGCCGGGAAGGCGTCGGCGGCGCAGCGCCGGGTGAGCGTCGCGATGTCGATGGGGGCCGGGGAGGCGACGAGCACCAGGTTGCCGAAGCGCCGGCCGCGCAGCACCGCCGGCTCGGCGATCAGTGCCAGCTCCTCGAAGACGGCGGCGAAGGTGGCGAGTTGGGAGCGGAGGAAGTTGAAGGGCGCGCCGTCGGCGAGGTTGGCCGCGTAGGTCCCGCCGTCCCGCAGTGCCCGCCGGGCGGTGTGCGCGTACTCGACGGAGGTGAGGTGGGCGGGTACCCGCGAGCCGCCGAAGACGTCCGCGACGACGAGGTCCAGCGAGCCGGGCGGGGTCTTCTCCAGCAGGCCCCGCGCGTCCGTGCCGTGGACGGTGATGCCGCTGTCCTCGGGGACCGGGAGGTGCTCGCCGACCAGTGCGAGGAGGCCCAGGTCGGCCTCGGCGACGTCCTGCCGGGAGCCGGGCCTGGTCGCGGCGGTGTAGCGGGGCAGGGTGAGCGCGCCGCCGCCGAGGTGGAGCACGTCCAGCGGCGCGCCCGGTGCCCCGGCGCAGTCGACGACGTGCGCGAGCCGCCGCGCGTACTCGAACTCCAGGTGGTCCGGCGCGTCGAGGTCGACGTAGGACTGGGGTGCGCCGTCGACGGTGAGCAGCCAGGCCCGGTCCCGGTCCACGTCGGGGAGAAGTCTGGCGGTGCCCTGGTCCACGTCCCGGATCACCGGTATCGAGTCGTTCACTCCCCCATTGTGGGGTGCCCGGGCGGCCGCCGCGGCATCCGGTGCGCCCCGTGGGCCCGCCTCCCGCACTCGGCGGAAGGCGGGCCCGGACGCGCCGCTCAGAGCAGGGCGGTGACGGTGCCGGCGCCGACCGTGCGGCCGCCCTCGCGGATCGCGAAGCCGAGTCCGGTCTCCAGCGGGACGTCACGCCCGAGTTCGACGGTCAGGTCGACGGTGTCGCCGGGGCGCGCCACCGCGAGCCCGCCGAGGTCGATGTCGCCGACCACGTCCGCGGTGCGGATGTAGAACTGCGGCCGGTAGCCGGTGGTGACCGGGGTGGTCCGGCCGCCCTCCCGCCCCGAGAGGACGTACACCCGCGCGGTGAACCGGCGGCTCGGCGTCACGCTCCCGGGCGCCGCGACCACCTGGCCCCGGCGCACCCGGCCGCGCTCCACCCCGCGCAGGAGCAGCGCCACGTTGTCGCCGGCCTGCGCGGACTCCATCGGCTTCCCGAAGGTCTCCAGGCCGGTGACGACCGTGTCGATGTCCTGCTCCCCGCCGAGCACCGTCACCTTGTCGCCGGTGCGGAGGGTGCCGCGCTCGACGGCTCCGGTGACGACGGTGCCCCGGCCGGTGATGGTCAGCACGTTCTCCACCGACAGCAGGAACGGCGCGTCGGTGTAGCGCACCGGCATCGGTACGTACGTGTCGACGGCGTCCAGCAGCGCCTCGATCGCGGAGGTCCAGCGCGGGTCGCCCTCCAGGGCCCTGAGACCCGAGACCCGTACGACGGGCACGGAGTCGCCGCCGTATCCGTGCGCGGAGAGCAGCTCGCGGACCTCCAGCTCGACCAGGTCGGTCAGCACCGCGTCGTCGCCCTCCTCGACGGCGTCCGCCTTGTTGAGCGCGACGACGATGTGGTCGACGCCCACCTGGCGGGCGAGCAGGACGTGCTCGGCGGTCTGCGGCATGATCCCGTCGAGCGCCGAGACGACCAGGATCGCCCCGTCGAGCTGGGCGGCTCCGGTGACCATGTTCTTGATGTAGTCGGCATGGCCTGGCATGTCGACGTGGGCGTAGTGGCGGGTGTCGGTCTCGTACTCGACGTGCGCGATGTTGATGGTGATGCCGCGCTGCGACTCCTCCGGCGCCCGGTCGATCCGGTCGAACGGGACGAAGGTGCCGGTGCCCCGGTCGCTGAGGACCTTGGTGATGGCGGCGGTGAGCGTGGTCTTGCCGTGGTCGACGTGGCCCATGGTGCCGATGTTGAGGTGCGGCTTGGTGCGTACGTAAGCCGTCTTGGACATGGTGGATTCCTTGCTGTTCGAAGCTGGGAGAAGACCCCGGGGCCCTGCCGACCCTCCCCTTGCGGGGTCCGCCGGACTGTCGGGGGAGGGTCAGCTTCGGGCGCCGCCGAAGGGCGCTGCGGCAGCGGTGCACGCTGCCGCGACAGCTGCGACGACCAGGTTCACGGCAGCCTTCGGCGCGTCCGCGACTGCGGACGGCGCTGCGGGGAAGGCGTACCGGGACATGGCTCCGATGATGGCGGACGGGCCGGAAGCCGTCGAACGGTTTTCGCGCAGCTCACCGCTCCGTCAAGGAAGTTCGGCCGACGGCTCGGTGTCCGCCGGTTCCACGCCCCGGGGTGCGCGGGGGCGCGTCGCGGCGATCATTCACCGGCGTCGGTTACTCTCCCCGCATGCTCGACCCCGCCCCCGCCACCCGGCCCGCCACCGGCCTCGCCACGCGCTGCGCGAGGGCGCTGCTCTCTCCCTGGTCGCGGTTCTCGCTGCTCGTGGCCGTGCTGCTGGGCGCCGCCGCGTCGATGTTCCTGCTGGAACCCCAGCGGCTGCTCACGGCGGGCTGGCCCGCCCAGGTCAGCGGGGGTGCCGTCGCGGTGCTCCTGTTCGGGGTGGCGTACGGGGTGTGCACCGTGGCGTTCGTACCCCGGCCGCTGCTCAATGTCGCCGCCGGTGCGCTCTTCGGTACGCAGGCGGGGCTCGCCGCGGCGCTGGCGGGGACGGTACTGGGTGCGGGCGTCTCGTTCGCCCTGGGGAGGGTGCTGGGGCAGGACGCACTCCGCACGCTGCTGCGCGGGCGGTGGCTCAGGGCCGCGGACGGGCAGCTGAGCCGGCACGGGTTCCGCTCGATGCTGGCGCTGCGGCTCTTCCCGGGGGTTCCGTTCGCGGCGGCCAACTACTGCGCGGCGGTCTCCCGGATGGGGTATCCCGCCTTCCTCGGGGCCACCGGGCTCGGCTCGGTGCCGAACACCGCCGCGTACGTCGTCGCGGGCAGCGAGGCCACCTCCCCCACCTCCCCGGCCTTTCTGGCCGCGATGGGCTTCATCGTGCTGACGGGGGCCGGGGCGGTGGTCGTCGCCTGGCGCAGACGGCACCGGCTGCCCGCCGAGTGAGCGCCCGCGCCCCGGCCCCTCCACGCCCCGGCGGCCGTCCGCGCCACCCGCCCGTCGAGGAACGTACGAACTGCGTTCACCTGAGGGCGGTACCCTGCCCGCAACCGACCGCAGACCTCCGGGCCCCTCATGGCCCTGTCCGCACTTGACCACTATGCACACGCCGCCGACGGCTGACCGCCGTCGGCCGATGCACGATCACCCCGGGATGGCCAAAGCCCCATGAGCTGGTTCGAATCGTTCGTCCTGGGCCTCGTACAGGGACTGACCGAGTTCCTCCCGATCTCCTCCAGCGCGCATCTGCGGCTCACCGCGGCGTTCGCGGGCTGGCACGACCCGGGTGCGGCGTTCACCGCCATCACCCAGATCGGCACGGAGGCGGCGGTCCTCATCTACTTCCGCAAGGACATCGTCAGGATCGTCTCCGCCTGGTTCCGTTCGCTGGTCGACCGGTCGATGCGCGGCGACCACGACGCCCAGATGGGCTGGCTGGTCATCGTGGGCTCCATCCCGATCGGTGTACTCGGCGTGACGCTGAAGGACCAGATCGAGGGGCCGTTCCGCGATCTGCGGCTGATCGCCACCACTCTGATCGTGATGGGCGTCGTGCTGGGTGTCGCCGACCGCCTCGCCGCCCGCGACGAGGCAGGCGGACGGCACCGGGCCGCCCGGGAGCGCAAGACGCTCCGGGAACTCGGCGTGAAGGACGGCCTGATCTTCGGCTTCTGCCAGGCGATGGCGCTGATCCCGGGCGTGTCCCGCTCCGGGGCCACCATCAGCGGTGGCCTGCTGATGGGCTACACCCGCGAGGCCGCGGCCCGCTACTCCTTCCTGCTCGCGATCCCGGCGGTGCTCGCCTCGGGCGTCTTCGAATTGAAGGACGCGGGCGAGGGACATGTCTCGTGGGGGCCGACGATCTTCGCCACGATCATCGCGTTCGGCGTCGGATACGCGGTCATCGCATGGTTCATGAAGTTCATCACCACGAAGAGCTTCATGCCCTTCGTGATCTACCGGATCCTGCTCGGCATCCTGCTGTTCGTGCTGGTGGGAGCCGGTGTGCTGAGCCCGCACGCGGGTGAATCCGGCGGCTGAAACCGGGCCGTACAGGTAGCGCTGTCCAGCATTTCCCAGTGCCTGATTACAGCACCACGCCATGATCATCTCCCACTTGTCTCCCACCTGGGGGGCGGGATGCACTCCGCTGGGACGTGTGCGTTCGCAAAGTAGGGGATGACACGGAAGGGCCCGCACAGCAGCTGCTGTGCGGGCCCTTCCACAGGCGACTGAGCCGCTCGTCAGCCATCGAGCGGGCGGCCATGGCCCTCGCCGCCCCTCGCGGGCGCGCCGGGCCCCGTATCCTGTCGGTCGTGCGGGTACGTGATGTGGCGTGATCGACGGTCTTGAGCGGGCCGTGCGGATTCTGGATCTCTTCTCCTCCGACGCCCCCGAGCGGACGGTCAGCGAGGTGTGCCGCGCGCTCGACCTTCCGAAGACGACGACCTGGGACCATATGCAGTCCATGGTCGAGCTCGGCCTGCTGCGCCGGACGGGGCGCGGTCGCTACCGGCTCGGATGGCGGGCCTTCCAGCTGGGGCTGCGTGCACGTATGACATCGGAGATCTCCGAGCCGGCGTGGGTGGAGATGCGGGCCCTGGTCGCCGCTCATCGACAGACGGTTCAACTGTCGTCACGTCATTACGGCGAGGTCGTCTACCTGGAGAAGCTCGCGCCGCACGACGGGGTGCGGCTCAACGCGACCCGGGTCGGTGAACGCCTTCCGGCGCACTGCACGGCGCCCGGCAAAATGCTGTTGGCCTATCTCTCCCCCCGCGAACTGCGCGATGTCTACGGCCACGACGCACTGACCACGCTCACGGACCGTTCACTCACCACGCTCACGGCGCTGGAGGCGGAGCTGCACACGGTGCGTGAGCGCGGGTACGCACGGGACGTCGAGGAGGCGGTCGAGGGCGTGTGCTGTGTCGCGGCGCCGGTCAGCAACCGGCACGGCGACGTCACCTGGGCGCTGAGCATGAGCTTCGTCGAGCAGCGGCTGGCTACGCACGGTGACACGTATGCCCGCGCCGTGACCGAGGCAGCCCGGCGGCTTTCCGAGCGTGCGCCGTGACCCGGCCGTCCCTGTTCGGCTGAGCCGAACACTTCGTTGTCGGCCCCTGTACGAGGGGCTACGGTCCTGGAAACACCGCGCCTTCTGTAATTCTCGAATTCGGTTCGCACCGGCCGCACCATTCGCGCACTTCTTCTTGCGTCAATGCACCGCACGCCCTTCTGCGCGCCCATTCGGTTCTCAGTAATGGAGTTTCCTCGATGACGAACGTAAGCAGCACTGCGAGTCGGCGGATCGGAATTGATATCGGCGGGACATTCACCGACCTCTTCGTGGTCGAAGGGAACGGAGAGTCCCGTATCTACAAGTCTCCGACGACGCCGCACGATCCGTCCGTCGGTCTGCTGAACGGCCTGACCAAAGCGGCCGACAGTTTCGGGGAGTCGCTGGAGGCCTTTCTCGGTGCGGTGTCCACGATCGTGCACGGTACGACGATCGCCACCAACGCCGTGCTGACCCACCAGGGGGCGAAGACCGGCTTCGTCACGACGCACGGCTTCCGTGACCTGCTGAACATGCGCCGCGGTATCCGGGACCGGCAGAACGACTCCAAGTACGCGCCGCCGCCCCCGCTGGTCCCCCGGGAGCTCATCGCCACCGTCCGCGAACGCGTCGACGTGTCCGGCAACGAGATCGAGGCGCTCAACGAGGAGGACGTGCGCGCGGCGGCGCGCTATTTTCGCGAGCAGGGCGTGGAGGCGGTCGCGGTCTCGTATCTGTGGTCTTTCGTCGATGCCGCCCACGAACGGCGCACCGCGGAAATCCTGCGCGAGGAACTTCCCGGTGTCTTCATCACGATATCCAGCGACGTGGTGCCCCAGATCCGCGCCTACGAGCGACACAGCACCACGGTGCTGAACGCGTTCGTCGGACCCAAACTGCAGAATTACCTGGCGAACATCGAACGTCAGCTGGCAGACCGGGGATTTTCCGGAACCCTGCTCATCGTGCAGTCCAACGGCGGCGTGATGTCGCCCGAGATCGCCAGTAATTCCGCGGTCAACGCGCTCATGTCGGGACCGGCGGCGGCGCCCGGGGCGGCTCTCCAGTACGCCCGTCGGCACGGCGCCCAGGACGTCATCGCCGTCGACATGGGGGGCACCAGCTTCGACGTCGCCCTGGTGCGCGACGGGGAGTCGCTGCTCACCGGCGACAGCGAGATCGCCGGATACCGCGTCGCCCTGCCGATGCTGGACATCCACACGGTCGGCGCGGGCGGCGGTTCGCTGGTCTGGGTGGACTCAGGCGGCATCCTCCGGGTGGGTCCGCAGAGCGCCACCGCCAACCCGGGCCCCGCCTGCTACGGGCGCGGCGGCGAGAACCCCACCACCACGGACGCCGATCTCCTCATGGGCTATCTGAACCCGGACATGTTCGGCGACGGCGCCTTCACCCTGGACGTCGAGGCGTCGCGCAGGGCCGTGGAGGAGAAGGTCGCGAAACCGCTCGGACTCACGGTCACCGAAGCGGTCGAGGGCATCTACCGCGTGGTCAACGCGACCATGGCCGAGGCCGTCAGCGCGGTGTCGGTCAAGCGCGGTGTCGACCCCCGGGAATTCACCGTGGTGGTCGCCGGCGGCGCGGGACCGATCCACGCCGTACCGATCGCCCAGGAACTCGGCATCACCCGCATCATCGTGCCCCGCGAATCGTCGGTGTTCTGCGCCGTCGGCACCCTTCTGACCGACCTCAAGCACCTGTACGCGCGCACCTTCGTGTCGGACATGGACGCCCTGGACCTGGACCGTGTCGGCGCGCTGTACCGCGAGATGCGCGACGAGGCCGTCGAGACGCTCCGCTCGGAGAACGTCGAGGACGGGGCGATCAGTCTGGTATTCAGCGCGGACGTGCGCTATATCGGCCAGTTCACGGAGATCGAGGTCCCCTTGTCGTTCGACGGCGAGCTGACCCAGGAGTCGGTCAAGCAGCTCGTCAGCGACTTCGAGGCCAAGCACGAGGCCCTCAACGGGTACGCCATGCCCGGCGAGCCCACCGAACTCATCAACGTCCGCCTCACCTCGCTCGGCCGTACGACCAAGCCCGCCCTCGCCGACGAGCCCTCCGCCGGCCCCGACCCGAGCGCCGCCCGCAAGGGCGCCCGCGAGGCCGTCTTCTCCGGCCGCACCGTCCGCACCGACGTCTTCGACGGCCTGGCCCTGCGCCGTGACAACCGCGTCGTCGGCCCCGCGATCATCGAGCAGCCCACCACCACCGTCGTCCTCATCGAGGGCTACGTCATGACGGTGGACGCGCAGGGCAACTACGTCATCGAACCGGCGAACCAGCCGGCCTGAAGGGAATCGAGCAGATGACACAGCAGACGACCCAGACGCAGTCCCCGTCCAACCCCATCCTCGTCGCCGTGATCGGCAGCGCCCTGGACGGCATCACCAGCGAGATGGGCCAGACGATGCTGCGTACCTCGCGGTCGCCCATCTTCGTCGAGGCCCGCGACTTCGCCACCTCTCTCTTCAGCGCGGACTGCCGGCTGCTTGCCCAGACCCACTACATCCCGGTCATCGGAGGGGCGACGCCGTTCGCCCTGCGCGCCATCGCGGAGTTCTTCGGCGACGACGTGCACGACGGCGACATCTTCATCCACAACGACCCGTTCAACGGCGGCTCGCACCTGCCCGACATCACCATCGCCCGGCCGGTCTTCTGGGACGGCGCACTCGTCTTCTGGGCCACGACCAAGGGGCACAACGCCGACGTCGGCGGTGGCGGCGTCGTCGGGTTCAACCCCGGCGCGCGGGACGTCCAGGAGGAGGGCATCGTGATCCCGCCCACCCGCGTCGTCGCACGGGGCGAGCTGCGGCGCGACGCATGGGAGCTGATCCTCTCCAACGTGCGGATGCGCGCGCTGGTGGAGAGCGTGCTGAACTGCCAGATCGGTGCCACGGCCATCGGCGAACGCCGCCTCAAGGGCCTTCTGGAGAAGTACGGGCCACGGACGATCGCCGCCGCCACCGACGAGCTGCTGCGGGCCAGCGCCCGCCAGGTCCGCGCCGAGATCGCCGCGATCCCCGACGGCGAGTACCACGCCGACGCGCTGCTCGACAACGACGGGATCGACCGGGACCGTTCCTACCGGGTCGCCCTGACGATCAGGGTCGAGGGCGAGCACCTCACCTTCGACTTCAGCGAGAGCGACGAGCAGGCCAAGGGCTTCATCAACAGCACGATCGCCAACACGGTGTCCTCGGCCCATCTGGCCCTCTTCGGATGCATCGATCCGGACATCCGCTACAACGACGGCGCGATCGAGCCGATCGACGTGATCGCCCCGGCCGGCTCCCTCACCAACCCCGAAGCCCCGGCACCCGTCGCCGCCTGCACCGTCCCGACCTGCGAGGCCATCGCCTCGGCGGTCTGGGTCGCCCTCTCGCAGGCCGTCCCCGACCGGGCGCACGCCGGCTGGGCTCGCTGGTGCACACCCGCCACCATGGGCATGAACCCGCGCACCGGACGCCACTTCGGCGACCTCCACTTCCTGGGCAAGGGTGGCAGCGGAGCCACCGAGGGCTTCGACGGCTGGGACCATCTCTCCCCGTCGAACACCCTGGGCGGACTGCGCGCCCCGGACCCCGAACTGCACGAACTGGACACCCCGTACCTGCTGGAAGCACTCGAATACCTCCCGGACAGCGCGGGCGGCGGCCAGTGGCGCGGAGGTCTCGGCGTGCGCTACCGGTGGCGGGTCCTGGCCGACAACATCGCCTGCGCCACGTACGGCAGCGGTTTCATGCCGCGGACCGCTCCCGTGGGACTGCTCGGCGGACGCCCCGGCATCGTCAATCGCCTGACCCTGATCCGCGCCGGCGCCGAGCCCGTCGAGATGGAATCGAACTCCTTCTACACCCTCGACACGGGTGACGTCGTCGAGGTGATCGCGAGCGGCGGCGGCGGATTCGGCGATCCGCGACTGCGCCCCGCCGACCTGGTCCTGCGCGACGTACGCGAAGGGGTCGTCTCCCTCGACGCGGCGCGCACCGTCTACGGCGTAGCCATCGACGCGGACACCCTCGAAGTCCATGAGGACGAGACCCGGGACCTGCGCGCCGCGATCTGACCGGCCCCCCACACACATCCCCGCGAGCACCAAAGGAACACGCACCATGGCCCACATCGGCCTCGCCGTGGCAGCGAGCCACGCCCCCGGCCTGATCGGCATGCTCGATCAGGCGCCCGAAGCATCGCAGCAGATGGTCACGTCCGCCTACGGGGCCCTGACCCGGCAGATCCGTGACGCCGAACTCGATGTCCTCCTCATGGTGGCCAACGACCACATGGCCAACAACCGCATCCGCGCGTACCCGGACTTCGTCGTCGGCATGGCGCCCGTGCACCGCGGCCCGGCCGAGTTCTTCAAGGACTGGCTGGGGTGCGGGGAGTACCGGATACCGGGGCGCCCGGACATCGCGGAGAAGGTCCTCAACGGCCTGAACCGGCGGGGTGTTCCGGTCTCCGCGACCCGCGACAACCTCAACTTCGACGACAACGTCTCGGTGCCCGTGGTCAGGACCGGGATCGAGGCGAGCGGCGTCCCGATCGTGCCCATTCTCCAGAACGTCACGGTCCCGCCCTTCCCCGACCAGCACCGCTGCTACGAGATCGGCCGGCAGCTCGCCGACCTCATCGAGCACGACCTGCCGTCCGATCTGCGCGTCGGCCTCTTCGCCACCGGCGGCATGAGCCACGAGCCCGGCGGGGTCCGGGACTTCTGGATCGACGAGGAGTTCGACCAGTGGTTCCTCGGCCTGCTCGCCGACGGCGACCACGAGAAGGTCCTGACCGAGGTCACCCTGGAGCGGCTCGACCGGGCCGGCATCGGCGGCACCGGCGAGCTGCTGAGCTGGATCCTGGTCATGGGCGCGATCGGCGAGCGGCCCTGCGACGTCCTCGGCTACACCGCCTGGGACCAGTGGCGCTGCGGCATCGGTGCCGTGAGCTGGGACATGACCTCGGCGCCGGCCGGACGCTGAGAAGGAGAACGCCATGAGTCTGGAACACATCAACCGCGCCCTGGTCGCGCACGATCTCGTGCAGGACCTGAAGTGGGACGCCGGCCTTCGTGAGGAGTTCGTCAAGGACGAGGCCGCCGTGCTCGACCGCTACGAACTGACCGGTGCCGAGCGCACCGCCATCGAGGAGCGCGACTTCCGCACCCTGTACGACCTCGGGTTCCATCCCTACCTCGGGGCCCAGTTCGCCCGGATCCTGTTCGCCAGCAACACGAACGGTGCCACCAGCGCCGTGCAGCACCTGCTGGCCTCGATCCGTGGCGAACCCGCCCCGGGCCGGACCGAAACGGGTGGCCTGTGACGCGGGTGCCCGCCCCGTCCGCGGTGGGGGGAGGCGGTGTCCACGACCTTCCTGCCGGGCCCGACACCGTCCGGGTCGGGGTGATCGATCCCGCCGCACCGCCGGTGCTCACGATCGACTCCGGCGACGAGGTCACGCTGTCGACCTGGGGGCACTGGGGCGACCGCGTCACCCCGGGCACCGTGATGGAGGACTTCCCGGCGCTCCGGGCGGCCTTCCCCGACGCTCTCGGGCCGCACTCCCTCACCGGCCCCATCCGGGTGCGCGGGGCCCGTCCCGGTGACGCCCTCGTGGTGGACGTGCTGGCGCTGACGCCCGCGGCCCACGGGTTCAACCTGGTCGTGGCCGAGCCACGGGGCCGAGGCGTCCTGCGGGACCGCTTCCCCCGGGGAACGATCCGCCACTTCGAGCTGGACCGCGCCACCATGACCACCACGCTCGGCGGCAAGGTGCGCGTCCCCCTCAAGCCGTTCCTGGGCATCATGGGAGTCGCCCCGGCCGAGGACGGCCCGCGCAGCACGGTGGAACCCGGCCCCTTCGGCGGCAACATGGACCTGTCCGCACTTGTCGTGGGCGCCCGCCTCAGGCTCCCCGTCTTCCGGGACGGCGCGGGCTTCTACTGCGGTGACGGCCACGCCGTTCAGGGCGACGGCGAGGTGAACCAGACCGCGATCGAGACCGGGATGGACCACGTCCGGTTGCGGTTCACGGTGGAGCCGGGTGCCGGTCCGCGTACCCCCCGGGCCGAGACGGAGGACCACTTCGTCTCCACCGGATTCGGGGAGAACCTGGAGGCCGCCGCCCACGACGCGGTGGACGACCTCGTGAACTGGCTGACCGAGGAGGGCCTCGACCCGGACGAGGCGTACAGCCTCTGCTCCATCGCCGCGGATGTCCGCGTGACCCAGATGGTGAACAACGTCGTCGGCGTGCACGCCGTCATCGAGAAGCTCACCCGCCGTTCGTGACCTGTCCCCGGGCGTCATGGGACGACCCGGGGACAGGAAAAGGGAAAGGAATGCCGATGACCACGGTCGAGATCCCCGAATACAGGACCGACCCCTTCTTCGGCCTGGAGGACAGGTGGCTGCCCACCGCCGATGGCGAGCTGACCCACTACCACGAGGTCGGCGAAGGAACCCCGATCCTCTTTCTGCACGGCTCGGGGACGGGGGTCACCGCCGCCGCGAACTGGTGGCTGAACCTGCCCCACCTCGCGCGGCACGGCCGCTGTATCGCCATCGACTCCATCGGCTACGGCCAGAGTGTCGTGGCGCCGGGCACCGAGTACGGGATCCGGGAGTGGGGCCGGCACGCACTGCGCGTCCTGGACGCACTGGGCATCGACAAGACCTGGATCGTCGGCAACTCGATCGGCGGCTGGGTCGCCCTGCAACTCGCCATCGACGCTCCCGAGCGGATCCTGGGCATCGTCTCGATGGGCACCGGAGGAGCCAGAAAGACTGCGGCGCTGGCGGGCCACGCCACTCCGGAACTCTCGCCGGAGGGCATCCGCCGTACGCTCGAACAGTTCGTCGTGGACACGGGTCTGATCACCGACGAACTCGTCGACCTGCGCTACCGGGCGGCGCTCAACGACAGCGCGTCGAGTCGGCTCAAGGAGGTCGTGGCGGCCCGCGACCGCGACCGGGACGCGCTGCCGCTCGACCTCGAGGCGCTCGCGGAGGTGGACATCCCGGTGCTGCTGATCCACGGCACGCGGGACGTGGTCATCCCGGTCTCCCGGACCTGGGAACTCCTGCACGCCCTTCCGCGTGCCGACGCGCACCTCTTCAGCCGGTGCGGGCACTGGTCTCAGGTGGAACGCGTCGAGGACTTCAACGAGAGCGTGGGCCGGTATCTGCGCAGGCACGGGGGGAGCGGCCCGGTGTGAGGTGACCGGGCCACGAGTCCGGGCAGCCGCACCCCGGCGGGCACCCGCGTACAGGTGCCCGCCGGGGTCCGTTCCCGGTGTCCCTCGGAAGTGAGGGTGTCGGCGATGTTCCAGACGGCGAGGACCTTCTGCTTGCCGGTGAAGCCGCCGAAGTCGACCTCGTGGCTGACGTCGGCCGGAGGCTGGGCGCCGTTGCCCTCGTACTCGGCGATCTTCTGGTCGCCGACCCGGGTGCTCGGCGTCCGGGGTCAGCGCTTGGTGCGGCGGTGGAACAGGTATCCGCCCATGCCCAGGCCGACGAGGAGTGTCACGGCCAGCACCGCCCAGAGCGGCAGGGTGACCGACGGGATCCAGAGCCGGATGGCGACCGAGCCGGTGTTCGCCGCGATGAACCAGATCGCGAGGGCCGCGAGCACCACGACCCCGATGGTGCGGATGCGTACGCTCCGCCCCTTGACGGTCAGGGTCGACGGCTCCTGCGACCGGGACGTCTTCTGCGCCATGCGTCCAGTATCGGGCGGTTCGGCCGATCAGGCCCGACGAACCCCGCTCAGGGGGTGTCACCCCGCCAGTCCCAGCGGTCGGCGTCGCCGTCCCTGGGCCCGTACTCCGCTTTGCCGCCGGGGCCGAAACGCCCGATCTCCGTGGTCAGCGCCGCGCCCTCGCGCAGCTCCCGGTCCGTCCACCCCGTCACGTCGAGCAACAGGCCGTCGAGCGGGCCGCCCACCAGCTCCCGGTAGACATGACCCGGCCGGGGCCCCGGATCGGGGTCGTCGTGGTCGGCGCCGTACACGCGCCGCTGCCGCATCAGCTCGTCCATGGGGGCAGGATCGCACCCGGCACTGACAATCGCAGGGCCCGGACGCCCCGGGGCCGACAGGGCCTGGCGGACTCCTCGTCCCAGTGGACCCGTCGGCTGGAGCTCGCCCCTCAGGGAAGTCCTTGACCAGCTGCTGAACGTGAACGCGTGATGTCGGGTGTTGGCAAGGCCGACCGCGAAGTGCCCGGTGGCCGAGAACGGGGCCTGCTGGTGGGTCCGACCGGTCGTGCGGCTACTCTCGGCCCACCGCGGCACCGGTCGCGGCCAAGCCCGACGCTTTGGTCTGTGAGGAGCACGTCCGATGGCTCGCACCACCCCGCCACGTCCGCTCGATGTCGAGGCGCTGTTCCCGGAGGTGGCCGACTACCGGAAGACGGCCGTTCGCCTGCACCCGCGCCTCGGCAATCCGAGCGCGCGGGAAAGCTCGCTCGGCGGGCCCGTGCTCTGGCCGCTCTCGGAGCCCTGGCCCCACTGCGAGGACGACCACCCGCGTACGGCGTTCTCTCCTCCCGCCCAGGGACCGGTCCCGCTCGTCCCGGTCCTCCAACTGTTCGCGACCGACGTGCCCGACCTGGACTTCCCCGGCAGCGCCGACCTGCTGCAGGTGCTCTGGTGCCCCTTCGACCATGAGGACGGTTACGTTCCCCGCCCCGAGATGTACTGGCGGAACAGCTCCCTGAGCGACCTGAGGCCGGCCGACCCGCCCCGCCCGACCGGCCCTGACGACCACTACCTTCCGAACCCGTGCGTCCTGCACCCCGAGCGCGTTACCGACTACCCGAACTGGGACCTCCCGGACGAGGTCGCCGACGCGCTCGAAGCCAGGTTCGAAGAGCTGGAGGAGGAAACCGGCTGGTCCTACTGGTCCCACCTCTCCGTGTCGGACGGCATCAAGGTCGGCGGATACCCGACATGGACGCAGGAGCCCAACTGGCCGACGTGCCCTACATGCAGTGTGCGCATGGAGCATCTCCTGACGATCAACAGTTCCGAGTTCGACGGCGAGAGCTGGCGCACGTGGCTGCCCATCGAGGACACCCCGGCCACGGGAACCATCTGGGACCTTCCTTACGAACAACGCACCGCGATCCAATGCCCGCCCGGGCTCATGCTCGGCGACATGGGCGGCATCTACCTGTTCGAATGCACCAGCTGCCCCGACAGGCCCTTCGTCCACCGCTCGGACTGTTCGTGACCGCGCGGCGGCTTCAGCCAAAGGGCCATACCGGTGCTGCGGGGCAGCCGTCGATCGCATCGGGCGGTACTGCACCCTCGTGAGCTCGCGTTTCACGGCTCGGGCGATCCGACCGAGGCGGGCGGCGGCGAGGTTGCCGATGTCCCGACCGGCTCAGCGCGGCTCCAGCGAGCGGATTCGTTCGACCGCCCGCCGGGTCAGCTCCACGATCTCGGCCTTGTGCCGCTTCGACGCGGTATACGGCTTGTACCGGAGCCCCAGGACGACGTTCTCGACACGAACGGTGGTGTAAACGACGTCCGATGGCTTGTACCAGTTCGTCGAGTGCTCGTCTCCGAAACGAGGAAGATCCGGCTTCGTAGGGGTCCCGACGTTCATCTGCTGTTCTGTTGCTTGTCGAGCGGTCTGCTGGAATACATCCTTGGCCACCTCGTACGAGGAGCAGACGTGGATGATGAATGCGGCGTCCACGAACGGAGAATGGGGAGTGTCTCCGTCACGTTCGAACTCGATACCGTCCAGTTCGCATCCGTCCTGTCGGTCCTCCTCCCCATAGGTGTCCACGTCGAACGTGACCCAGCCCCGAGGCATGTCGTCTGCCGTCAGGAGAGCCCGGTCGGCTTCCGAAGTGGGCAGCACATGCGGTCCCATGCTGGCGGCCCGACTGCCCGCTCCTTGGGATTTCTGCGTGGCGGGGCTCTGTGAGATCAAAAGGCGTTGGCCACCGTGGACGGCCAGGGCGAGCAGTCCGGCGGTCAGCAACAGGGACACCCCGATCAATATCCGTGCCGCCGGTGTGTTGTTGATCGTGAGCGGTCCGAAAGAAAGGTGGTTACGGGAGACCCGGCTTCCGGCAATGGCGACCGATCCATGATGATGGACGGACGGGCTGGACAGGTGCGCGGACAATTGGCGCCGCAACTCGGGATCGGTATCGATCTGCTCGCGCAGGGCATTCTCCGCCTCATTCCGCGCCCCGGTGTCTCCGGGTTCCGATTCGAGCCCCCGTAGCGCCGATTCCCCGCGCGGGTTTCCACCCAGACGGGCGCGGACGATCTCGGCGACAGCGTCTCCTCCGCTCTGGCCGAACGCGTTTCCCACCGCACCAGCCACGACCGCCAGAAAACGGCCGACAGCTGCGGCCGCCAACTCCGCAGCGTCCATGTCTCCCCCCCTCGCCACAGCAGGCCGATCGTTCGCCATAGTTTTCTGGAACGGCGCGCATCGAGTCGTCAGCGATGCGCACTTCTCGCACCGGTGCACCGGGCTGCCTCCAGCGCCGTTGCCCCGCTCCGGACGACTACGAGGCGCTGAAGGCATAGGTGTTCGGTCAGGGCCGACGCATCCCCCTGGACACTGCCCGGCTCACGGAACGCGCGGCGGCTCACAGCTTTCCGGCCGCAATCCAGCAGGCCCGAGTACCCGTCGGTGGATCTTGGGCCGCTGTCAGTGAATCAGTGAATCAGCCAGTAGTGGTCCTTCCAGCTGCCGCAGCGGAACTGGATGACCGGTGCGGCCTCGGCAGTGCTTCCGTCCTGGACCGCGAGGCAATTGCCGCTGTTGAAGTTCTTGATCTGGTATCCCTTGGTGAGAGCGTCGTAGGGCCCCTCCCGCCAGTACTGGTCGAAGTAGCCACCGCACGGGTACTGCGTCACCCTGGCGTAGTCGTCCATGGATGCCCCGTCGACCGAGAGGCAGAGCCCGCTGTGCCGGTTGACGATCTTGTACCAGACATTTCCGTCTTCGTCGTAGAGGCCGGCCTGCCAGTACCAGAACTGGTCGGCGTAGTTATTGCAGCTGAACTGGTTGAGATACGCGAAACCCGTCGATGTCCCGGGGACGGAGAGGCATCTACCGGAATTCGCGTTCTTGAGGGTGAAGTCGCCCGAGTCCGCCTGGCTGCTGCCCGCCAGACCGACGACAAGGATGATCGAGCCGAGCAACCCTCCGACGAGATGCCTTACTGGTTTCATCGTGTTCCTCCTTGTGGATCAGCGCCGCGGCGCTCCGCCCGTTCGCAACGGGCCTGGTCATCATCGGAGGAAATCCAGCACCGTCCTTGGCAATGAGCGCAGGACTACATGGCAGAGCGTGCCGTATCCGTCGGCGCGGCCTGGACCGCGAAGGCCGACTGCGCGGGCGGTTTCGGCGCGCCGGACCCTCGGCGTCCCCGCCCGCTTCCACGGGCTGGTCGTGTGGCCGCCCCGCCGGGGCTCAGCGACGGGCCACCGTACGGCGAACCCGCCACCCGGCACCCGGCAGCCGTGCGCCGACCTGGTGCGGTTGGTCGTGCTCGGACACGGCCTCGGCCCGGACCCCTTCGAGGGCCGCGCCCGACGCGGCCACCACCACGTCGCCCTCGCCAGGTCCTGGGCCGCCTCCAGGAATCCGCCGAGGACGCGGGTTGCGGTGGTCCCGGGATCTTCCGGGCGGATAGGGTCGAAAGGCCCTGCCGCACCCGTGTCCGCGCCGACCAGTCTGGGACACGCACCGCCGGAATCTGGAGGGACACCATGACCAGCACCGACCGCCCCGTGATCGCCGCGGTCGACGGCTCGTCGCACAGCGACGAAGCCCTCGACTGGGCCGCCCGTGAAGCCGCGCGCCGGGGGCTCGGGCTCATCGTCGTGCACGCCATGACCCCGGACCGGCCTGCCGAACGGGACGCCCGCCGCCGCGAGGCGGAGGAACTGCTCGCCCGGTCCGTACGGCAGGTGGCCCGGATCGCCCCGGAGCTGAGCCCGTCGACGCTGGCACCGCTGGACTACGCCTCGGCGGTGCTCTCCTCGCTCAGCCACAACGCCTCGCTGATCGTCGTCGGCTCGCGCGGGCTGGGCGGTTTCCGCTCCCTGCTGCTGGGCTCCAACAGCCTGGCGGCCGCCTCGATGGCGGACTGCCCGGTCGTCGTCGTCCACTCCTCCCGGGCCGAGGAGGAGGCACCGGAGGACGCGGAGGCGCCTCGCGACATCGTCGCGGGGGTGGCCGCCGACGAGAGCAGCGAGGCGGTCCTGGAGTTCGCCTTCGAAACCGCCGCGTCCCGGCCCGGCGCGCGGCTGCGGATCGTGCACGGCTGGACGATGTTCTCCTCCATGCTCTCCGGCGGTCCCGTCTTCGACCGGGAGGCCGCAGCCGGCGCCGCCGCGCGGGCCCTCGCGGAACTCACCGCGGGCTGGCGCGAGAAGTACCCACAGGTCGAGACCGTACGGGAGCCGGTCAGCGGTTCCGCCTCACGCACCCTGGTCACGGCGTCCGCCACCGCGGCGCTCACCGTGATCGGGCGGCGCCGGGGCGGCGAGTCCCTCGGGCTCGGCCTCTCCCCCGTCGCCCAGACCACGCTCACGCACGCGCTCGGTCCGGTCGCCGTCGTGCCGTGCTGACCACCGTCTCCGATCGTCCGTGCACGCCTCTTGGCCTCTTCGGCGGGCGGGCGGACACTGACCCGATGACGCAGCGCGCGGACCTCGCCCATCTGATGGACCGGCTCGCCGTCGACGCCCTGCTCACGGGGTACGCGGCGGCGGTTGACGACGGCGAGTGGGCCGACTACCTGGCCCTGTTCACCGCTGACGGCCGAGCCGACTACCGCGGCGCGGGCGGCATCGAGGGCCCGGTGGCCGAGGTGGCCCGGTGGCTGGCGGAGACGATGCGGCTCTTCCCCGTACGCCAGCATCTGATCGTCAACCGGCGCATCGCCCTCGAGGCCCCGGAGGGGTACCGCGGCGACGGGGCGAAGGCCCGGGCCGACTATCTCAACCCGATGCGGCTGGAGCACCCCGAGAGCCGCGCGGACGGCCCGGCGGCGCGGTCCACCGCGCCGAACTTCGTCTCCGGAGGACGGTACGCGTTCACGCTGTCGCGCACGGCCGACGGCTGGCGCATTCGCACGGTGACCGTGCACGAGAAGTGGCGCGGCGCCGGAGGGCTCCTCGCCGGGGAGTGAACAGGGAGGAGCCGCATGCGGATTCCGGCCGGCCGGGGCGAGCGGCGGGGACAGGAGCGACGGGAGCGGGTACTGCGGTCGGCCTGGGGGCGGGGGTGTCTGGCCCTGCTCGCCGGGGCGCTGCCCGCACTCACCTTCCCCGAGCCGGACCTGTGGTGGCTGGCCGCTGTCTGTCTGGTGCCGTGGCTGCTCCTGGTCCGGTCGGCCGGTACAGGGCGGCGGGCCGCGCTGGACAGCTGGCTCGGCGGCACCGGCTACATGCTCGCGGTGCACCACTGGCTCATGCCGAGTCTCCATGTCTTCATCGTGGTCCTGGCCGCGCTGCTCGGTCTGCTGTGGGCGCCGTGGGGGCTGCTGGTCCGCCGGACCATGGGCGGACGGCCCTCCGCACCGGCGGCCGCCCGCGCGGTCGTGCTGGTGCCCTGCGGCTGGCTGATGATCGAACTGATCCGTTCCTGGCAGGCGCTCGGCGGTCCCTGGGGGCTGCTCGGCGCCTCCCAGTGGCAGGTGGGGCCCGCGCTCCGTGTGGCGTCGGTGGGCGGTGTGTGGCTGGTGAGCCTGGTGCTGGTGGCGGTGAACACGGCCGTGGCCCTGCTGCTCCTGGCTCCGGCCGCCCGCACGGTGGCCGGGGTGTCCCTCGTGGTGTGCGGGCTGGCCGTGGGGGCGGCGGTGCGGTGGGCACCCCGGCCCGCGGAGTCGGGGGTGGCGAGGATCGCCGTCGTACAGCCCGGAATGTTCGACGGGCCCCTCGGCCCGGAGCGGCGGCTGGCCGCCGGTGAGCGGCTGACCGGTGCGCTGGCCGGGCGCGGCGTCGACCTGGTGGTGTGGGGCGAGAGCAGCGCGGGGGTGGATCTCGCGCACCGGCCGGACGTCGCCGATCGGATCGCCGCGCTCTCACGCCGGGCGGGCGCGGACATCCTGGTCGGTGTGGACGCCCGGCAGACCGACCGGGCGGGGCGGACGGGGATCTTCAAGTCGGCGGTGCTGGTGGGTCCGGACGGGCCGACCGGGGACCGGTACGACAAGATGCGGCTGGTGCCGTTCGGCGAGTACGTCCCCGCCCGGTCGGTGCTCGGCTGGGTCACGTCCCTGGGCCGGGCGGCGGGCGAGGACCGGCTGCGGGGCACCCGGCAGACCACGATGACGGTGCCCGGGGCCGGGGGCGGGCACGCCCTGCGGATCGGGCCGATGATCTGCTTCGAGTCGGCGTTCCCCGACATGAGCCGGCGGCTCGCCCGGGACGGGGCGCGGGTGCTGGTCGCCCAGTCCTCGACCTCCTCGTTCCAGCACAGTTGGGCGCCCTGGCAGCATGCCTCGCTGGGGGCGCTGCGGGCCGCCGAGACCGGCCGCCCGATGGTGCACTCCACGCTCACCGGGGTCAGTACGGCGTACGGCCCCTCGGGCGCCCGGATCGGCACACCGTCCGGTACGGAGGCGCGCGGCTCCGCCGTGTTCGACGTGCCCCTGGCGACGGGGAGCACGCTCTATGCGCGGCTGGGCGACTGGCCCCTCCAGGGAGCGGCGACGGTGCTGGTGCTGTTCTGCGGGTACGAGGCGGTCCGCTCGCGCGCGGAGCGCGGGCGGACCGCCTCCGACCGGCCGGTCAGGGGCCGTTGACCGAAATGATGCGGCCCTGGGCGTCGACGGTGAGCGCGACCCGCTGGACCTTGTTGGTCACGGCCAGCCCCACCCAGACGGCGCCCCAGAGGAAGCAGGTGAGCACCGTCAGGAGGGCGTGCAGGAGATGGTTGAGCGGGGCTCCCCGGACCATGACGACCTGCGTCCGGGACCGGGACTCCACCCGCCAGCCGGCGGCTATCCGCTGGTTGACCGCCCAGTCGAGGATCAGGGCGCGCTGCGTCGCGTCGGGCGGCCGTCCGTCGGCCGAGTAGTAGCCGGGCGGCGGCTGGAGCGCTCCCCAGCCCGTCGGCTCGTCGTGGGGTCGCACGAGGTCACCTCCACAGGCCGGTGGGACATCACCCCAGCCTGCATCCCGTCCGGATCCGGCGCATCCCGGGGCCGGGCGGCGCCGGGTTCGGCCTCAGCCGAGGCCCAGGTCGGTGAGGACGCGCTCGCAGAGTTCGTGGGTCAGCAGGGCGTCGCCGGCGTGCAGCACCCTGCCGGCGCGTACGGCGTCGAGGAAGGACAGGACGCACTGCTCGATGCCGCGCTGGTGGGCCACCGGCACCCAGTCGCCGCGCCGCCGTACGCTCGGCACCCCGTGGTGGTCGATGATCCGGGCGAGGTCGACGACCTCGCGCTTGGCGTCCTGGCCGGAGACCTCCAGCCGCTCCTCGGTCGACCCGCCGCGCCGGTTCATCATGCCGATGGCGGTGAATCCGTCGCCGGACAGCTGGAGCACGACCTGGTGCATCAGTCCGTCGCGGACCCTGGCGCGTACGACGGTGTCCTCGACCGGTCCCGGCGCGAGGAAGCGGAGGGTGTCCACGACGTGGATGAAGTCGTCGAGCACCATGGTGCGCGGGTCCTCCGCCATGCCCACCCGGTTCTTCTGCATGAGGATCAGCTCGCGCGGATGCTCGGCGCACTCCGCGTAGCCGGGGGCCAGCCTGCGGTTGAAGCCGACGGCGAGGCTGGTGCCGCGTTCCTCGGCCAGGGCCACCAGCCGCCTGGAATCGGCGATCTCGTAGGCCAGCGGCTTGTCGACGTAGGTGGCGACGCCCGCTTCCAGCAGCCGGGCCACGATCTGCGGGTGGGCGGTCGTCGGGGCGTGGACGAACGCCGCGTCCAGCCCCTGCGCGATCAGCGCGTCCAGGTCGGCGTGGCACTGCGCGGCCGGGATCCGGTGGGCCTCGGCGACGGCGGCAAGGGTGGCGGGCGTACGGGTCTGCAGGTGCAACTCGATGCCGGGCAGGCTGGTCAGCACCGGCAGGTACGCCTTGCGCGCGATGTCGCCGAGCCCGATGCAGCCGACCTTCATCAGGGTCTCCCTGTTCTCGCTGTCCGGCGTCCGTCGGCGCCGTGTCCGCCTCGCGAGAGGCAGCATACGTGGGCCGGGGCGGCCGTCGACCGGCGGGGAAGGCGGGGCCCGCTGGCCTGCCCGCCTCCGGTGGACCGGCGCGGGTGACCGGTGTCGTTCCCTCACGCGGCCGGACCCGGCCGCTGGTCCGTCCGTCCTTCCCGGACAAGAGGGGTCACGCGCGGAATTCACCGAACTGCTGAACGGAACCCTCGGTCCCGGGCGGGCGCCACGCCGACCGGGTGTCACCCGTGCGGAGCAATCCAGGCCGCCGTAGCCTCCCGGGACGCGTCCGCACCGCAGAGTTGATCACGTGCAACGAACTCGAATCACCGTGAGCCTCCTGGTGGGCATGGCCGCCACCACGCTGTCCGGCTGCGTGTCCGTGGGGCCGGGTCCGGACATCCCGCCCCGGCCGCACAGCAGTGGTCCCGCCCAGAGGCTGTCGCCGCAGATCGTGCTGCCGCCCGTCCATGACTCGCTGGAGGCCCTGCCGGTCCCCGAGCCGTCCACCCCCCGCCCCTCGTCGGCCGCCCCGCCCCGCGCGACCAGCGCCCCGTCCGCGCCCCGCCGCTCCGCGCCCCGTGCGCCGTGGCGGCAACGGCACCCCGCCACCACGCGTCCGCTCCCCCGCCCGGTTCCCGTGCCGCCGGGGGTGACCGCGCCGGTCCCCGTCCCGCCGCCACCGGCCCCCGGTACGGGCATCTGCGCCCTGGGCCGTGGCTACGGGCACTGGCCCGCGGGCAGCCCGCAGTCCAGGATCTGCGACCACGCCTACGGGCACTGACCCCGCCCGGTCGCAGGGTCGGCGGACCGGCTCAGGGTTCGCGCAACCGCAGCTCCAGCCGGGCGATCGCCGCGCGCACCCCTTGCGCGTACCCGTCGTCGGCCCGCCCGTCCGCGAGCGTGCCGGCGGCGGCGCGGGCCCGGTCCAGATGGAAACGCGCCGCGTCCGGGCGTCTCAGCTTCAGGTAGTCCGCCACCAGGCTGAGGTGGAGCGAGGGGTAGAAGGCCCGCAGCGCGGGGGCGTCGGGATGCCGGGCCGCCCGCTCGTCGCCCGGCCCGTCGGCGGCGGTCAACGCCCGGAGGTCCCAGGCCAGTTCGTCACCGGGGTCGTCCTGGGTGTCGGCCATGTAGTGGGCGAGGGTGGCCCGGTCCAGGGCGTCGCCCGCCTCACCGATCTCCGACCAGAGCGCACCGAAGCGGTTGCGGGCCTCCTCCCGGTCGCCGCCGTGCAGCAGCATGACCGCTTGGCCGATCCTGGTCATGACGGCGTCCCTGGACGCCTCCCGCTGCTCCGCCACCGCGGCCTCCTCACACGCGCCGGTCCCCCGTTCGTTCCCGGTCGACGCCAAGGACTGTCCTCCCGGCAATCCGTGGTGGATCAGCGCGCGGCGTCGGATGCGGTACATCGTAAGGCGGAGGAACATCCCCATACCGGATGTATGCGGATGTTCCGACAACGCGGCGAGGTGTCGTAGCTGCCGTCGGCGAGGTGTCGTAGCTGCCGTCGCGCGCCCGCCAGGGATTACGGGGCAGCCCTTGGCTCCGGCGGCCGCCGACCCCGCCGAGGTGCGGGCGGGCGTCCCGGGCCGGCCGCCGAAAGCCGCCGTCGGCCGGACCGGGAAGCGGGCTCAGCCCAGGTCCGGGATGCGCCAGTCGATGGCGTCGTGCCCCTGCGCCGCCACCGCCTCGTTGATCTGCGTGAACGGGTGGGAGCCGAAGAACTTCTTGGCCGAGAGCGGCGAGGGGTGCGCCCCCTTCACCACCACATGGCGCTCCTCGTCGATCAGCGGGAGCTTCTTCTGGGCGTAGTTGCCCCAGAGCACGAAGACCGCCGGATCGGGCCGCGAGGCGACGGCCCGGATCACGGCGTCGGTGAACTTCTCCCAGCCCTTGCCCTTGTGCGAGTTGGCCTCGCCCGCGCGGACCGTCAGCACGGCGTTGAGCAGGAGCACACCCTGCTCCGCCCACGGCATCAGATAGCCGTTGTCCGGGACCGGCAGGCCCAGCTCCTCCTTCATCTCCTTGTAGATGTTCCGCAGCGAGGGCGGCGTCTTCACCCCCGGCCGCACGGAGAAGCACAGCCCATGGCCCTGGCCCTCGCCGTGGTACGGGTCCTGGCCGAGGACGAGGACCTTCACCCGGTCGTAGGGCGTGGCGTCCAGGGCGGCGAACACCTGGTCGCGCGGCGGATAGACCGGCCCCTTGGCCCGCTCCTCCTCGACGAACTCGGTGAGCTCCTTGAAGTAGGGCTTCTGGAGCTCGTCGCCGAGCACGTCTCGCCAGGACTCGGGCAACAGGTCGGTGTCGGTCACTTCAACAACCTCCGGTAAGCAAATCAGCTGTACATCCGAGAACCTACCGGGGGCCACTGACAACGCGTCCCGCAGTGCGGACTACCAGCTGGTCTTGCGGTAGAACTCCCACATCTGCATGACCGTCTGCGGGTCCAGGGCGCGCTCGCCGCCGCCGATGTCCTCGCCCGAGGCGACGTACAGCTTGCCCTGCCACAGCGGCAGCAGCCGCACGTCCTCGACGAGGATCCGCTGGGCCCGCTCGAACTGCTTGGCAACCGCGCCCCGGTCGCTCTTCCTGCGGGTCTCCGGCAGCAGCTGCTTGGTGATCTCGTCCTTCAGGTAGGGCATCCCCGTGACGCTCTGCTTGCCCACGAACGGGGCGATGAAGTTGTCCGCGTCCGGGAAGTCCGGGAACCAGCCACGGCCGAAGACGGGGTACTCGCCCTTGGTGAAGCCTTCCTGGAAGGGCGTCCAGGTCGTGCTCCGGAGCGTGATGCGGAACAGCCCGGAGCCGTCCAGCTGGCGCTTCAGCTCGTCGAACTCGGGGGCGGTGGAGGAGCCGTACCGGTCGGTGGCGTACCAGAACGTCAGCTCGACCGGCTTGTTGATGCCCGCCTTGGACAGGATCTGCTTCGCCTTGGCCCGGTCCGGGTCGCCGTACGCGTCGAAGAAGCTGGTGGTGTGGCCGGCGATGCCCTTGGGGACCATGGAGTACAGCGGTTCGGCCGTCCCCTGGTAGACCTTGGCCACCAGGGCGTCGCGGTCGACGAGCTGGGCGATGGCGCGCCGCACGGCCACGTTCCCCGCCGCCGGGTCCTCGGGATTGAAGACCAGGAAGCGGATGTCGGCGCCGACGGTCTCGACGATGCGCGGCTGGCCGTCCTTGGACTGGTCCCGCTCCAGGCCGACGACCTCCTCGGCGGTGAGGCCGCGGTAGATCGCGTCGATCTCCTTCTTCCGCAGCGCCGCGACCACCGGGGCGGACTCCTTGAAGTACCGGATGGTGACCGCGTCGTTCTTGCGGTGCGCGAAGCCCTGGTAGTCCGGGTTCTTCACCAGCTCGGCACGGGTCCCCGGCTTGTACGAGTCGAGGAGGTACGGACCGGAACCCGTGACCTTTCCGTCGTTGCGTATTTTGTGCTGCGAATAGTCACTGGGGGCCACCAGCGACATCGCGGGCGTGGCCAGAATGAACGGGAACGTGGCATCCGGCCGGGTGAGGTGGAAGACGACGATGTCGTCCCCCTTCGTCTCGACACGGTCGAGCGAACCGAGCATGCCGACCGGTCCGGTCTTGAGGGCGATCTCCGAGATCCGGTCGATGGAGTACTTCACCGCCGCGGCGTCGAGCTTGTCCCCGTTGGAGAATTTCAGACCCTCGCGCATCTTGCACCGGTAGGAGGTGCTGGTGGCATCGGTGAACCTGCACCATTCCGCCGCATCGGGCTCGGGCTTGGTGCTTCCGGTCGGGAAACTCACCAGGGTCTGGAAGACATTCCGCATCAGCTCCCAGGAGTTGTCCCACGCCGCTGCCGGATCGAGGGTCGAGGGTTCACTGGTGGTGCCGACGACTATTTTCTGCTCGCCCTTCGAACCACTGTCGGAAAGAAGTCCGCAGCCGGCCAGCAGAGAAAGGGAAGCAAAGACTGCAGCGGCCTGCAGACTGGCCCGGTAGAACACGTGCACGCTCCTCGATCAGCCATGGGTCGGCAGACGATACCGCAGTGCCCCGTCGGGTCAATCCGCAGGCCCGACAGGGCACTTGAGTCAATCAGGGCCAAACCAGCTCAGGCCGTCTCAGCCCACACCCGCGTTCAGGAAGATCCCTCCGTCGACCACCAGGGTCTGTCCGGTCATCCACTCCGACTGACTGGAGGTCAGGAACGCGGCGGTGCCGCCGATGTCCTCGGGAACTCCCAGCCGACCCAGCGGATAAGCCGCCGCGGCCTCCGCCTCCCGGCCTTCGTACAACGCCTGGGCGAACTTCGTCTTCACCACCGCGGGCGCGATCGCATTGACCCGGACGGCCGGCGCGAACTCGTGCGCCAGTTGCAGGGTCAGATTGACCATGGCCGCTTTGCTCATGCCGTACGCACCGATAAAGGGCGAGGCGGAAATACCGGCGACGGAGGCGATGTTGACGATCGCACCGCCGTTCTCCTTCTGCCACGCCTTCCAGGTCAGCTGCGCGAAACCGAGCGCGGAGACGACATTCATCTCGAAGACCTTGCGGGCGACGTCGAGGTCGAGCTCCGCGATCGGACCGAAGACCGGATTCGTACCGGCGTTGTTGACCAGGAAGTCGACCCGGCCGAACGCCTCCATCGTGCGCTCGACGGCCTCGGTCCGGTGCTCCGCGTCGTGCGCCTTCCCGGCCACGCCGATCGCCCGGTCGGCGCCGAGCCGCTGGACGGCCTCCTGGAGCGCCTCCTCGCCGCGTCCGGTGATGCACACCCGGTCGCCCCGGGCCACCAGCGCCTCGGCGACCCCGTAGCCGATGCCCCGGCTCGCGCCCGTGATGAGCGCGACCTTCCCGCTGTCCTGCACTGCCATGATGTCCCAGCCCTCCGGGTTCAGTTGAGCGGTCCGCCGGCGACGTACAGGACCTGGCCGGAGACGAAGCCCGCGTCGTCGCCGGTGAAGAAGGCGATGGCGTTGGCGATGTCCTCGGGGCGGCCGACGCGCTGGACCGGGATCTGGGTGGCGGCTGCGGCCTGGAAGTCCTCGAAGCCCATGCCGATCCGGGCGGCCGTCTGGGCGGTCATCTCGGTGACGATGAAACCGGGGGCGACGGCGTTGGCGGTGATGCCGAACTTGCCGAGCTCCTTGGCGAGCGTCTTGGTGAAGCCCTGGAGGCCCGCCTTGACGGCGGCGTAGTTGGCCTGGCCCCGGTTGCCGAGCGCCGAGGAGGAGGAGAGCGAGACGATCCGGCCGAACCCGGCGTCCACCATGTGCTTCTGGACGGCCTTGGCCATCAGGAACGCGCCCTTGAGGTGGACGTTCACCACGGTGTCCCAGTCGGACTCGCTCATCTTGAAGAGCAGGTTGTCGCGGAGCACGCCCGCGTTGTTGACCAGGATCGTCGGGGCGCCGAGCTCGGCGGCGACCCGCGCGACCGCGGCTTCCACCTGGGCGCTGTCCGAGACGTCACAGCCGACCGCGAGGGCCCTGCCCCCGGCCGCGGTGATCGTGTCGACGGTGTCCTTGCAGGCGGCCTCGTCGAGGTCGAGTACGGCGACGGCGCGGCCCTCGGCCGCCAGGCGCACCGCGGTGGCGGCGCCGATGCCCCGGGCCGCTCCGGTCACTACGGCGACGCGCTGCTCGGTGGTGGACATGCTTGGTTCTCCTCGCCCTTGGATCGCCGCCCAGCGGGTCCGGGGCGCCTCCGGCACGGGATCTCGATCTCGTGTGCGGAACCTTCCCGATGCCTGAGCGACCGCTTAGTACCTTCAGCAGAGGAGACGCTAGAAGCCGCGGCATCCGGTGTCAACGGCGCGCGGCCGCCGCGGCGCATGTCACATCCGGCGCACCACCCGCGCGATGGCGGCGGGGCGGCGCGTCGGCGGACCGTCAGCGGACCAGCAGCTCCAGCAACCGCTCGACCTCGGCCTCCGGGTCCGTGGTGAGACCGCTGTGCACGGGGCCCGGCTGGACGACCGTGGAGCGCGGCGCGATCAGCCACCGGAAGCGGCGGCCGGCGTCGTCGCGGGCGGCCTGGCCCGCCTGTGCGCCGCCGAGGCAGACGCCCTCGACGGCGTGCAGGGCGGCCCGTACGCCCCTCGTGTCGGCGGCCGGGTCCAGGGCCTTCAGCTTGGCCTCGTCGAGGTGGGTGCGTGCGGCCACGAAGCTCCGGGCACGGCAGTAGACCACCACGCCCGCGTTGAAGCACTCACCGCGCTCCACCCGGGGCACCACGCGCAGCAGGGCGTACTCGAAGACATCGCGCTCGCTCACCGCTGGCCGTCCTTGTCGTTCTTCTTGGTGGGGTGGGGCCAGGGGGTGAGGTGGTCGGTGAGCCAGCCGGGGGCCTGGGACGGCCGGTCCGGGGTGGGGCCGTCCATGGTGATGCGCTCGTGGATGGTCGCGGCGCGCGGCAGCAGCGCCTCCACGTAGGCACGGCGCAGCTCGTCCGTGGTGGCGAAGCCGGGCTCGTCCACCAGCCATTCGTCGGGGACGTCCGCGGCGACCTCGGTGAGCAGTTCCTCGGTGACCAGTGGGGCCAGTTCGGCGGCGGCGGCCGCGATGTCGGGGGCGAACGGGGCGAGCGCGTGGTCGGAGGCGTTGTACGGCTTGGCGGCGGAGGTCCGGGCGCCGGGCCAGTTGTGGTGCCAGATCATGGTGGCGCCGTGGTCGATGAGCCACAGGTCACCGTGCCAGACCAGCATGTTCGGGTTGCGCCAGGACCGGTCGACGTTGTTGATCAGCGCGTCGAACCAGACGACCCGTCCGGCCTCGCGCGGGTCCACCTCGTAGGCGAGCGGGTCGAAGCCGATGGAGCCGGGCAGGAAGTCCATCCCGAGATTGAGCCCGCCACTGGCCTTGAGCAGCTCCTGCACCTCCTGGTCGGGCTCGGCGAGGCCGATGACCGGGTCCAGCTGCATCTGGACGAGGGTCGGGACGCGCAGCCCGAGGCGCCGGCCGAGCTGTCCGCAGATCACCTCCGCGACGAGCGTCTTACGCCCCTGCCCGGCGCCGGTGAATTTCATGACGTACGTGCCGAGGTCGTCGGCCTCGACGATCCCGGGGAGCGAGCCGCCCTCACGTAGCGGCGTGATGTAGCGGGTCGCTACGACCTCTTCCAACATTTTCCCAGGCCACCCATCTCTTCAACCTTGCAATCCACGGAAGACTTCTTCAGAGCGTAGAGGCCGGGAGCAGGGGTCAACAGCACTGGGGAGAATCCGGGGAGTTTCGGCCAGCAAGCTGATCCCCCGCGCTCCCCGAGCAGACCGTGGACGGTACCGCGCCCCTTACTGCCGGCCTCCGGCACGAAGTGAGCATAGTAACCGAGAGTGATCGACGCGAGGGGTTTCCAAGCCGCCGCGACAAGGGGCGCGGCGGACTGCCCGGCTTCCGACATGATCGAGGCGTAGGCGTGCCGAAGCGCGTGATGAGCAGCAGGGAGAACCCCTTCCTCTCTCTCCCTCCGGTTTGCCCCACGGCAGCTCCACTTCTACCGGCGGGAACGCTTCATTGTGGCCCGCTGCCGGGAGGCCCATATGTGCGTCGACCTGTTGCGGTGCTGGTGCCCCAGATACTGGAACGCGCCGACCTCCTGCGAGCATGTCGGCTGTACGCACGGATTACAGGAGAGGTGAGGGCATGGAGACGTTGGTGGACCAGGCCGTCACGACGACCCTCCGCGGCGGGGGCGGAGAGATGGTCCGTCTGTATGTAGCCGCCTGCGCCGAACGCATGGCGCCACTGTTCGTAGGGCTGCGGGCAGGCGGAGCGGGCCGTGAAGGCGACGTGGATTTCTACGTGGAGTCCGTACGCGACCTCTGGCACGTCGACCGCCCGCTCTCCGACGCCCCGGAGCGCGTACGCGTGCTGGAGGGGTTCCCCGAGTTGCATCCGATGGATGACGAAGCGGTCACCGACGTCGTCGGCATCAACACCTTCTTCGCCGCCCTGGTCCTGCGATATGCCCTGCTGGCCAACGGCTCCGGGAGCGCTGATGACGCGGTGTCCTGTGGCCATGCGGCGCTCACTGCGATGGGGATGCTGGACCAGAATGTGTTCGGCGCCAGCTTCCGTGCGCAGGAGCATGGGCTCCAGTCCCTCTCTGCGTCGGGTGACGCCGCGGGGCTGTGGGAAGCGAGCATCGAGGCGGGACGGGAGCGGTTCCGCGCCGTACTTGGACGTACCGCCGACAACTCGGGCCGTGGGCACACGACCTCGGCTTCGGTCCCGCCCGTGCTCCAGCGGCATATCCGGTGAGCCACGTCCTTGGTCAAGCAGGCCAGGTGGAGCTCAGTACCAGCGGTTGCCGCTAGCGTCGGCATGGAGCGGACCGCTACGGCGCCGAAGCGGTTGACGAAGGCGGCGGCCCATAGGCCAATCGGTGCCCTGGTCGGTACCTGCGCCGTCCTCGTCGTCATCCTGTCCCGGCCGCGTCCGGATCACGCAGCGGGCGCAGGGTGCCGCCCGCCGACTGGGTGGCGGTGAAACTGTAGCGGCCCAGCACGTTGAGGTTCCTGTGCTTCAGCGGGGACAGCCGGGCCACGTCCTCATCCCGGATCTCGTGGCCCTCGGCGCGCATCTGGACGACGGCTATGTGCCTGGTCGTCCAGAGCACCACTGCGTTCAGGACCAGGCCGAGCGAGCCGAGCTGGTCTTATCCCAACTCGTCCAGCGAGACCGGCGGAGCGGTCACGGACTGTGGTGCCCAAGGAGCCGTAGGTACGGAAATCGCTCGGGCGCCTCACGGCACGGAGGTTGGCTCCGGTGGTTGGTAAGGGCCATGTCCTCGTATAGCTCCGGCAAGGTGGCGTGTAGATCGGGGCAGCGTCGCGCGCATAGGATCACAGCCCTCATATCCGTTCCTGGTCAGGGGGGTTCGCGTGATGGCGTTGGTTGAGGGCGAGTACGAGTTCCAGTGCGACGAGTGTGACGGAGACGGCTCCGTGCAGGTCCTGCACGGCATGCTCGACGAAGCCACCGATACGCCCAACCTCCGCTGGGAGGCGTGCGAAGACTGTCACGGCCAGGGAAAGGTGTGGGTGGACGAGCAGGTCGCGGCAGAGAAGATCCTGTACGGGCAGACGCCGACCCGTACGCCTGCCGGCGCGTGAGGTCGGCGATCTAGAACATCGCTCTGCGCTTCACCTTGTGGCACCACCATCTGCCCGATGCCGATCACCTGGTCATTGAT
Organism: Streptomyces sp. NPDC001108; assembly: GCF_053598535.1. Lineage (NCBI taxonomy): Bacteria > Bacillati > Actinomycetota > Actinomycetes > Kitasatosporales > Streptomycetaceae > Streptomyces > Streptomyces sp. NPDC001108. Next base: position 313,933 of record NZ_JBSFKL010000008.1, read on the forward strand.
CGCGTTCAGCTACGTTATTCCGGTCTTCTTCGCGAAGCACTTGGGGCTGGGTGCGGCATTCATGGTGCGTACGGGAACGACGAAGCGCAGGCCGTCGACGGACGCGAGCAGCCCGTAGCCCCAGAACTTGATGGTTGGCACCTGTGCCTGGGCGGCGTTCGCCGCGGCGATGGCCGGTAGACGTGGAATCCGTGCTCGCCGAGCGGGCCGAGAACGTCGTTGACTGCCTGGCCGGGCTTGGCCAACGGTCTCGGGCGACCTCGTGAGGTCAGAGTCGGCCCGCAACAGGGGCGAGCCCGCCTACGGCGGCGGCCTGCGCCCTCCACATCGATCTCGATCAGCAAGGCGGCGGTGAGTTCGGTGTCGGTGAGGATCCGGGGCAACGCACTCCAAAGGCCGCATCCAACTAACTCGCCTTGATTTTCAGTGAGTTGACTCAAAGGAGGACGCCTCCGGCCTTAGCATGTGCGCAGCTGATTCATGGGGGAAATGATGGATCCGACGGACCTCGTGTCACAGGCCGTGCGAGTAGTAACAGCGCTTGCCGGGAGCGCAGCCACCGCGGCGGCCACCGGAGTGGGGCAGGCCGTCTCCGACCTCGTACGGCAGCGGCTCAGCGGTACGCCATCGGGACAAGCGGCCTTGGCAGCTGTGGACGCGCGGCCCGATGACCCGGCTGCCGTCGCAGGGCTGCACAATGAGCTCAACGCCGGGGTCGCGGCCGACCAAGACTTTGCCGCCGCGTTGGCCGCGGCCCTCGCTCCGGTCCTTGCGGGGCCGCCGCCCGAGGAACCGCCTATGCAGACCATCCAGAACAGTGTGGTAATCGACGGTGGGGCGCGGGTGCGCGGCAACACCATTTCGCTCGGGCCGGTGACCTTCAACAACACTCCTGCGGGACGTTCCGCCTTCGGCGGGGTCTGCGTCGCGCTGGCGACCTTGGTGGCACTCTTGGTCTACGGCAGCGTCCAAGCCCTCGACGGTGACTCTCCCGGCTCCCGGACCAGAGGCGGGTCGGAGTCGGGGCAAGGCCAACAGGAGACCGGGACGACCGGCAGCAACGAAACGGGCAACCACACAGCAGGCACCGGCAATGCGGACGGCGCGCAGCCGCTCGCCGGTGCAGAGGCCGTCCGCAACGTACTGCCGGACGCGACAAGCCTGCCGTCGGGCTGGACCGAGAGCTCAGCACCCACCGCAGACGTCTCCTCGCAGGATGACGGCTCCACCTTCGAAGGCCAGGCCGAGTATCTGGGGCGCTACAGCATGGAGACCCAGTTCCTTGTTTTCTCCTATCCGGACGAAGGCACGGCACGGGCGGCCTTCGACAAAAAAACCTCCAAGGCCCGGGAGCAGGGAGCGAGTTCACTGACCATGGCACAGACTGGGGACCAGGTCGCAGCGTTCTCGATCTCGACGAGCCGGGGAGACGCGTACGTCACCCATACCAGCCGAAGCACCGTGGTCCGCACCGGAACGGTCCTCACCATCGTCGTCGGCAACGACAACGAGAGCCGCAGTTACAGCAGCGCAGACCTCGAAAGCCTTACCCGACTCCTCTCCGACCGCGCCCGAGCGGCCCAGACGGGCTGACAACGCCGACTTCGCCGCGCTCACCGGGGCTCCTCTCCGCGCTCACCGACCCCCTGCTCCTGACCCGGCCGCTCGGCCCGGACGCCGACCGCGCACTACAGGCCCCCAACGACACCATCCGCACCCTGCTCGGGCAGGCCCGTGCCTTTCGCCAGTGGAACGACGAGACAGCCCCTGCCGGGACTGGGGGCGCCCTGACCGCGGTCGCCCGCCAGTGGACCGGCCACCCCGACTTCGAAGTCGCCGGCTCCTCCGGGGGTCCGTCCTGCCGATCACCCTCTGTGGCCGTATTGGGCCGTGCTGAAATGTCGATCAACACAGGTCTTGATCGACATTTCGAGCGTCGCATGGCGTCAGGAAGGTGGAAACAACGCACCGCCGGTCGACGTATGCCTGAGGTCGGTCACTTGGCGAGCTTGCCGTCCGCCCGCACGGTGAACCAAGTGCCGTTGACAGCATGCCCGTTGGTCTCGCCGGGCTGTTCGTCACCGGTGTACCAGTAGAGCGGCCAGCAGTCGATGGTGAGCTGCTCGGTGCCGTCGGGGCGGGTGTACTTGATGAGGAGCTTGGGGGCGATGCCCTTGATGTTCTTCTTGTCGACGAGCTTGGCCGGCTTCCACTGCTTGAGGCAGTCGCCCTGACAGTTCGACTTCATCGGCCAGGCCGTGTCCTTGGTGAACCGGTAGAGCGTGCGGCCCTTGCCGTCGCGGATGATCTCGCCGAGTTCCTTGTCCTCGACCGTCGACAGCGCGGGAAGTGCCTTCGGGGCGCTCGCCGTCTGCTTCGCCTTCGACCCGTCGGGGGCGGCCGCGAACCACGTGCCGCCGATGCCCTGCCCGCGGGTCTGCCGGGGCTGCGTGTCCTGCGCGTAGCGGTAGAGCGGCCGGCCGGCGAGCGTGAGCTGCCTGGTGCCGTCGGGGCGTTCGACCGAGCCCAGCAGCGACGGGTCGAGGCCGCGGCCCGCCTTCGCACTGTCGGCGAGCACCGGAGGCCAGGCGGCGGCACAGTCGCCCGCGCAGGTGGACGCGGAGGGCGAGGCCGTGTCCTCGTCGAAGCGGTACAGGGTGAAGCCGGCTCCGTCCGTCACGACCGAGCCCAGATTCGCGCTCTTCCACACGCTCAGGCGGCCCGCTTCCTCGGGCTGCGCCCCGCTGGCCTTCGAGGCGGAGAGCTCCGGGGAGCCGGCGGTTGTTGCCGCCGTGCTCCGGGAGCCGCCGCACGCGGCTGTGCTCAGGACCGCGGCAAGGGTGATCGCGACCGGGACGTAGGCGAATTTGCGCATGGGGATCCCTCTTTCGGAACTCTCGACGAATGCGTGAAATGAATAGCTGAGCTGATTACCCAGGTGGGTGCGGCCTTTTCAGCGTCTCTTGATCTGCTCGATGCGCACCTGAAAGGCCCGCCCCGGCAGCCGGGGAGGAGGCCGGCCGGCTGCCGGAGCGGAGTTTCCGGACCCGGAATCCGTCCTGGCCGGTCACCGTGAACACGGCTTCGGCTACGGAACGGTTCAATTCCGAAGGATTTCTTTCCTCGGGTCGCCCCTATCGGCGTGCGGCGTCACACACGCCCCGTGCCCGCCCCAACCAACGTCTGTGTCGGAACGACCACTTGGATGCCGAGCACGCCCAGGTCCACGCTTCCGTCGCTCTCCGCGTACCACCGCCAGTGCGCGCCGGGGATGTCGCCGACGGTGAGGACTGTCCAGCTGCCGCCCTCCGGTGAAGAAAGGCCCGCGAGGGCCCGTGCCTCGTCCGCCGTCGGCGCGTCCTGGAGGACGACGAAGCCCGTGACCTCGCCGGTACGGGCCGCGCCGCGTACCAGGCCGATGCCCAGTTCCTCTGCCGAGTCGAGGATCTCGTCCGGCGCCTTGCCCTGCACATCGGTGACCGAGCGGACCCGGACCAGGCCGTTGAGGCCGGGCAGGGCGCTTGCGCTCGGGTCCACCGACACCACCACCGTGCTCTGTCTCGGGAGTTCGAGGAGACCGCGGACCAGGGCCGCCACCGTGTCCTGCGCGACGACGAGGTCACCGCTGATGCTGAGCGCACCGTTGATCTGCCCGAGGTCCACCATGACCTGCGCGCCCCGCTCGCTCACCCCGATCCGGGCGAGGTGCGGCAGTGCGAGCGTCACGTCAGCCGTCGGATCGCCCTCGATGACGGGGGTCAGCCCGGTGCGCTCCCAGCGATTCGGTTCGAGCGCGGTCCACGACGCGGGCGCCGTGCGCGCCCCCGATACCGACGCGAGCAGCTTCGTGGGTTCGGCGAGGACACTGTAGACCCGTACCGGACGCTCCGCCTCCGCCGCGTCGGCGGGGATCAGTTCGCGCAGGGCCTGCCGCACCATTACCGGCGTACGGGTGTCCGCCGCGAGCCGCCGCGCGAGCGCGCCCCGCCGACGCCGCCGCAGCGCGAGCGCCAGGCGGCGCGGCAGCCGGGGCCGCAGCACCCGGGCGGCCCGCACGGTCCCGGAGCCGGTGGCGCGCACGGCCCGGCCGATCGGACGCCGCGCGACGATCACCACGGTGAGTACGGCGGCGCCGGCGACACCCCCGATCAGCCACGGCGACCCGAGCCGGTCGCCGAGCCCGGCGAACTGTCCAGAGCCCCGGCCGGCCGCGGCGCGGGGCGCGGGGGAGGCACTCCGTGCGGGGGGCTTCGCCGCGTCGGCGTTCTCCTCGGGCAGGACACCGAACTCCACGCCGGGCCCGTCCGCATCCTCCGGCAGGATCAGCGGGAAGCCCGGGGTCAGCTGGTCGGGGCTCACGAAGGCCGAACCGTCCGGCAGCTGGCGCGCGCTGTTGAGGACCAGGATCTCCTCGAACCGGTCGCCGTCGCCGAGGGTGCGCTGGGCGATCCCGAACAGCGTCTCCTGCTCGCCTCCGTTCTCCTGAGCGGACTTGACCACGTAGTACTTCGTCACCTCGTCGGCCCGCAGCGCCCGGGGAGACTGCATCCGCACAGCCGCCGGTGGCGGTGCGGAGTCCAGAGCCCGTACGGAACCCAGCGCCTGCGCCGGTGCGGGCAGCGCCAGCCAGGTGGCGGCCACCAGGCCGCACACCGCCGTCACCCGTGCCGTCGTGCGCCACGGCGTCGGCCGCCGCGCTTCGTTCGTCGTCCTCGGGGCGTCGCGCATCTTTCTCGTCCTCCTCCGTACGGGGCCTGGTGACGCGCACTGCTGATGCGTCGGCCGTCACACGCGCGGAACCCCGGGTCGGTTCAACGAGCTGAACCGAAACGTCGACGGCCCCGTTAGGAGGTGCCGAACAGGCGTGTAGCCGTGAGGAGTTGGAAATGGCGCGTCGGCACACCACGGGCTGGGAGGTGCTCGGGTTCGGGGAGGACCCGACACCCGGGAACCCGGAGGCGATCAGAATACTGGCCAGGACCTATCTGGAGCTGGGCGACGGAGCGGGCGAGGCGGTCGACCTGCTGCGCGACGACGGGGCGCTGCGCCGCGGCAAGGGCCAGGCGATGGACGCCCTGAAGACGCGCATCACCAAGGATCTGCCGGGGCTCCTGGAGAAGACCAGGGACTCCTTCCGTACCGCCGCAGGTGCCTACGACGAGTACGCGAACACCCTGACCGACGCCCAGGACCTGCTGGACCGGGCCATCGACCAGGGCCAGGAGGTCGCGGCCACCGCGAAGGCGGAGATCCCGGCCCTCGCGGCGGACGCCACCCCGGAGCAGGCCGAGACCCACCAGACGCAGCAGGGCGAGGTGAACGCCGCGAAGGAGGCGCTGTCGGCCGCCGAAGAACTCGGCCGCGCGGCGCAGCGGATGCGCGAGGACGGGTCCGACAAGGCCACGATCATCCTCGACGAGGCCGCGGACCAGGCCATCCCCGCACGGGACTTCGTGAAGCAGTTCGGTGACTTCCTCGCGGACAACCCGCTGGTGGAGATCATCGCCGGTGTCATCATCGGCATCGTCGCCGTGTTCTTCCCGGTCGTGGGTCTCATCCTGGGCGCGATCCTGTTCGCCGTGTCGGTGATCCGGATGGTGTCGCAGGGCAAGATCGACGCCGGTGAGATCATCATCGGCCTGCTCACCCTCGTACCCGGTGGTGTGCTGCTCGGCGGGCTCGGGAAGATCGTCGGGGCGGCGGGCAAGCTGGCGAAGTTCGCGCCCTTCCTGGCCAAGGTGGGCAAGGGCGTCGGGACGGCTTCAGGGGCGGTATCGGCTGCGCTGAAGAACTCGACGTTCGTCCGCAAGATCATCGACCCGCTGGCCAAGGGCCTCGTGGGCCTCAAGACGTCCCCCGGCCTGGCCCTCGGCGCCAAGTTCGCGATCGACGTGACCACCGAGTTCTCCCTCGGCTTCCTGGCGAGCGGAATCACGGCGCTGGTCGACGGGAAGAAGTTCGACGCGGCCTCGGCCGCCACGGGCGCCGCGCTCGGCGCCTCCACGGCCGGTGCCTTCACGCTGTTCGGCGGGACGAAGTTCGCCACCAGCATCAAGGACGCCTTCACCACCAAGGGCAAGTTCAAGAGCAACATCGACAAGGCGTTCTCCGTGAACAGCCTCGGTGTCGTCGACGGCAAGTTCAAACCCACCAACGTCCTGTTCTCCGAAACCAAGGGCGCGCAGAAGACCGGCTTCCACGGCATCAACGGCACGACCAAGTCGGACCCCACCACGGGCGAGGTCAAGACAAAGGTCACGACCCCGGACGGCACGAAGACCGAGACGAAGATCACCCCGCCCGGTCCCAAGGCCGACCAGGCCCCCGATGACCTGCCCTTCGCAGTCGCGCCGCCCCAGACGTCTACGACCACCACGACTCCCGACGGGTTCACCTCGACGACCGCGGACGGCACGAACACCATCAAGAGCCCGGACGGCGACGTCATCACCTCGAACGGCATTACGACGACGATCGACACCCCGATCCAGGGCCCGACCACGAAGGAGAAGATCACCGGCGGGCTCGGCGGCGAGTTCGCGCCCGCGCAGTCGGAGAAGCCCGCGCTCTCCACGGAGCTGGGCCCGAACGGCGGCTTCACGACCTCGGGACCGTTCGGCGAGGTCTCCAAGGGGCCGGGCGGCGTCACGACGTTCAGCTCTCCCGGCGACGGCGGTCCCACACCGGAGTTCACCGTGAACAACAACACGGTCTCCACCCCGAACGGGCTCACCCTGACCGACAACGGCGGCTCCACGACGGTGGGCGGTGGCGGGCTCACCACGAACAACACGAACGGCGTCAACTCGGTCTTCAACGGCCCCCCGGCGGGCCAGCCGGTGGCGACCCACAACCCCGCCGACGGCAACGTCGCCATCAACTTCGGCAACACCACGCTCAACGGCAACACGGGAATCACCGGGGGCGGATTCGCCCTGCCGGACGGCACGCAGGCCCACGTCGGCGGCAACGGCAACGTGAGCGTCGTCAACGGCGACGGCGGCCAGAACGTCAATCTGCCCCCGGCCAACGCGGGCGGCCCGGTCACCTTCACCGACACCAACGTGAACACCAGCATCACCCCGGGCGGCGGCGCCACCATCACCACGCCGGGCGGCCCCGCCACCACACTCGACAACACGGGGTTCACGGTGACCACCGGCGGCCCCACCCCCGAGACAGTGCAGTTCAACGGTCCGGGCAACTCTCTCGATGTCACCCCGCCCGGCGGCCAGCAGCAGGTCTCGGTCGGCCCGGACGGCTCCATCACCACCGGCAACATCAAGACCGACGGCGGTGGCGGCGGTACGGCCACCGGCGGCGGGGGGAACGTCGAGTTCTCGCCCATCGACATCAAGTTCAGCACGCCCGACGGCGGAACGATCACCGTCAACCCGCAGGGGCAGTTCGACCTGAACCCCTCCGGCACCCAGCCGCCGGTCACGGTCAACCCGAACGGGGACATCGCCGTGGGCCCGAGCGACGTGGCCCCGATCACCTTCAACGGCCCCGACGGCACCGCCGTCACCATCAAGCCCGGCGGCGGCCTCGACGTGACCCCGCCCGGCGGCCAGCCACAGATCTCGGCAGGCCCGAACGGCGGCGTCACCGTCAACGGGATCACCACGGACGGCAACGGCGGCGGTACGGCCACGGGCCCCGGCGGCAAGGTCGACTTCTCGCCGCTCGACATCAGGTTCAGCTCCCCGGACGGCACGACGTTCACCATCAACCCCAACGGCAAGTTCCACGTCGACGGGATCAGCCACGGCGCGGACGGCGTCACCATCGGCGGCTCGACCACGGTCAACAACGACGGATCGGCGAGCATCGCCCACGGCGACCAGGAGATCCACGTCGCTGCCGACGGCACCATCACCGCCAACGACGCGCAGGGCAACCCGGTCCCGCCGGCCGTGCCGCAGCCGACCGCCGGAAATCCGGTGAACGCGGGCAACACCACCGTCTCCGTGGACAACGGCGGCGGCCACTCGGTCACCGTCCACGGCCCGAACGGCGCCACCGTGACCGTCGACAACAGCGGCACCACGACCGTCAGCCATGGCCCGATCCAGGCGAGTCACGGCCCGAACGGAATCAGCGGCAGCGTGGGCACCGCCCACCCGGTCCAGGTCAGCCAGGGTCCGAACGGTGTCACGACCGTGAGTCAGAACGGTACGTCGGTGAGCACGGGTGGGACCGGCCCGACCACGGTCGGACCGCAGGGCGGGCCCGCCTCGGTCACCGTCAAACCGCCCTCGGGCGGCGACCCCGCCCAGGTCACCACCGCCGACGGCAGCACCACCAGCGTCCACGAGGACGGCACCGTCACCAAGTCCGCGCCCGCGGGAGCCGGCAGCCAGACGGTCGACACGGGCGGTCCGGACAGCACCACGGTCACGGTCGGCAACAATGGCACCACGACCGTCAGCCATGGCCCGATCCAGGCAAGTCACGGCCCGAACGGCACCGGCGGCAGCGTGGGCACCATCAACCCTGTCCAGGTCAGCCAGAGCCCGGACGGTGTCACGACCGTGAGTCAGAACGGTACGTCGGTGAGCACGGGAGTGAACGGCCCGACCACGGTCGGACCGCAGGGCGGGCCCGCCTCGGTCACCGTCAAACCGGCCGACGGAGGCAACCCGACACAGGCCACCACCTCCGGCGGCAGCACCACCACCCTGACGGGGAACGGTGCCCGGACGGACATCAACGGCAACAACACGGCGAGCAGCACGATCAACAACGACGGCACCATCGGCAACAATGCCCCGGCAGGCCCCAACAGCACCGTCACCACCGGAGCGAACGGCACCACCGTCGCCGACAACAACGGCAACTTCAGCGTGGACAACACCGGCACCGTCACCAACGGCCCGATCACCATCACCGCCAACACCGACGCGGGCAACAACTCCGTGGCCACCTTCACCGACACCTCAGCCGCCGGAGCGCGGGCCGATGTCGGCCCCAACGGCGTCAACACCCAGGGCATCAACACCATGGTCGACCCGGGCGGCGGCGTCACCTTCACCCACCACCAGGCACCCGGCAGTCCGGCCACGACCGTCAGCTCGGGCCCCGACGGCACGATCACCGCACAGACCCCCGACGGGGCCGAGGCGAAGGTGCCGCCCCCGAGCCCCGCGGGCGGCGCACCCGTCCCCGCACCGACCCCCAGCACGATCACCAACAACAACGGAGCCACCCTCTCGACGGACGGGCAGAACACCACATTCACCAAGGACGGGTTCACGACCACCATCGGCAACGACGGCACCGGCCCGGCCACCACCACCGTCCACCACGACTCCGGCGTCAGCCACACCGTCGACGCCAACGGCCAGGCCACGGTCAACAACTCGCCGAGCGGCGCCGTCATCACCGGCACCCATACCCAGGTGACGGTGAACACCCCGCAGCAGGAGGGCTGGGGCCTGTTCGGCTCACCGGAGATGACCGGTGGCCAGAACACCCTGTCCAACGGCCCGAACGGACCCACGATCACCACGCACGGTGCCGACCCGGTGCATGAGCCCGGCAGCACCGTCGTGCACGGCCCGAACGCGGGCGGACCCGACGGCGAGTTCTCCGTCACGTACGGGCCGGCCACCGGCACCTTCGCGCCCGGCGGCGTCACCGGCCTCGGCCCCTCCGGCACCCACGTCGACCCGGTCACCAACCTTCCGATCGACACGGCGGGCAACCCCATCGGCAACAACCCCGGCGAGACCTCCATCAGCACCGTCACCGGCGACGGCAACAGCGGCATCACCGTGCCCACGCCCGGGGGCGGCCCGGTCGTGCACCACGACGGCTTCTTCGGCGGAAACACCAGCGTGGACACCCACAACACCACCTTCGGCAAGAGCCCCGGCGAGGTGGAGAACGCCGGTACGCCGGGCCAGAAGTCCGACGTCCTGGACGGCCCGCACAACCCCTTCAACCGTGACCCCGCGCCGGGCCCCGAGACCTTCACGGTCGGCGGCAACGGCGGCGGCCCCTCCGCGGACATCCCGGTCGGCGGCAAGGGCGCCTCCACCGTCCACGGCGGCCCGTTCGACGTGAAGGCCAACGGCGACGGCACCTTCGACGTCTCCGTACCCGGCAGCAACCAGCCGGGCGACACGGTCACAGTCGGACCGGGCGGCAGCCTCACCGGCCCCGGAGTGCCTCCTGCGACGCAACCCGGAGCAGGACAGGAGGGGCCCGCCGGACCCCCGCAGGTCACCTTCAGCAACAACACCACTGTCACCGGCGGGCCGGGCACGGCGCCCGTCGTCACCCCCCACGGGGGCGGTGCCACGACCACGTTCGCCAACGGCGCCGCCACCACCACCGACCAGGCGGGCAACGTCACCATCACGCAGAACCCGGACGGCAGCACCTCGTTCAGCAACACCGCGGGCGGCGAGAACACCACGTTCACCGTCACCAAGGACGGTGCGGAGGGCACCGTCATTACGACCGACAACAACGGCAACCCGGTCACGTTCGACGTCAAGGTCAACAACAACGGCTCCGTGCAGGTGAAGGACGCCAACGGCAAGATCCTCACCGAGGTCGACGCGAACGGCTCCTTCAACGAGCAGCACACCCCTATCCACGACTACCACGCCTACGCGGGCGGCCCCACCTCCGTCACCGAACTCCACGAATACGGCTACGAGGCCCTCACCAGCATCCTCAAGGGCGCCGTCGGCCAGGCCGTCAGTGTCGGCTACGAGGTGGGTGCCAAGGGCGCCGACGCGCAGACCACCCTGGAGAACGCGGGCATCAAGCTCGGCTACGGCGTGGGAAATTCGCTGGCCGGAAAGAAGGTCGAGAACGCTCACGGATTCAAGACCAAAGGCCCCGAAGTGCCTCTCTCCTCGATTCCCACGAAAACCATCGGCGCCGTCAACTCCAACCAGGACACCGACTTGGCGAATCCACCGGAAGAAGCCCCCATCAAAGTCTGAACCGATCTGCCGCCCCCCTCGTGTGTAGGGCGCGGGTCCACAAAATGGTCCATGAAACAAACTTCCACACCACCGACTTGGAACAAGGAGAAATTCCGATGGCCGATTACATCGTCAACGACGAGAAGACCAACGCCGCCGCCACCCAGACCATGAACGAGTACGAGATCGCGGTCGCCCAGCTCAACAAGATCAAGACCGACCTGGACGCGCTCACCGCCGACGGCTACAACACCCCGTCGGCGAAGAACGACTTCCAGCCCTTCGTGCAGGAGTACACGGACAACTACGGCAAGGTCACCGAGGGCCTCACAGGCATCTCCGAGTACATCAAGAAGTACGGCGAGGGCATGACCCAGTTCGACTCCGAGATGGGTTCCAGTCTCCGCAAGTGACCCCGCCCGGAGGCCGGCCGGGCCCCTCTCCGGCACGGCCGGCCTCCCCGCACCCCCGACAACCTCTGGTGACCCCCGTGCCCAAGGAGCACTGACGATGCGTCTGACCGTCACCGCCGTCGACCCGGAGCAGGGTCAGACCGCGGACATCATGATCGAGGCCGACCCCGAGGCTCCCGCCGGCGAGCTCGCCGAGCAACTGCACCGGCGGCTACGCGGCGGCACCCCGGACACACCGCCCGTCCTGTACCACGGGGCCACCCCGCTGGCCGCCGACCAGCCGATGGCCGCTGCCGCCCTGCGCTCCGGCAGCCTGCTGTCCCTGGACGCCCCCGCACCCGAGGCGGGCCCGGAGCCGGACGGCGTCGTGGAACTGCGCGGCATCGGCGGCGCCGACGCCGGGCTGGTGTTCCGGCTGTCGCCCGGCGACTACGAGATCGGCTCCGCCGCGTCCTGCCGCATCCAGCTCCGCGCCGAAGGGCTCGCGAAGACCGCGGCGCGCCTGAAGGTGCACGCCGACTCCACCGCGACCGTATGCTCCGTCGACCAGGACGGCGTCACACGGGACGGGACCGAGGCACGGGACTGGACGGACTGGCCGCTCGGCGGCGTACTCACCGTCGGCCCGGCCCTGCTCGAACTGGCCGCGCCGTCCGTGCCCGACGCCGCCCTCCAGCCCTCCGACGACGGCGTGGGGCTCGACTACAACCGGCCGCCCCGGCTGCTGCCCCCACCGGTCAACAATCGATTCCAGCTCCCCGTACCGCCCGGCAAACCCACCCGCAACAGGCTTCAGCTCATGCTGATCTTCGCGCCGTTGATGATGGCCAGTGTCTCGTTCGTCCTCTTCAACAACCCCAGGTTCCTGATCTTCGGCGTCCTCTCCCCGGTCGTCGCCCTCGTCTCCCAGTTCTCCAACAAGCGCCGCGGCAAGGAGAGCTACGAGGATCGGCTCAAGGAGTACGAGGAGAAGAAGGCCGTCCTGGAGCAGGACGTCGACGAGGCGGTGCTCGCCGAACAGCACGCCCGGCGCCTCGCCGCCCCGGACCCGGCGTCGGCCCTCCTGATCGCCACCGGCCCGCGGCAGCGGCTGTGGGAGCGCCGCTGGCGCGATGACGACTTCCTGCTGATGCGGCTCGGTGTCGCCGACCGCCCGGCCTACGTGGAGCTCCAGGACCCCGCCGAGCCGGAACACCGCCGCAGGGTCGACCGCACCACGCACGCCGTACCCGTGACCGTGCCGCTGCGCGCCTGCGGCGTCATGGGCGTTGCCGGAGGCGACACCGCCGAGCCGCTGGTGCGCTGGCTGATCGCCCAGGCCGCCGTCCTGCACAGCCCCTCCGACCTGCGGATCTGTGTACTGTCCGGCACGGGCGGCGCGGACCGCTGGTCCTGGGTGCACTGGCTGCCGCACTGCGCGCCGCTCGGCGAGGACACCATCTCCCTGGTCGGCGCGAGCGCCGAATCCGTGGGCCGCCGCATCGCCGAACTCACCACCGTGATCGCCGCCCGGCAGGCGGCCGGCGACCGGGCGCCGCGCGGCGGAGCCGTGGGCGAACCCGACGTCCTGGTCGTCCTCGACGGTGCCCGCAGACTGCGCTCCCTGCCCGGCGTCATCCAGATCCTCCGCGACGGGCCGGCCGTCGGCGTGTACGCGCTGTGCGTGGACGACGAGGCCCGGCTCCTGCCCGAGGAGTGCCGCGCCGTGGCCGTGGCCGGGCCGAAGTGGCTGCGTGCCGAGCAGGACAGCGCGGACCCCGTCGACGAGGTCCGCGCGGATGCGCCGAACCGCTCCTGGTGCGTGGGCGTGGCCCGCGCGCTCGCGCCGATCCGCGACGTGGGCGACGACGCCGACGAGAACCTGCTGCCCGCATCCGCCCGGCTCCTCGACGTACTCGGCCTCGAACCGCCCACCCCCGACGCCGTGGCCGCACGCTGGGTGATCGCCGCCCGCAGCACCCGCGCCGTGATCGGCGAGGGCGTGGACGGTCCGTTCGCCGTCGACCTGGCCGCCGACGGGCCGCACGGCCTGATCGCGGGCACCACCGGATCCGGCAAGTCCGAACTGCTCCAGTCCCTGGTGGCGAGCCTCGCCGTCGCCAACCGGCCGGACGAGCTGAACTTCGTCCTCGTCGACTACAAGGGCGGCAGCGCCTTCGCCGAGTGCGAGGACCTGCCGCACACCGTCGGCATGGTCACCGACCTGGACACCCACCTCGTGGGGCGGGCCCTGGTCTCCCTCGGCGCCGAACTCAAGCGACGCGAACACATACTCGCCGAGGCCGGTGCCAAGGACATCGACGACTACACCGACAAGCGCACCCGCCGCCCCGAACTCGCCCCCATGGCCCGGCTCGTCCTCGTCATCGACGAGTTCGCTTCGATGGTGCGAGAACTCCCCGACTTCGTCTCCGGACTCGTCAACATCGCCCAGCGGGGCCGCTCACTCGGCATCCACCTGATCCTCGCCACCCAGCGGCCCTCCGGCGCGGTCACCGCCGACATCCGCGCCAACACCAACCTGCGGATCGCGCTGCGCACCACCGACACCAGCGAGAGCCGCGACATCATCGACGCCCCCGACTCCGGACAGCTCTCGCCCCGCACCCCTGGCCGCGCCCACGCCAGGCTCGGCCACGCGGCGCTGCTGCCGTTCCAGACCGGCCGGATCGGCGGCCGGCGCCCCGACGCCTCGGACACGGTCGAGGACCGCTCGGCGCCGGTGCTCACCGAACTCCACTGGGAGGCCCTCGGCGCCCCGATACCCAGGCCGGACGCCCAGGAGGACACCTTCCAGCGGGTCACCGACCTGTCGGCCCTGGTCGGCGCGGTACGCGACGCGGCCACCCATCTCTCCGTGCCGCCCGCCCGCCGCCCCTGGCTGCCCCCGCTGCCCGACATCCTCACGCTCGCCGACCTGCCTGCGCCTCCCGGGGCGGCCGAGGACGGCCGGCTCGTCCCGGTGGCGTACGGCCTCGTGGACGTACCCACCGAACAGGCCCAGCGTCAACTGGCCTTCGACCCCGATGGGACGGGGCATCTGTACATCGTCGGCTCGCCGCGCAGCGGCCGGTCCCAGACGCTGCGCACCCTCGCCGCCGCTCTCGCCGGCGCGCACGGCTGCGCCGACGTCCACCTGTACGGACTCGACTGCGGCAACGGAGCCCTCCAGGCCCTCACCGGACTGCCGCACTGCGGTGCCGTGGTGGACCGGGGTCAGGTCGAGCGGGTGGCCCGCCTCCTGAACCGCCTGGTCGCCGAGGTCGGGCGGCGCCGTGAACTCCTCGGCAGACGGGGCGTCGCCGACCTCACCGAGCTGCGCCGCGCCCTGCCCGAGGCGGAGCGGCCCCCGCACATCCTGCTCCTCGTCGACCGGTTCGAGGCGTTCGAGCGGGACTTCGCCAACTACGACCAGGGCAGCCTGATGGACGCCATGACCCTTCTGATGCGCGAGGGCGCGAGCGTCGGCGTGCACCTGCTCCTGTCCGGAGACCGCATCCTCGGCCAGAGCCGGTTCTCCGCCTCCACCGAGGACAAGCTGGTCCTGCGCCTCAACGACCGCTCCGACTACTCCATGGTGGGCCTCAACGCCCGCAATGTCCCGGAGGACCTCCCGGCCGGCCGCGGTGTCCTCGCCAAGGACATCAACAGCGCCCAGGTCGCGTTGATCCCCGGCACCCACGGCACCGACGCCACCGGCGCGGGTCAGGCCCAGGCACTCGACGCACTCGCCGAGCGGGTCGGGGAACGGGACGCCGACGTGCCCGCCGGGCGCAGGCCGTTCCGCGTGGACGTCCTGCCCGACGAGCTGGACTTCGCGGACGCCCTCGCCCGCAAGCCGCACCGCGTCTCCCCGTTGTGGGCGATGATCGGCGTCGGCGGCGACGAACTCGCCGCCATCGGAACCGACTTGTCACAGGTGCCGTCCTTCGTGGTCGCCGGCCCGCCGAGGTCGGGCCGCAGCACCGTGCTGCTCACCATGGCGAAGTCGCTGACCGATTCCGGCACGAAGATCGTGGTGATCGCGCCGCGCAATTCACCGCTGCGCGGCCTCGCCGGACAGCTCGGCGTCGTGCAGGTCTTCACCGACGCGGACGTCGCGGTCGCGGACTTCCGCGCCGCACTCGGCAAGGTGGACAGCCCCGCCGGAGCCATCCTCGTCGACGACGCGGAAATGATGATCAACTCCGAGCTCGACACCGACTTCGTCGCGCTCGCCCGCGGCAGCGCCGGGGACGGCTGGGGCCTGATCGTGGCCGGCAACAACGAGGCGTTGCTCGGTGGCATCGGCGGCTGGCAGGCCGCCGTACGCCGCAACCGCTGCGGCGCCCTGCTCGCGCCACGCCTGATGAGCGACGGCGAACTCGTCGGCGCGCGTCTGCCACGCGGCCTGATGGGCCAGGACAGCGAACCCGGCCGCGCCCATCTGCAGCTCGGCGACGGCCGCTTCACCACGGTCCGCGTGCCCGCGACGACGGTGGACTGACCGGCAGTACGGCGTACCCCACCACGTCGCACCGCACCACAGAGCAAGGCCGTAAGGCATCCGCTCCCCTCCGGCCGTCGGAGGGGAGCGGATGCCTTACGGCCTTCTGCACACATGAAGAAGAGGGCCTGGCCGTTCCCCCAGGAACGGCCAGGCCCTGTGCGGGGCCGACGTCGGTCAGGTGGCCGCCGCGCCGGCGCCCACCGGCGCCTCCTCACCGAAGGCGAACGTCGAAGTGATGGCGTCGAAGAGGTCGCACAGCGGCTCGGCGAGCGGAATGTTCGGACTGAAGCAGGTGATGATCAGGACCCGCTCACCACCGGGAACCGGCACGAACGTGTGCGTCACCACCGTCTTGTACGAGATGCCGTCGGCGATCTCCGTCTCCTCGATGCCGGTCATCCGGCCGACCGGACCGACACCCGGCAGCGTCGCCGTCGTGAGGGTCCGGGTGGTGCCCTCGCGTCGGCGGCCCCCGGCGGCCGAGAACTGTTCGGCGATGCCCTTGGCGGAGAAGTCCTCACCGGGCGGCGGATTCACGCTGAACACCATGAGCCCGGCCATCAGCAGGCCGTCCTCGTACATGGCGGTGGTGCCCGCCGCATAGACGGCGCCGCGCATGCGGGCGCCCTCCATGATGCGCCGCGCGGTGCGGAACGTGTGGTTGATGGCGTCCCGGGTCTCCTTCTGCGGAGCCTGCCGCAGCATCTCGGCGCGGCGCTCGGCGAGCGTGTCGCCGTGCAGGTCGTACTCCGTCCAGTTCTCCGGGATGGCGATCCCGAAGGTGTGCGAACCAGCGGTCATGGGACCGTTCTCCTCAGTTCGTTCCGGGCCGGGCCCGTGCCGGGCCAGGCGGACAGGGGGAAGCGATGCGGCCGTTCTCCTAGGACGACGGCCGGGCGGCACCCCTGGCGGGTGTCGCGTCGCCGCCACCACCCTGGCTGCCGCTTTCCTTGAGCGAAGAGCCCATGTTGGTGTCGAATTCGGCGAAGGCCTTCACGATGGCATCGCAGCCGTCCTTGAGGTCCTTGCTGTTCCGCTTGACCTGCACGCGCCCGTCCTTCCACGCTTCGTCGAAGTTCGTGCCGGGGCGCACCAGTGGCGGGCCGACGTCCTCGGGGTTGTAGCCCGAGGGCCGGGTGTCGATGAGATCCACCACCCGGCCCAGCAGCTCACCGAGACGTTGCACCTCGTCTCCCGGCATCTCGATCTCGGCCAAGGCTCCTCCCTCGTACGCGTCGTCCGGCGGGCGCGTCCCGCCCCGCTCCAGGAACGGCCGTGGACACGGGACGGTTCAACGACCCGCCGGATCAAGGGCATGCGGGAGTCGGAGCGGTACGGGACCGGCCCCCGGAGACGGTCACGCGGACTCGCGGACGAGTTTTCCGTCGGGCGATACGGCGAACCACTCGCCGTCAAGGCCCTGCCCGTTGACGTCCCCGGGCACCATGTCGCCGACGTAGTAGTACAGCGGCCAGTCCCCGTACGTGACGTGCACGGCACCCCCCGACTGCTTCGCCTCGCGCAGCAGCGACTTCTTGACGCCCTTGCCCGCGTCGGCAGGGGAAGGGCTGGTCAGCGCGGGCCACACGGCGATGCACTCCGCGTCGCAGTTGCTGGTCGCCTCCTTGTCCTTGGTGAACGCGTACAGGGTGCGGCCCTGGCCGTCGACCAGGATGGAGCCGAGCCCGACGTCCGCCACGGTGACCTCGGTGGCGGGCGCCGTCTTGACCGGTTTCCTGTCCGCGCCGGTGTCGCCGTCGCTCCCGGTACCGCAGGCGACAAGTCCCAGGACCAGCGGGATCGCGAACAGAGCCTTGCGTGCGCGCATGGTGATGACCTCTCTCGTACGTCGTGAAAAGCGGCGGGGTGAGTTCCCCGCGGCCCACACGTGCCGGCCGCCGTACGGGTTCAGCGAGCGCCGTCCCGTCTGCCGACGCCCCGGATCGCGGACGGCGTTGAACCGTTCGGTCCGTGCGTCCGTTGGTCGACGCGAAGGGCCCTGGAAGCCCAACTCCCGGAAGGACGAAAGACATGCGCAGGCTCACTGTCGCGGCGGGCGTCGCCGTGCTCCTCGCCGGTCTCACCGGCTTCGCCGGTACGGCCCCGGCGTCGGCCGAGAACGGCCCCGGCCCCGGGGGATCCGATGATGCCCGGATCTCGACGGCCGCCGCCGAAGCGGCGCGGGCACCGGCCGTCTCCCTGATCGCCCGGCTCACCGGCGACCTGGCAGCGCGGAAGAAGGGCGGGTCCACCGAGGGCGCCCAGGACGGCAAGGCCGTCGTGCTCATCAAGGTCAAGGGCGACCGCGTCACCTTCGCCCTCACCTGGAACGGCATCGGCAGGCCGACACGCGGCCACCTCCACCAGGGCCAGGCCGACAGCGAGGGCGGGGTGAAGGCCGAGTTGTTCGGTACGGCCATGCCCGCCTCGGTCAATTCCGCCGCCGGGCAGACCTCGATCCCCTCCGCCGCGCTCGCCCGGCGGCTGCGCACCGACCCCGGCGGCTTCTCCGTCGACCTGCACTCCGAGGAGCCCCCCGGCGGCGCGGTGCGCGGACGGCTCCGGCTCCTGGAGAGGCCGGTGAACCCGCTCAGCATCATCAGGGGCGGCAAGTTGCGCGCGCTCGCGGACGGCGGCCAGGAGATCCCGGCCGACGACGCCGGGAAGGCGGGCGACCCGGACGGGCACAGCACCACGTTCCTGCACCCGAGGCCGGACCGCGTCGACTACTCCATGGCCTGGGTGAACATCGGGGCGCCGTTGGCCGGACACATCCACGAAGGCGTGCTCGGCGAGAACGGCGACGTACGTCTCCCGCTGTTCGTCACTCCCGTACCGAAGAACATCTTCGCGATCTCCGGCAGCGTCAGCACCCCCGACGCCGAGCTGATCGCACGTCTCAAGGGGAGCCCGACCACCTTCTACTCGAACGTGCACACCCGGGAGTTCCCCGACGGCGCCGTACGAGGGCAGTTGTTCCGCTGACGTTCACCGACAAGAGGCTGACGGAGGTTTCGCGGGTGGCTTGTGAGCAATCTTGATTGCCCCGGCCCCTGGTGACACCCTGCATCCGTGCGGATCAAGCTGCCCTTCCCCAACTCCCTTCTCTACTGGGGGATACTGCCCGTGACGCTCGGGCTGACCGTGATCCTGGCCCTCATGACGTTCGGCGCCGACAGGGCCGCCACGGTGTCCGGCGCACCCGCCGACGAGAAGTACGTGGACCTCGGGACCGTCGCGCCGACACGGGCGCCCACGACCGGACCCGACGCGTCCACCGGCTCGTACACCGTCGACTGCGGCCGCAACGAACAGGGCCACTACAACATGGACAACGTCGTGACCTCCCCGGGCGTCGTGAACGGCGCCCACCACACCCACGACTACGTCGGCAATCTCTCCACCAATGCCTTGTCCACCGACCGGACTCTGGCCGCCGCCGGAACCACCTGTGCGGGCGGCGACCGGTCCACGTACTACTGGCCGGTGCTGCGCCGCCTGGACCGCACCGGCGAGGCCCACAAGGCCGGCGCAGGCGCCCACGGCAACACCGGTGAGGCCGTCACGGCCTCCTCGGTGCGGGTGGAGTTCCGCGGCAATCCGGTCAGCTCGGTCGTCGGCATGCCCCGCTTCCTGCGGCTGGTGACGGGCGACCCGGTCGCGGCCACCACGGCGAGTGCGAACGTCCGTGCCCAGTGGGGCTGTTCCGGCTACCCGGACCGGTTCACCCGCAACTACGTGCGCTGCCCGCAGGGCAGCGGACCGACCCGCACCCTGGACTTCCCGAGCTGCTGGAACGGCCTCGCCACCGACAGCCCCGACCACCGCGCGCACGCGCAGTTCCCCGCCGCCGACGGCACCTGCCCGCGGACCACGTTCCCCGTGCCGCAACTGCGCGTCACCCTCACCTATGAGCTCCCGGAGGGCACACCGTTCGCCGTTGACTCCTTTCCGGAGCAGCTACGCGATCCGATCACCGACCACGCGATGTTCGTGAACGTGATGACCGGGGACCGCATGGCGGAGCTGGTGCACTGCATCAACGAGGACCGGCAGTGCAAGGCGGGGTGACCAGGGCCCCTCGCAGGACCCCGGCCAGCATGTGATTCAGCTCACACCCGCTGGGGATTGAACCGGTCCGGCCCGCCGTCCGTGTTCAGCGCATCGGCCCAGGAGAGGACGGAGAAGATGGATGGCGGCATTGTGGTCCCGCAGCCGGCAGAGACAGGACACCGGTGACGAGGCACTGATCCGGTCCCTCTACGAGGAACACGGCAGAGCCCTGCTCGCGTACGCGCAACGCCTGACCGGCGATCGCAGCGCCGCCGAGGACGTGGTCCAGGAAACCCTGATCCGGGCCTGGAAGCACCCGGACGCGCTGGTCAACGGCAAGGGCTCGGTACGTGGCTGGCTGCTCACCGTGGCCCGCAACATCGTCACGGACCGGTACCGGGCCAAGGCCGCGCGCCCCCCGGAAGTCGCCGAGTCGGTGACCACCCAGCCCGTCGAGCAGGACCACGCGGACGCCGTGGTCGACTCGATGGTCGTCATGGAGGCGCTCGACCGGCTCTCCCCGGACCATCGGGACGTACTCATGGAAATCTACTTCCAGGGCAGGAGCGTCGCCGAGGCGGCGAACAGGCTCGGGATACCACCCGGGACGGTCAAGTCCCGGTCACACTATGCGTTGAAGGCCCTGCGGGACATGTACGCGGACAGACCGAAGGCAGTGGATCTCGTGGCGTTGAAGGGGGTGGCGGTATGAGCATCAAGGAGCATGACAGCGAACTGCTCGGCGCCTACGTCCTCGGCGCGCTCGATGAGCGGGAGGTGCGAACCGTCGACGAACACGTTGCGTCGTGCCAGAAGTGCCGTGACGAACTGGGCGAGTTGAGGGACATGGAGTCCGCTCTCGGCGAAGTGCCTCCGGAGGCGTTCCTCGACGGGCCCCCGGAAGGCGGTGACCTGCTGCTTCAACGCACGCTGAGGCAGGCCCGCAGCGAACGTGCCGGGCAGACGCTGCGGCGAAGAGCTGCCCTGGGCGCGGTCGCGGCGGTCGCGGCGGGCGCCGTGCTCGGTGGCGGCATACTGATCGGGCAGAACACGGGCGCCGGCCGCGCCCTGGAGGCCCACCCGCTGGCCCCCTCGGTCACGGCCACCGCACCGGCCACGCCCCCGGGGAGCGTGAGGGTCGTCGAGGGCCACAGCACCAGGACCGGCAGCGAGATGCGCCTGAAGGTGACCCCGGCAGTCGACTGGATCCGCCTCAACGCCTCGGTCACCGGCATCCCGGCGGGAGAGCGCTGCCGCATCGTGGTGGTGGCGAAGGGCGGCAAGCGCGAGATCGCCGGCAGCTGGCTGGTCGCCGACAAGGAGAAGGGCGCGAACCTCGACGGCTCGGCAGCCGTCCCCATGGACGACGTCGAGAAGGTCGTGGTCGAGAACGACAAGGGCAAGGAGTACGTACAGGTCAGGATCTGAGTACGCGCCGGGCCCGCACAGCGCATGCCCTTGCCGCGCCGCGGACGTAACCGGAGCGCATCGGCGTGCCTGCGGACGCACCATGACGTGTGCGAGGGCGGCGCGCGTCACCCGCCTGCCCGGGTCTGTGGTGGAAGTGCGGCGGACGGCAGCGGTCGTCCGCCGCCGGGTGGATCCTGGCGGGTCGGCCACCTCACAGGGCAGTGCGCGCCAGGGCCAAGTGGTGGTCGCACATCACCTTGTGCCGCGGTGCCATTCGGCGGTGGCGTCGATGTTGGTGTCGGCCTGGCGTGCCGCTTCGGTGGGGTCCTTGCCGCGCAGGGCGGCCAGGAGGTCCTCGTGTCCGGCGGGGTCGGCGCCGTTGAACCCGGGCCGCTCCCAGAAGCCGGACATCGACGCGCGGAGCGGTTCGGTGAGGCTGCGGTACAGCTCGGCGAGCAGCGCGTTGCCCGAAGCGTCTGCGACGCGGGTGTGGAATTCCCAGTCGGCGCCGACCCAGCCGTCGAAGTCCCGGGCGGCCCAGGCCTGTGCGCGGCGTTCCAGTGCGAGGCCCATGGCCGCGAGGTCTTCGTCGGTGGCGTGGGTGGCGGCGAGGTGGGCGGCTTTGGCTTCGAGGGCGGCGCGGACGTCGAGGAGTTCGGTGGAGGCGCGGTCGGCGTAGAGGCGCCGGACGGCGCCGGAGAGCTCGTTGACCGCCCGTACGTAGGTGCCATCGCCCTGGCGGACTTCCAGAAGACCGGCGTGGGCAAGCGCGCGGATGGCTTCGCGGACGGTTCCGCGAGCGACTCCGAGCTGGCGCATCAGCTCCGGCTCCGGCGGGATCCGAGTGCCCACGGGCCAGGCGCCGTCGGTGATCTGCCGACGGAACGTACTGAGTACTTCGGCGGCCAGTGTGGGGCGACGTACTGGATCCAGACTCATGCCCGCATCATACAACCGATGATTTGACCACCAAACGTTAGACGTTTTACGTTCGACCTATGACTACTACCGCCGTCCCCGCCTCCGGCAGGCTTCTCGGCCGCACCCGCGCTGCCTGGCTCGCGGGAATCGGCGTGGTCCTCATCGCGCTCAATCTCCGCCTCGGCATCAGCAGCGCCTCCGCCCTGCTCGAAGCCCTGCGGACCGATCTCGGATTCGGTTCGGCGGCTGCCGCCGCCCTGCCCGCCCTGCCCACCCTGAGTTTCGCGGCGGCGGGGTTCTTCACCGGCCGCATCGCCGGCCGGCTCGGGACCGAGCGGACCGTTCTGCTCGCGCTCGCGGCCCTCACGGCAGGGCTCGCCCTGCGGGGCATCCACACCACCTGGGCGCTGCTCACCGGCACCGTCCTCGGCATGTCCGGCCTCGCCCTGTGCAACGTCCTGCTGCCCACCCTGCTCCGCGCCCACTTCCCCGCCCGGGTCACGCTCCTCACCAGCGTCTACA
Organism: Streptomyces sp. NPDC001108; assembly: GCF_053598535.1. Taxonomy (NCBI): domain Bacteria; kingdom Bacillati; phylum Actinomycetota; class Actinomycetes; order Kitasatosporales; family Streptomycetaceae; genus Streptomyces; species Streptomyces sp. NPDC001108. Next base: position 336,684 of record NZ_JBSFKL010000008.1, read on the forward strand.
CCACGGTGATGGCGCTCGGCTCGACCCTGGGTGCGGCGGTCGCCGTACCGCTCGCCGCCCGGGTGGGCTCCCCGTCCCTCGGGCTCGCCGCATGGGCCGTGCCCGCGCTCCTCGCCACGCTCGTGTGGACGTTCGTCCGCCCACCCGCGGCGCAGTCCGCTGCCCCCTCGGACGCCCGGCGCGGGACGTACGTGTCGCCGTGGGCGATGGCGCGCACCCGGCTCGGAGCGCTGGTCACCGCCTACTTCGCACTCCAGGCGCTGAACTGCTACGCCATCATCGGCTGGCTGCCCACGATGCTGTCCGAACTGGGCATGTCGAGCGGCGGCGCGGGCGGCATCCTCGCGGTGACCCAGGCCGTCGGAATCCCGGCCACCTTCCTGGTGCTCGCCGTCGCCCGCGCGCCGCACCGGCTGCGACGTTCCTTCATGGCGATCTCCGCCGCCATGCTCGCCGGTCTCGTCGGGCTCCTCCTTGCCCCGGTCGCCCTGCCCGTCGCCTGGGCCCTGCTGATCGGGTTCGGGCTGTGCTCCTTCCCCCTGGTACTGGCCGTGATCGGCAACAGCGGGACCAGCCCCGGCGAGACCACCGCGCTCTCCAGCCTCTCCCAGTCCCTCGGCTACCTGGTCGCAGCCGCCGGCCCCTTCGCCATCGGCCTGCTGCGCAGCGCCTCCGGGGGCTGGACCGTGCCGATGGCGGCGCTGCTCGTCACGGCTGCCGCGCAACTTGCCGTGGGAATGGCTCTTACCGCCCAGCGGCACTGACCGTCCCGGCACGGAGCCGGCGGTGAGCCGCCCTGCACTTCCCCGCCCACGTCGTCGGCCCCCTCCCACGCGCCCGGGTCGCGCGGTGGGCGCCGGGCGCCGCCGGGAACTCGCGGGGAGCGGCTCCGGCCCATCGCTCACGGGCGGGCCGGGCGCGAGTCCGGGGCGTGTCGCGGGAGCGGCCATGTTCCGCGTTCGACCCCAGCGAGCCCAATAGCCGGCACGAAAAGGGCAGCCCCCGGCGGCAAGCCGTACACGTGCCGCAGGACGCCGCCAGGGGAAAGACGGCACAGCGGTCGCCGACCCGCACATCCGTCACCCCCTCACCGGTCTCGACGACGGTGCCGGAGAACTCGTGCCCGAGGATCTGCGGCAGGGCGGCCGCGGTCAGAGGGTGCGGCTCGTCCAGGGAGAACGGCAACGGCTCGGGGTGGAAGAAGAAGTAGAAATCGGAGCCGCAGATACCGGCGAACGCGCGTTGCTCAGCTTCACCTGCCCCGGGGCCGGGGCCGGGCTCCGGCACCTCCTCGATACGGAGGTCTTCCTTGCCGTGGAACCGCGCAGCCTTCATGTCTCTCCTTCGGAATCCGCCCTGTTAGTCCGGGCGGGATCCGGCCATGGTCCGACGGGGACGGGCCCATGGCACCGCCGCGCGAGGCGGATACCGGGCCGTTCCCCCGCCATCCGCGCGCCGCACCGTCCGTCGGGAGCCGGGGCAGGGGCGGCGGCCTTCGCGCGAGCGTGTGAACGGTGGGTCGAGCGGCCGGTACCGGCCGTGGACGGCGGTGTCGTCGGGCGATGCCCCGTCCACCGCCGTGGGCATACTCCGCCGCGGATCCGGTGGGCGCCGCACGCGTGAGGAGAGAAGCAAGGACTGGCCGACGGGCCGCGTTGTGGAAAGCGGCGTTTCGTGCCCCCTCCCCCCTGCCCCTACGGTCGGATTCATGGAGCTGAATCTTTTGACGGCGGGACAACTCACGGCTGCCCTGCGGGCCGGTGACGTGACGTCGGCGGAGCTGACCGACGAGGCGATCGCCCGTATCGAACGGGACGACGAGGTGGTCAACGCGATCTGTGTGCCGGACTTCGACCGGGCGCGGGCCGCCGCGTGCGACGCCGACCGGGCGCGGGCCCGCGGTGAGGACCGGCCGCTGCTGGGCATCCCGGTGACGGTCAAGGAGTCGTACGACATCGCGGGACTGCCCACGACCTGGGGCCTGCCGCAGCACCGGGACTTCGTACCGGCCGAGGACGCGGTGCAGGTGTCCCGGCTCAGGGCCGCGGGCGCGGTGGTGCTCGGCAAGACCAACGTGCCCGTCGGGCTGCAGGACATCCAGACCTTCAACGAGATCTACGGCACCACCACCAACCCGTGGGACCACCGCCGTACGTCGGGCGGCTCCTCCGGCGGCTCGGCGGCGGCCCTGGCGTCCGGATTCGGTGCGCTGTCCATCGGCTCCGACCTCGCCGGTTCGCTGCGCACCCCCGCGCACTTCTGCGGCGTCTACGCGCACAAGCCGACGCTCGGGCTGGTGGCGGCCCGTGGCATGGTCCCGCCGCCCGGTCCGGCGCTCCCGGTCGAGCATGACCTCGCCGTCGTCGGCCCGATGGCGCGCAGCGCCCGCGATCTCGCGCTCCTGCTCGACGTCATGGCCGGGCCGGACCCGCTGACGCTCGGTGCGGCGTACGGTCTGTCGCTGCCGCCCGCGCGCCATGAACGGCTCGGCGACTTCCGGGTCCTGGTCCTGGAGGACCATCCGCTCATCCCGACCGGGGCCGCCGTGCGGGCGGCCGTGGGCCGGGTGGCCGACGCGCTGGCGGGTGGCGGTGCCCGCGTCGAGCGGGACAGTCCGCTGCTGCCCGGTCTGGCCGAGGCCGCGGTGCTCTACACGAAGTTCCTGTTCTCGGGTTCCGTCGCGCGTTTTCCCGTCGAGGCGTACGAAGAACTGCGGGCCCGTGCCGCCCGGTTGAGCGCGGACGACGAGAGCCTCGACGCGGCGCGGCTGCGCGGCATGGTGCTCAGCCACAGCGACTGGCTCGAGCTGAACGGGCTGCGCGAGCTCCACCGCCACGGCTGGCGGCGGCTGTTCGCCGAGTTCGACGCGGTGGTGTGCCCCGTCACGCCCACTCCCGCGTTCCCGCACGACCACGAACCCGACCTGCTGAAGCGTCGGCTCGACATCGACGGCGTCGCGTACCCGTACGTCGACCAGTTCGTCTGGGCCGGGCTGGCCACGATGCCCGGTCTGCCCGCCACCGCCGTGCCGGCGGGCCGGTCGCCGGAGGGGCTGCCGGTGGGAGTGCAGATCATCGGTCCGATGTTCGAGGACCGCACTCCGCTGCGTCTGGCCGAGCTGCTGGAGCGGGAGATCGGTGGCTTCCGGGCACCGGAACAAGGCCCGGAGGCCCGTGCCGGAGCCCGGGGGGCGTCGGGTGCCGGTCAGCCCACGTAGCCCTCGGGGCTGCCCCAGGTGGCGCCGCGGGTGGTGGTGCGGTCGACGAGGACGCAGCGGGTGCCGGTGAAGTTGGTGGGCATGCACTTGTTGCAGTGGATGCAGAGGGACGGGGTGGCGGCGTCCTCGCGGAGCCGGTTGACCAGGTCGGGTTCGCGGAGCAGGGCGCGGGCCATGGCCACGAATCCGAAGCCCTCGCGCATCGCCCGGTCCATGACCGGTTTCGTGGTGATGCCGCCGAGCAGGATCATCGGCAGCTGCACGGCGGCGCGGATCTGCCGGGCGTCCTCCAGCAGGTAGGCGTCCCGGTAGGGGTAGCTGCGCAGGAACCGGCCGCCGACCGCCTTCACCCCGAGCCGGGCGGGTTGGGGCATGACCGCGGCGAACTCGTGGAGCGGGGCGTCGCCCTTGAAGAGGTACATCGGGTTGAGCAGGGAGCTGCCCGCGGTCATCTCCAGGGCGTCGACGGTGCCGTCCTCCTCCAGCCAGCGGGCCACCGCGATGGCCTCGTCGAGCCAGAAGCCGCCGGGCACTCCGTCGTCCATGTTCATCTTGGCGAGGACGGCGATCCGGCCGCCGACCGCGTCGTGGACGGCGCGCATGATCTCCCGGGCGAATCTGGCCCGGTTCTCCAGACTGCCGCCGTAGCGGTCGGTGCGGCGGTTGATGCGGGGGCTGAGGAAGGAGCTGGCCAGGTAGTTGTGGCCCAGGTGGACCTCGACGGCGTCGAAGCCCGTGGCGGCGGCGCGGCGGGCGGCCTCGGCGTGCGCCTCGGTGATGCGCCGGATGTCGTCGGGGGACGCCTCCCGGGCCCGGGTGAAGGCGGTGGTGTGGAAGAAGGCGGACGGGGCGAGGGCGGGGGCCCGGTTGGCGCGGGCTCCGGCGACGGGGCCGGCGTGGCCGATCTGCGCGGCGACGGCGGCGCCTTCGGCGTGCACGGCCTCGGTGAGGACGCGCAGTCCAGGCAGGGCCTCGTCGGTCCAGTGGATCTGGTGCCGGTCGGTGCGCCCGTCCCGGCTGACGGCGCAGTAGGCGACGGTGGTCATGCCGACGCCGCCGCGCGCGTAGGCGACGTGGAAGTCGACCAGGTCCCGGGTGACCAGGGAGCGGTGGCCGAGACCCTCGTAGGTGGCTGCCTTGATGACCCGGTTGCGGAGCCGGACCGGGCCCAGCCGGGCGGGGGCCAGGACGTCGGGTACCTCGGTGGTGGTCATGGACGGTTCCTCCTCGGTGCGTCGGGACGTACGGGGATACGGTTCAGCGCGCCCCGTACACCGGCTGCGGCGGTTCGGCCCGGGCGAGCAGTGCGGTGGCGGCCTCCCCCGCCTCGGCCGGGCTCCACCGGGCGCCCTTGTCCGCGGTGGGGCCGGGGCGCCAGCCCTCCATCACCGTGATCCGTCCGGCCTCGGCCTCGAAGACCCGGCCGCTGACCCCGGCGCTGGCGGCCGAGCCGAGCCAGACGACGAGCGGCGAGACGTTCTCCGGGGCCATCGCGTCGAACGCGCCCGCCGCGGGCGCCGCCATGGTCCCGGCGAAGGTCTCCTCGGTCATCCGGGTGCGGGCGGCCGGGGCGATCGCGTTGACCTGGACCCCGTAGCGGCCGAGTTCGGCGGCGGCCACCAGGGTCAGGGCGACGATCCCGGCCTTGGCGGCGGAGTAGCAGACCTGGCCGACGCTGCCCAGCAGCCCGGCCCCGGACGAGGTGTTGACGACCCGGGCCTCGGGCACCCGGCCCGCCTTCGCCTCGGACCGCCAGTGCGCCGCGGCGTGTTTGAGCGGCAGGAAGTGGCCCCTGAGATGGACCCGGGTCACCGCGTCCCAGTCGTCCTCGTCCAGGTTGACCAGCATCCGGTCGCGGAGGAAGCCGGCGTTGTTGACCAGGGTGTCGAGCCTGCCGAAGGTGTCGAGCGCGGTCGTGACGAGGGAGGCGGCGCCCTCGGCGGTGGCGATGTCCGCGCAGTGTGCGACGGCCTCGCCGCCGGCTGCGCGGATCTCCTCGACGACCTGCTGGGCGGGTGCGGTGGCGCCGCCCGAACCGTCGAGGCCGACGCCGAGGTCGTTGACCACGACCCGGGCGCCCTCGGCGGCGAGGGCCAAGGCGTGGGCGCGGCCGAGTCCGCGGCCCGCGCCGGTGACGACGGCGACGCGTCCGGCGCACAGGGCGGTCGGTGAGCTCATGGCGGAGGTCCTTTCGCTGGGCGGGGGTCCGGCGGCCGGAGCGGGCGCCCGCCGAAGCGGGCGGTGCCCTCCCGCGGTGTCCGTATCACTGCTACGTTGAACCAAACAAACGTTAGGTGGAAAGGTAGCTGATCTGCTCATGGGTGTCTCCACCTCCGCCCCGGAAGAGGGCGTCGCCGTCGTCACCGTCGACTTCCCGCCGGTCAACGCCCTGCCGGTACGCGGCTGGTACGACCTCGCCGCCGCGGTGCGCGCCGCCGGGGCCGATCCGCAGGTCCGGTGCGTGGTCCTCGGCGCCCAGGGACGCGGTTTCAACGCGGGCGTGGACATCAAGGAGATGCAGCGCGCGGAGGGGCACGACGCGCTCCTCGGGGCCAACCGGGGTTGCTTCGAGGCGTTCGCCGCGGTCTACGAGTGCGAGGTCCCGGTGGTCGCCGCCGTGCACGGCTTCTGCCTGGGCGGCGGCATCGGCCTGGTGGGCAACGCGGACGCGATCGTGGCCAGCGAGGACGCGGTCTTCGGGCTGCCGGAGCTGGACCGGGGCGCGCTCGGCGCGGCCACCCATCTGGCCCGGCTGGTCCCGGCGCACCTGATGCGGGCCCTGTACTACACCTCGCGCACCGTGACGGCCCGGGAACTGCACGGGCACGGTTCGGTGTGGCGCGTCGTCCCACGCGAACGGCTGGCCGGGGCCGCCCTGGAGCTGGCCCGGGAGATCGCCGCGAAGGACGGCTCGCTGATCCGGCTGGCCAAGGCCGCCATCAACGGCATCGACCCGGTCGACGTACGCCGCAGCTACCGCTTCGAGCAGGGCTTCACCTTCGAGGCCAACCTCAGTGGTGTCGCCGGGCGGGTGCGCGACACCTTCGGCACGGACGCGGACAAGGAGCGGGGCGCGTGAGCCAGGACAAGAGGATGACGGCCGACGAGGTGGCCGGCCGGCTGGAGAGCGGTATGACGGTCGGCATCGGCGGCTGGGGTTCGCGCCGCAAGCCGATGGCGCTGGTCCGGGCGCTGCTGCGGTCGGACGTCACGGACCTGACCGTGGTGTCGTACGGCGGTCCCGATGTCGGGCTGCTGGCCGCGGCGGGCCGGATCCGGAAACTGGTCACGGCGTTCGGGACGCTGGACTCGGTCCCGCTGGAGCCGCACTTCACGGCGGCCCGCCAGCGCGGCGCGTTCGAGATGGCCGAGCTGGACGAGGCGATGCTGATGTGGGGGCTGACGGCGGGCGCGCAGCGGCTGCCGTTCATGCCGGTACGGGCCGGGCTGGGCTCGGACCTGATGAAGGTCAACCCGGCGCTGCGCACGGTCACCTCGCCGTACGACGACGGGGAGGTGCTGGTCGCGGCACCCGCGCTGCGGATGGACGCGGCGCTGGTCCACCTCAACCGGGCGGACGCCCAGGGCAACGGGCAGTACCTGGGCCCCGATCCGTACTTCGACGACCTGTTCTGCGAGGCCGCCGACCAGGCGTACGTCTCCTGCGAGCGGATCGTGGAGACCTCGGAGCTGCTGAAGGAGCACGGCCCGCAGACCCTGCTGGTCAAGCGGCCGTTCGTGACCGGGGTGGTCGAGACGCCGAACGGGGCGCACTTCACCTCCTGCGTGCCCGACCACGACCGGGACGAGGCCTTCCAGCGCGCCTACGTCCGGGCCGCCCGCGATCCGGAGGCGTGGCCCGCCTTCGTCGCACGGTTCCTGTCCGGGGACGAGGCCGCCTACCAGTCCGCCGTCGCCGCGTTCCACCAGGAGGAAGCATGAGCACCGTCGTCGCACCGCCGAGCCGGGCGGAGTACTGCGTGGTGGCCTGCGCCGAGGCGTGGCGCGGCGCGGGCGAGGTCCTCGCCAGCCCGATGGGCACCGTCCCGGCCATCGGGGCGCGGCTGGCGCGGCTCACCTTCTCCCCCGCGCTGCTGCTGACCGACGGGGAGGCGCTGCTGATGGGCGACACCCCGGCGATGGGGACGGCCCCGGGGAGCGTCGAGGGGTGGCTGCCGTTCCGTCAGCATCTGACGCTCACCGCGACCGGGCGGCGCCACGTGATGATGGGCGCCAGCCAGATCGACCGGTACGGCAACCAGAACATCTCCTGCATCGGCGACTGGGCCCGGCCCGCGCGGCAGCTGCTCGGGGTGCGCGGCGCCCCCGTCAACACCCTGAACAACCCGACGAGTTACTGGATCCCGAGGCATTCGCCGCGGGTCTTCGTGGAGCGGGTCGACATGGTCAGCGGGGTCGGCTACGACCGGGCCGCGCAAGCCGGTCCGGCCGTGAGCCGGTACCACCGCATCCCCGAGGTCATCAGCGATCTGGGGGTCTTCGACTTCGAGACGCCCGACCGGACGATGCGGCTGCGTTCCCTGCACCCGGGGGTGAGCGTCGAACAGGTCGCCGCCGCCACCGGCTTCGCCCTCACGGTCCCCGCCGAGGTGCCGTTCACCCGGGAGCCCACCGGGGCGGAGCTGCGGCTGATCCGGGAGGTCCTCGACCCGGACGGGCTGCGCGGGCGCGAGGTGCCGGCATGACCGGGCCCGCGCCGCTGCCGACCGCGCTCACCGAGCTGACCGGGGTGCGGTACCCGATCGTGCAGACGGGGATGGGCTGGGTGGCCGGTCCCCGGCTGGTCTCCGCCACCGCGAACGCGGGCGCGCTCGGCATCCTGGCCTCGGCGACGATGACCGTCGAGCAGTTGCGTGCCGCGGTCCGGGAGGTGAAGTCCCGCACGGACGCGCCGTTCGGCGTCAATCTGCGGGCGGACGCGGGGGACGCCGCCGAGCGGGTCCGGATCGTGATCGACGAGGGGGTCCGGGTGGCGTCGTTCGCGCTCGCCCCGTCGAAGGAGCTGATCGCCCGGCTCAAGGACGCGGGGGTCGTGGTCATGCCGTCCGTGGGGGCCCGGCGGCACGCGGAGAAGGTCGCCGCGTGGGGGGCCGACGCGGTGATGGTGCAGGGCGGGGAGGGCGGCGGGCACACCGGGAACGTGGCCACCACCGTGCTGCTCCCCCAGGTCGTGGACGCCGTGGACATCCCGGTCGTCGCGGCGGGCGGTTTCCACGACGGCCGGGGGCTGGTCGCCGCGCTCGCCCACCGGGCGGCCGGGATCGGGATGGGCACGCGCTTCCTGCTGACCTCCGACAGCACCGTCCCGGACCCGGTCAAGGCGCGTTACCTGGCCGCCTCGGTCAAGGACGTCACGGTGACGGACCGGCTCGACGGGCTGCCGCACCGGATGCTGCGCACCCCCATGGTCGACGCCCTGGAGCGCTCGGGCCGGGCGGCCTCGCTGCTGCGGGCGGTGCGGCACGCGGCCGCCTTCCGCAGGGAGTCGGGGACGAGCTGGCCCCGGCTGGTCCGGGACGGGCTGGCGATGAAGCACGGCAAGGAGCTGACCTGGAGCCAGGTGCTGCTGGCCGCCAACACCCCGATGCTGCTCAAGGCCGCCCTGGTCGAGGGGCGTACCGATCTCGGGGTGATGGCCTCGGGTCAGGTGGCGGGGGTGATCGGGGACCTGCCGTCCTGCGCGGAGCTGGTCGAACGGATCATGGCGGAGGCGCGGGCGGCGCTGAAAGAGCTCGGCGCCCTCTGAGAACGGCCCGCTCCGGCGTTCCCCGAGGGCGCCGGAGCGGTCAGAGGCGTTCGATGACGGTGACGTTGGCGAGGCCGCCGCCCTCGCACATGGTCTGGAGTCCGTAGCGGCCGCCGGTGCGCTCCAGTTCGTGCAGCAGGGTGGTCATCAGCCGGGTGCCGGTGGCGCCGAGCGGGTGGCCGAGCGCGATGGCGCCGCCGTTGACGTTGACCCGGTCCGGGTCGGCGCCGGTCTCCTTCAGCCAGGCCAGGACGACCGGGGCGAACGCCTCGTTGATCTCGACCAGGTCCATGTCGTGGATGGACATGCCGGTCTTCTTCAGGGCGTGCGCGGTCGCCGGGATGGGCGCGGAGAGCATCCGGATCGGGTCCTCGCCGCGCACCGAGAGGTGGTGGACGCGGGCCCGGGGGGTCAGTCCGTGCTCGGCGACGGCCCGTTCCGACGCGATGAGCAGCGCGGAGGCGCCGTCGGAGACCTGCGAGGAGACGGCGGCGGTGAGCAGACCGCCCTCGACCACCGGTTTCAGGGCGGCCATCTTCTCGACGGTGGTGTCCCGGCGCGGCCCCTCGTCCACGGTCACCTCGCCGTACGGGACGGTCTCCCGGTCGAAGCGGCCCTCGTCGATGGCGCGCGCCGCCCGCTGGTGCGAGCGCAGGGCGAACTCCTCCATGGCCTCGCGGGTGATGTCCCACTTCCGGGCGATGAGTTCGGCGCCGTGGAACTGGTTGACGGGTGCGTCGCCGTAGCGGGCGCGCCAGCCCTCGGAGCCCGCGTAGGGGCCCTCGGTGAGCCCGAGGGGGTCGGCGGCCTGGCGGGAGGCGAAGGCGATGGGGATCATGGACATGTTCTGGGTGCCGCCCGCGACGACCAGGTCCTGGGTGCCGGAGAGGACGCCCTGGGCGGCGAAGTGGGCGGCCTGCTGGGAGGAGCCGCACTGCCGGTCGACGGTGGTGCCGGGCACCTCCTCGGGGAGGCCCGCGGCGAGCCAGGCGGTGCGGGCGATGTTCCCGGCCTGCGGGCCGACGGTGTCCAGGCAGCCGAACACGACGTCGTCGACGGCGGCCGGGTCGACCCCGGCGCGCTCCACCAGCGCCTTGAGGACGTGGGCGCCGAGGTCGGCGGGGTGGACGGCGGCGAGTCCGCCCCTGCGGCGGCCGACCGGGGTGCGTACCGCTTCGACGATGTAGGCCTCGGCCATGACTGCTCCTCCACGGGAGAGTGGGTGGTGTGTCGGGTGACGGGCGGACCCGCCCTGGGCTTCACGCCCGCTGGCTGCTGACGGAGACGGTCTCCCCGGTCATGTACGCGGAGTAGCCGCTGGCCAGGAAGACGATGACGTTGGCGACCTCCCAGGGCTCGGCGTACCGGCCGTACGCCTCGCGCCCGGTGAGTTCGGCGAGCAGTTCCGGGGTGGTGACCTTCACCAGGTGCGGGTGCATGGCCAGGCTCGGGGCGACGGCGTTGACGCGTACCCCGAAGTCGGCGGCCTCCAGGGCGGCGCACCGGGTGAGGGCCATGACCCCGGCCTTGGCCGCGGCGTAGTGGGCCTGGCCGCGCTGGGCGCGCCAGCCGACGACCGAGGCGTTGTTGACGACGGCCCCGCCGTTGCCGCCGTCCCTGAGGTGGCGCAGGGCGGTGCGGGTGCAGCGGAAGGTGCCGCCCAGGGTGACGTCGAGGACCTTCGTCCACTGCTCGTCGGTCATGTCGACGAGATCGGCGGTGCCGCCGAGGCCCGCGTTGTTGACGACGACGTCGAGGCCGCCGTGGCGTTCGGCGGCGTACGCGAAGAGGGCGTCGACCTGGTCCTGGTCGGTGACGTCGCAGGGCAGGGCGGCGACCCGGTCCGCGCCGAACTCCCCGGCGAGCGCGGCGGCGCTCTCGGCCAGGCGGCGCTCGTGGGCGTCGCCGAGGACGATCCTCGCCCCCTCCTCCAGGAACCGGCGGGCGGTCGCGCCCCCGATCCCGGCGCCCGCGGCGGCGGTGATCACCGCGGTGCGGCCGTCCAGGAGGGAGTGGCCCGGTACGTAGGTCGGCCGGTGGGTCACGGGCGGGGCTCCTTCGGCAGGCCGAGGACGCGCTCGGCGATGATGTTCCGCTGGATCTCGTTGGACCCGGCGTAGATGGTGTCGGCGCGGGAGAAGAGGAACAGCCGCTGCCACCGGTCGAGTCCGTACGGGGCCTCGGCGGCGGTCATGCCTCCGGCGCCCAGGACAGCCATGGCGAGTTCGCCCAGTTCCCGGTGCCAGGTCGCCCAGAAGATCTTGCCGATGGACGCCTCGGGGCCGGGCGCGCCGGCCGCGACGCCGTCGAGCATCCGCAGGGCGTTCCAGCGGATGGTCTCCAGCCCGGCCCAGGCGCGGGCGAGCCGGTCGCGGACGAGCGGGTCCTTCGCCGCGCCGTTGCGCCGGGCCAGGGCGACGAGGGCCTCCAGTTCGCGCCGGAAGCCGACCTGCTGGCCCAGGGTGGAGACGCCGCGCTCGAAGCCGAGGGTGGCCATGGCGACGCGCCAGCCGTCGCCCGGCTCCCCCACGACATGCTCGGCGCGCGTGCGGGCGCCGTCGAAGAAGACCTCGTTGAACTCGTGGTCGCCGGTGAGCTGGGTGATCGGCCGGATCTCCACCCCGGGGCCGTCCAGCGGGACCAGCAGGTAGGACAGGCCGTGGTGGCGCGTCGAGCCGGGCTCGGTGCGGGCGACCACGAAGCACCACTGGGCCTCGTGTGCCATCGATGTCCAGATCTTCTGTCCGGTGACGACCCAGTCGGGGCCGTCCCGCTCGGCCCTGGTCCGTACGTTCGCCAGGTCGGAGCCGGCGTCCGGCTCGCTGTAGCCCTGGCACCACAGCTCCTGGACGGCGGCGATCGGCGGCAGGAACCTGGCCCGCTGCGCGGGGGTGCCGAAGGCCACCAGCGTCGGCCCGAGCAGTTGCTCGCCGATGTGGTTGACCCGGGCCGGGGCGTCGGCCAGGGCGTACTCCTCGTGGAAGGCGATCTGCTGCTCGATGCTCGCGCCGCGCCCGCCGTACTCCTCGGGCCAGCCCACGCACGTCCAGCCGGCGGCCGCCATGTGCCGCTCCCAGCCCAGGCGTTCGTCGAACGCCTCGTGCTCGCGCCCGGGTCCGCCGCGGCCGCGCAGGTCCGCGAAGGAACCGGTGAGGTTGGCGGCCAGCCAGCCGCGGATCTCGGTGCGGAACGCCTCGACGCTGCTCATGACGGTACGTTAATCTACCAAACACTTGTTAGGGAAGGAGGGGCGGATGTCCACTGCCCACGACGAGCCGGTGCGCTACGAGACGCGGGGCCCGGTCGCCACGGTGACCATGAACCGGCCCGACTACCGCAACGCCCAGAACTCCGCGATGACCTACGCCCTGGACCGGGCGTTCTACCGCGCGGCGGAGGACGACGAGGTGAAGGCCGTCGTCCTGGCCGGGGCGGGCAGGCACTTCTCCGCCGGGCACGACATCGGCACCCCCGAGCGGGACGCGCACCTCCCCTTCGAGCGCCGGGCCGGGCTCTGGTGGGACCACTCGGACAAGGCGGGCGCGGAGAGCCGCTTCGCCCGCGAGTCCGAGGTGTACCTGGGCATGTGCCGCCGCTGGCGGGAGCTGCCGAAGCCGGTCGTCGCCTCGGTGCAGGGCGCCTGTGTGGCCGGGGGGCTGATGCTCGCCTGGATCTGCGACCTGATCGTGGCGAGCGAGGACGCCTTCTTCGCCGACCCGGTGGTCCGGATGGGCATCCCCGGGGTCGAGTACTTCGCCCACCCCTGGGTGATGCCGCCGAGGATCGCCAAGGAGTTCCTCTTCACCGGCGACCGGATGAGCGCGCAACGGGCGTACGAGGTCGGCATGGTCAACCGGGTCGTGCCCCGGGAGGAACTGGCCGAGCGCACGAGGGAGCTGGCGCTGCGCATCGCCGAGATGCCGCGGATGGGCCTGGCCCTGACCAAGCGCGCCGTCAACCAGGCCGAGGACCTCCAGGGGATGCACACCGGGATGGACTCGGTGTTCGGCCTGCACCACCTGGCCCACGCCCACAACGCCGAAACCGCCTCCGACGCGCTCGGCGGCATGGACATCCGGGCGATGAAGAAGGCGGGCTCCTGATGGACCTCGCTCTCGACGCCGCCGACGAGGCGTTCCGCGACGAGGCCCGCGCCTGGCTGGCCGCGCACGTCCCCGCCGTCCCCCTGCCGTCCCTGGAGACCGCCGAGGGCTTCGCCGCCCACCGGGAGTGGGAGGCCGTACTGGCCGCGGACCGCTGGTCGGTGGTCTCCTGGCCCGAGGAGTACGGCGGGCGCGGCGCCTCGCTGCTGCGCTGGCTGCTCTTCGAGGAGGAGTACTACGCGGCCGGGGCGCCCGGCCGGGTCGGCCAGAACGGGATCAATCTGCTGGCCCCCACCCTCTTCGAGTACGGCACCGACGAGCAGCGGGCCCGGCTGCTGCCCCCGACGGCGAGCGGCGAACTCGTCTGGGCGCAGGCGTGGTCGGAGCCGGAGGCCGGCTCGGACCTGGCCTCGCTGCGCTCGACGGCCGTACGGACCGACGGCGGCTGGCTGCTCCAGGGCCAGAAGACCTGGTCCTCCCGGGCCGCCTTCGCCGACCGGGCGTTCGGCCTCTTCCGCAGCGACCCGGACGCGGACCGGCCGCACCGGGGGCTGACGTATCTGATGTTCCCGCTGGACGCGGAGGGGGTCACGGTGCGGCCCATCGGGCGGCTCGACGGGAAGCCCGCCTTCGCCGAGCTCTTCCTGGACGGGGTGTTCGTCCCGGACGCGGACGTGATCGGCGAGCCGGGGCAGGGCTGGCGGGTGGCGATGAGCACCACCGGCAACGAGCGCGGGCTGACCCTGCGCAGCCCCGGCCGGTTCACGGCCGCCGCCGAACGGCTGACCGCGCTGTGGCGGGCCCACGGCGACCCCGGGGACACGGCGCTGCGCGACCGGGTCGCCGACGCGGTGATCGCGGCCCGCGCCTACCGGCTGTTCTCCTACGCGGGCGCCTCCCGGGTGCTGCACGGCGAGGACGCCCCGGCCGCCGCCTCCAGCCTCAACAAGCTCTACTGGTCCGAGCTGGACATCGCGCTCCACGAGACGGCGCTCGACCTGCTGGGCCCGTACGGCGAACTCGCCGACCACGCGGCGGACGCCCCGCCCGGCGGCTGGGCGGAGGGGTACACCTTCTCGCTGGCCGGTCCGGTCTACGCGGGCACCAACGAGATCCAGCGCGACATCGTCGCCGAGCGGCTGCTCGGCCTGCCGAAGGGACGCCGCTGATGCGCTTCCTCCTCGACGCCGAGCAGCGGGAGTTCGCCCGCTCCCTCGACGCGCGGCTCGCCTCCGGCGACGTCCCGGCCGCGGTCCGGTCCTGGGCGGCCGGGGACCACAAACCGGGGCGGGAGCTGCGGGACGGGCTCGCCGAGGCCGGGCTGTTCGCGCTGGCGGTGGCGCCCGAGCACGACGGGCTCGGCCCGCTGCCGCTGGAGCTGGCCGTCGCCTTCGAGGTGCTGGGGCGGCACGCCGTACCCGGGCCGCTGGTCGAGACGGTCGCGGCGGCGGCCCTGCTCGGCCGGCTCGGCGACGAGGGGCCGGCCGCCGAGTGGCTGCCCCGGGTCGCCTCGGGGGCGTCGGAGCTGTCGCTCTGTCTGACCGCGCTGAGCCCGTACGCATTGGACGCCGACGCGGCGGAGGCGGTCCTCGTGGTGGACGGCGACTCGTTGGGCCTCGCGGCCGGGGCGGGGCCCGTGCAGCCCTCGGCCGATCCGGCGCGGCGTCTGGCCCGGCCCACGGGCGGGACCGTCCTGGCCCGGGGCCCGGCGGTGACCCGGGCCGCCGGGTACGCGGCCGGGGTGGCGGCGCTCCTCACGGCGGCCCAGGCGCTCGGGGTCGGCCGCACCCTGCTGGCCCGTACGGTCGCCTACGCCCAGCAGCGCGCCCAGTTCGGGGCGGCGATCGGGTCCTTCCAGGCGGTCAAGCACCGGCTGGCCGACACCCTGCTGGCACTGGAGTTCGCCGAGCCGCTGGTGCACGGCGCCGCGCTGGCGCTGGCCGCCGACGACGGTGCGGCGGGCCGGGAGATCGCCGCGGCCAAGGTCGCGGCGGGCGAGGCCACGTACGGGGCGGCCCGCACCGCCCTCCAACTGCACGGGGCGGTGGGCTACACCGACGAGCTGGACCTGTCGCTGTGGATCCGCAAGGCCCGGCCGCTGCGCGACGCCTGGGGCACACCGGCCGCCTGCCGGGCCCGGGTCCTGGAAGGTGCCTGACCGGATGCGGGGAGGAGCGGTCCGATGAGGCCGACCGAGGAGCAGGAGCAGCTGAGGTCGGCGGTGGCCGCGCTGCTGACGAAACATCAGGGCGACGCCGCCTGGGCGCCGTTGACCGGGCAGATCGGCGTGGCCGGGCTGACCGTTCCGGAGGAGCACGGCGGGCTGGGCGGCGGTGCCCGGGACGTCCACGTGGTGATGGAGGAGCTGGGCGGGTGCCTGAGCCCGGTACCGTTCCTCGGCTCGGTGGTGCTCACCGCCGGGGCGCTGCTGGCCACCGGTGACCGGGCGGCCTGCGGGCGACTGCTCCCCGGGCTCGCCGAGGGCACCTCGGTGGGTGCCCTGGCCTGGGCCGAGGGTGGTTCCTGGGACGGGGCGGCGGTCCGCGCGGCGGCGGTGCCGGGCCCGGGAGACGGCTGGCGGCTCACCGGGGTCAAGGAGCACGTCCTGGACTGGCCGGAGATCGACGTCCTGGTCGTCGCTGCCCGGACCGGGGCTGGGCTCTCGCTCTTCGAGGTGGCGCCCGGCGCCGCCGGGGTGCGCCGGGAGCCCGTGGTGACGATGGACACCACCCGGGCCCAGGCCCGATGGGTGCTCACCGGTGCCGAGGGGCGGTTGCTGGGCGCGGACGGCGACGGCGGCCGGTGCCTGGAGCGGGTGCGGGACCTGGCGTGCGCGGCCCTCGCCGCGGAGCAGGCGGGCGCGGCCGCGCGCTGTCTGGAGCTCACCGTCGCCCATGCCCGCGACCGGGTCCAGTTCGGGCGGCCCATCGGCTCGTTCCAGGCGGTGAAGCACCGGCTGGCGGACGCCTACGTCCTGGTGGAGTCGGCGCGTTCGGCGGCGCTCGGGGCCGCGTACGCCGCCGACACCGACCCCGCGGCGCTGCCGAGGGCGGCCGCCGTCGCCAAGTCCGTCTGCTCCGAGGCGTTCTCGGCGGTGGCGGGCGAGACGATCCAGCTGCACGGCGGGATCGGGATCACCTGGGAGCACGACGCGCACCGCTACTTCAAGCGGGCGCACGGAGCGGGCGAGCTGTTCGGCGCGCCCGCGCACCACCGGGCGCGGCTCGCCGCCGGGCTCGGGCTGACGGGCTGACGGGCTGACGGGCTGACGGCGTATTTCGGGCAGGAGGCGCACGGCATGGACACCGGTGACGGATGGGACTTCACGGGGCGGGTGGTGCTGGTCACCGGCGGTACCAGGGGCATCGGGGCCGCCATCGCGGAGGCGTTCCTCGGCGCCGGGGCCGAGGTGGTGGTCTGCGGCCGGAGCGCGCCGGGGGCCCCGCCGTCGGCCGGGGGGCGGTCCGCGGTCTTCGTCCCGGCCGACGTACGCGACCCGGTGGCGGCGGGGGCCCCGGTGACGGCGGCGGTGGAGCGGTACGGACGGCTCGACGTGCTGGTCAACAACGCGGGCGGCTCGCCGGACGCCGACGCGGCCACCGTCTCGCCCCGGTTCGTGGAGAAGGTCGTCGCGCTCAACCTGCTGGCGCCGTTCTACGTGTCGCAGGCGGCGTGCCGCGTCATGCGGGCCCAGGAGGGCGGGGGTGCGATCGTCAACATCGGCAGCGTCTCCGCCCACGACCCGCAGCCCGGCACCGCCGCCTACTCGGCGGCCAAGGCGGGGCTGCTGGCCCTCACCCGGGCGCTGGCGCTTGAGTGGGCGCCCGCGGTCCGGGTGAACCACATCACGACGGGCCCGGTCCGCACCCCGGACGCGGCGGCGGTCTACGGCGCGGAGGGGGTGGCGGCGGTGGCGGCGGTGATCGCGACGCGGCGGCTGGCCGAGCCGGACGACGTGGCGCGGGCCTGCCTGTTCCTCGCCGGCGGCCTGTCCGGCCACGTCAGCGGGGCGGACCTGGCGGTGCACGGCGGCGGCGAGTTCCCCGCCCGCTACCTGGCGGTGCGGGCGGCCGACGGGGCGGTGTGAGGCCGACGTCACGCAGGCGTCCGCGATCAACGGGGCGGGACTCCGGTACGGTGGCGAACGCTTCGCGCCCGAGAACCGCATCGCCCGTCCTGACGCCACACCCGTGACACGACTGGGGAGTCCGATGTTCGAGAAGGTACTGGTCGCAAACCGTGGCGAGATCGCGATCCGCGCCTTTCGCGCGGCGTTCGAGCTCGGCGTCTCCACCGTCGCCGTGTTCCCCTACGAGGACCGCAACTCGCTCCACCGGGCCAAGGCCGACGAGGCCTATCTGATCGGGGAGCGCGGCCATCCCGTACGCGCCTACCTCTCGGTGGACGAGGTGATCGGCGCGGCCCGCCGGGCGGGGGCCGACGCGGTCTACCCCGGCTACGGCTTCCTGTCGGAGAACCCGGACCTCGCGGCGGCGTGCGCGGAGGCCGGGATCACCTTCGTCGGCCCGCCCGCCCCGGTGCTGCACCTGACCGGGAACAAGTCCCGGGCGGTCGCGGCGGCCCGGGAGGCCGGGGTGCCCGTCCTGAAGTCCTCCGAGCCCTCGACGGACGTGGACGCGCTCGTGGCGGCGGCGGACGGCATCGGCTTCCCGGTCTTCGTGAAGGCCGTCGCGGGCGGCGGCGGGCGCGGCATGCGCCGGGTCGCCGAACCGGCGGAGCTGCGGGAGGCCATCGACGCGGCCATGCGCGAGGCGCGCTCCGCGTTCGGCGACGCGACGGTCTTCCTGGAACAGGCGGTGATCGACCCCCGCCACATCGAGGTGCAGATCCTCGCCGACGCCGAGGGGAACGTGGTGCATCTGTACGAGCGGGACTGCTCGTTGCAGCGCCGTCACCAGAAGGTCGTCGAGATCGCGCCCGCCCCGCACCTCGACCCGGCGCTGCGGGAGCGGATCTGCGCCGACGCCGTCGCCTTCGCCCGCCACATCGGGTACGTGAACGCGGGCACCGTCGAGTTCCTGGTGGACCGCGACGGCCATCACGTCTTCATCGAGATGAACCCGCGCATCCAGGTGGAGCACACCGTGACCGAGCAGGTCACCGGGCGCGACCTGGTCATCGCCCAGCTGCGCATCGCCGCCGGCATGACCCTGCCCCAACTGCGCCTCACCCAGGACGACATCACCCTCAACGGCACGGCGCTCCAGTGCCGGATCACCACGGAGGACCCGGCGAACGGCTTCCGGCCGGACACCGGCACCATCTCCGCGTACCGCTCCCCCGGCGGCCCGGGCGTCCGGCTGGACGGCGGCACCGTCCACACCGGTGCGGAGGTCTCCGCGCACTTCGACTCGATGCTGGTCAAGCTCACCTGCCACGGGCACGACTTCGCCAACGCGGCCCGCCGGGCCCGGCGGGCCATCGCGGAGTTCCGCATCCGGGGCGTGGCGACCAACCTGCCGTTCCTGGGCGCCGTGCTGGACCATCCCGACTTCCGGGCGGGGCACGTCACGACCGGCTTCATCGACGCGCACCCGGAGCTGATCCGGGCCCGCCCGTCGGCCGACCGGGGCAGCCGCATGCTGGGCTACCTCGCCGAGACCACCGTCAACCGCCCGTACGGGCCCCGCCCCGCCGTGATCGACCCGGCGGACAAGCTGCCCCCGCTGCCGCCGGGCACCCCGCCGGCAGGCTCCCGGCAGCGGCTCGCGGCCCTGGGCCCGGAGGCGTTCGCCGCCGAGCTGCGCGCACAGGCCGCCCTCGCCGTCACCGACACGACGTTCCGCGACGCCCACCAGTCGCTGCTGGCCACCCGGGTGCGCACCCGGGACCTGCTGACCGTCGCACCGTACGTCGCGCGGACCGCGCCGGAGCTGCTCAGCCTCGAATGCTGGGGCGGCGCCACCTACGACGTGGCGCTGCGCTTCCTGGCCGAGGACCCGTGGGAGCGGCTGGCGAAGCTCCGGGAGGCGGTGCCCAACATCTGCACCCAGATGCTGCTGCGCGGCCGCAACACGGTCGGCTACACCCCCTACCCCACCGAGGTCACCGAGGCGTTCGTCGCCGAGGCCGCGGCGGCCGGGATGGACATCTTCCGGATCTTCGACGCCCTCAACGACGTGGACCAGATGCGCCCGGCGATCGACGCGGTGCGCGCCACCGGCACCTCGCTCGCCGAGGTGGCGCTCTGCTACACCGCCGATCTCTCCGACCCGGGCGAGACCCTGTACACCCTGGACTACTATCTGCGGCTGGCCGAACGGATCGTGGACGCGGGCGCCCATGTGCTGGCCATCAAGGACATGGCGGGGCTGCTGCGCCCGCCGGCCGCCCGCACCCTGGTCACGGCGTTGCGCGAGCGGTTCGACCTGCCGGTCCATCTGCACACCCATGACACCGCGGGCGGGCAGCTCGGCACGCTGGTCGCCGCGATCGACGCGGGGGTGGACGCGGTCGACGCGGCGGTCGCCTCGATGGCCGGGACGACCAGTCAGCCCCCGCTGTCGGCGCTGGTGGCCGCCACCGACCACACCGAGCGGGCCACGGGCCTGTCGCTGGCGGCGGTCAACGACCTGGAACCGTACTGGGAGGCGACCCGCAAGGTGTACGCCCCGTTCGAGTCCGGGCTCACCTCGCCGACCGGCCGGATCTACCGCCACGAGATCCCCGGCGGGCAGCTGTCCAATCTGCGTCAGCAGGCCATCGCGCTCGGTCTGGGCGACCGGTTCGAGCTGATCGAGGACTGCTACGCGGCGGCGGACCGGATGCTCGGCCGGCTGGTGAAGGTGACGCCCTCGTCGAAGGTGGTGGGCGACCTGGCGCTGCACCTGGTGGGCGCGGGGGTGACGGCGGCGGATTTCGAGGCCGACCCGGGCCGGTTCGACGTTCCGGACTCCGTGATCGGCTTCCTCCACGGGGAGCTGGGCGATCCGCCCGGCGGCTGGCCCGAGCCGTTCCGGACCCGGGCGCTGCGGGGCCGTCCGGCGAAGGAGCGGTTGGCCCGGCTGTCCGAGGAGGACCGCGAGGGGCTGCGGAAGTCGCCGCGCGCGACGCTGAACCGGCTGCTCTTCCCGGGCCCGACCAAGGAGTTCGAGGCGCACCGGGAGGCGTACGGCGACACTTCGGTGCTGCCGACCCGGGACTTCCTGTACGGGCTGGAGCCGGAGACCGAGCACACCGTGACCCTGGAGCCGGGGGTGACGCTGCTGATCGAGCTGGAGGCCGTCTCCGAGCCGGACGAGCGCGGGTTCCGGAGCGTACTGGCCACGCTCAACGGGCAGTTGCGGCCGGTATCGGTGCGGGACCGGTCGGTCGCCACGGAGGTGAAGGCGGCGGAGAAGGCGGACCGGGGCGACGCGGGGCAGGTCGCGGCGCCGTTCGCCGGGGTCGTCACCCTCCAGGTGGAGCAGGGGGCGCAGGTGGCGGCGGGTCAGACCGTGGCCACCATCGAGGCGATGAAGATGGAGGCGTCGATCACCGCCCAGACCGCCGGGACCGTGCGCCGGCTGGCGATCGGCTCCGTCCAGCAGGTCGAGGCGGGCGATCTCCTGCTGGAGATCGGCTGAGCGGCCGGGGGGCGGGCGGGTGGGCCCGCCCCCGGGGCGTGGGTGCTACGCGTCCTCGTCGTTGACCCAGCTCATGAGCTTCCGCAGCTCGCGGCCGGTGGTCTCCAGGAGGTGGTCGCTGTCGGCCTTCTTGTACTCGTTGTACTTGGGCAGGCCGTTGTGGTACTCGGCCATCCA